>NZ_JBMDKJ010000011.1:0-157258 GCF_057809655.1 Niveispirillum sp. FG148
CCTCGACAACACGGCGGTCAGCGACGTCAGTGCCCTGGCGGCGCTCACAAATTTGAAACTCCTCTACCTCGATAACACGGCGGTCAGCGACGTCAGCGCCCTGGCGGCGTTCACAAACTTGACTTACCTCTCCCTCGACAACACGGCGGTCAGCGACGTCAGCGTCCTGGCGGCGCTCACAAACTTAACCACCCTCTCCCTCGACAACACGGCGGTCAGCGACGTCAGTGCCCTGGCGGCGCTCACAAATTTGAAACTCCTCTACCTCGGCAACACGGCGGTCAGCGACGTCAGCCCGCTGGCGGCGCTCACCAACTTAACCACCCTCTCCCTAACCGACACGGCGGTCCGCGACGTCAGTGCCCTCAAAAAGAATAAAAAACTATTTATTATTGGCTATCAACCACCTCACCGGTAGCAAAAAGGCCCCGGACCTATGGTCCGGGGCCTTTTTCAGGCATCACTTACTAACAAGCCGAAGGCTCAACCCTGGCGGAACGGACGGCGCGTCGGGGTGGCACCACCCTCCGCCCGGGCTTCGCCCTGACGCTCGCCGCGGAATTCCCGGCGCTTTTCACCGGCCTGACCGGCATCACCGCGGAAGTCGGCGCGGCCTTCGCCGCCATGGCCGTGGGGACGGCCCTTGCCGGCATGCGGCTTGTACGGGTTGGCCTTGTGCGGGTGCGGGCCACGGGCTTCGCCGGCCACGGGGCTGACATCCGGCGCCCAGGCGCGCTGCGGGCGTTCGCCGCCCTGATGCTGGCCTTCGCCCTGGAAGCCGCCCAGACGCTCGCTCTGCGAACGCTGTTCGCCCTGAACGGCGCCATCGCGGCGCTCGGCGCGGAAACCACCCTCGCGACGCTCGCCGCCCTGGAAGCCCTCACGGCGTTCACCGCCCTGATAGCCGCCTTCACGACGCTCGCCACCCCAGCCGCCTTCACGGCGCTGGCCGCCATAGCCGCCCTTGTTGCCATAGGGCTTGCCAGCTTGATTGCTGCGGGCGCCGAACGGCTTGCCGCCGGCGGGACGGAACTTGCTGCGCTCCGGCTCCGGCATCGGCTCCAGACCCGGCAGGGTCGTCTGCATATGCGGCTGGCCCGTATACTGCTCGATCGCACGGACCAGATTGCGGTCATGGCGGGTGAACAGGCTGTAGGAAATGCCCGTGGCGCCGGCGCGGCCGGTACGGCCGATACGGTGCACGTAATCTTCCGCCACGCGCGGCAGATCAAAATTGATGACGTGCGACAGGTCGGAAATATCGATGCCGCGGGCGGCAACGTCGGTGGCGACCAGCACATTGATGCGGCCGTCACGCAGCCACTGCACCACACGGTTACGCTCGCGCTGCTGCATGTCGCCATGCAGCGGCATGGCGCGGTGGCCCTGTTCGGACAGGTTATCGGCCATCACATCGCAATCGGCCTTGGTGGCCATGAAGACGATGCCCTTGGCGAAGGCCTCATCTTCCAGCAGGCGGCCCAGCAGCTTGTGCTTATGGTCCAGCCCGTCGGCGCGCAGCCAGCGCTGCTCGATGGAGGTGTTGGTCACGGCCTTGCCGGCCACATCGACGCGGACCGGGTCCTTGGTCAGGGCATTGGCCAGCTTTTCCGCCGTGCGGTCCAGCGTGGCGGTGAAAAGCAGGGTCTGGCGTTCAGCCGGGCAGGCGCTGGAGATCTGCTCCACCGCGTCGCGGAAACCCATGTCCAGCATGCGGTCGGCTTCGTCCAGCACCAGCATCTCGACACAGGTCAGGTCGACCTTGCCGTTTTCCAGATGGTCGATCAGACGGCCCGGCGTGGCGACGATCAGGTCGGCGCGGCGGCGCAGCATCTCGATCTGGGCGCGATAGGGCATGCCGCCCAGCACCGAACCGGTCTGGATGCGGCCGAACTTCGACAGGACGCGCACCTGCTCCAGCACCTGGCTGGCCAGTTCGCGGGTCGGGGTCAGCACCAGGACGCGCGGGCCCCAGGAACCGGCCTGACGCGGCGAGGCGGCGATACGTGCCAGCGCGGGCAGCACAAAGGCCGCCGTCTTGCCGGTGCCGGTATTGGCCGAAGCAACAACGTCCTGACCGTTCAGGGCGGCCGGGATGGCCTGGGCTTGGATGGGGGTGGGGGTAGTGTAGCCCAGCTCGGCAACAGCCTGCATCAGGTGTTCGGGAAGGGCGAGATCGATAAAGGAAATGGTCAAGGAACAGACTTTCTTCGAACAGACGAACGCTCCGCCCGCCGCCGAACCACAGGATTGGCGGGTCAGGGAGCGCAAGGGGTATCGAACGACGGGATCATCCCGGCGCCGACGGTTGCGCTTGAGCGGCTCGACTTGTTCGGAAAGCGAAGGGCAGCGCCATCTCGGAAGATGGGCGGCGACACGACCCGACATCAATCATACGGGGCGTATCTTTGTGGTGGCATGGCTAGCCACCGGGGGCCCCACAGCCACTCGGTACGGGCCGGAATATGCAGGCACGCCGCATCCTGCACCAGCGAAATCGTCAACGGCCTGCACAGGGCTGGGCAGCGCCGGGCGCAGGACGCGGCGCCATGACCATTCGCAAAGAAAATCCCGCCAAGACAAGAAACCACCAATGACAAACTTTTCAAGTCTTGAGCCGTGGCAGCAAAGAGCGTACGTTCCCTTGCAGATGTTACTTGACATTCGCCGGAGGTTGCATGTTTGCAACGAAATTGATCCCGATGGCAGCTTGCGCTCTACTGCTTGCCGCGCCCGTTCAGGCAGCGACGACATGGCAGGAGGCGAACAAGGCTTCTGTGGCCTTGATGAAGGAAGGAAAGCTTCAGCAGGCTTTCGACATGGCCTGGCAGGCGGCGGAGATCTATGAGAAGTCGCCCACCTACAAGGCCGGCGACCATGAGAAGCTTCTGCTGAATGCCGCGGATATTTTCCTGCAAACGCAGAACAAGGCGAAGACGCCCGAAATGTTGACGCGGGCCCTGGCCGCCATAGGGCGGCATGTCCCCGACGGTGACCCGACCACCATCGCGCTGAACGATCAGTTGGCGAAGGCGTATCAGGCCATTGGCGACCATGCCAAGGCCAAAGCCGTGCATGAGCGGGTCGCAGCGATTTATGAAAAGAATTTCGGCGCGAATTCCGTGGGCAGCATCAATGCCCAACTGGATGTCGTGCGGTCGGCGAAAGCTGCGCAGGACCCGGCGACGGCCCAGCGCTATCTGGACCGGATTGACGGCCTGACCAAGGAACTGGCGCCAACGCATCCGATCCGCCTGCAGGTGGAGTTCGAGCAGGCGATGATCGCCGTGGAGGCCGGCCGCGACAATGCAGCCGGCAGCCAGTTGCGCGCCATCGCGCGGCAGGGGCGGCAGTCGGACAGCGAGGCGGCCCGCGCAGTGGCCCGTGACGCCTATGGCATGCTGGCCTTCATCGCCCATCGCCAGGGCGACCCGCAGATGGAGGACCAGATGGTGGAGGCCACGCGTGGCCTTCCGCCCCATCCCGGCGGGCCGCAGCCCTTGTTCCGTTCGGTGCCGGAAATCAATGACAGTTCCGTCGCCGGTTCGGCCACGGTTGAGCTGCGCATCTCCACCTCGGACGGCCGGGTGAAGGATGTCCGCCTGATCGAAAGCTCGGGCAGCCCGACCTATGTCGCGCTTATGAGCAAGGAGGCCCTGAACTGGCGTTTCCAGCCGACATCCCCCGCGGGTGCCACGGGTACGGTGATTTCCGTCCGGCAGAGCTTCTCCAACCTGTCCAGCTGATCAAATCCGGCAAAGACGATCCTGACGCGATCCACCGGCGGCATTTCATGCCACCGGTGGTAAGCCTGTTGTCGTTTGCCCCCTACTGATAATATGTTTCCACCCACAATCCAAACGGGGGGAAGCGATGCGGGTGTACGGGTTTGCATTGTTGCTGGCGTTGTCGATGGCCCCCGCAGCATCAGCCATGACGTGGCAGGAAGCCAACAAGGCCTCCGTCGCCCTGATGAACGAGGGCAAGCTGAAAGATGCCTTCGACATGGCCTGGCAGGCCACAGAACTGTACGAGCAGACGCCGACATACAAGGCGGCGTCACATCAGCGATTGCTGTTGAACGCGCTCGACATTTTTCTGCAGCGCAACGACCTGAAAGCGACGCCAGCCGTCATCCGCCGGGCCATCGCCGCATTGGAAAAGCACGTACCGGAGGGCGATGTCACCACCATTCCCCTTTATGAACAGCTGGCCATGGCCCAGACCCGCATCGGGGAGTTTGAGCCGGCACAGGCGACACGCGACCGGGTCATCAGCCTGTACAGCCGCAATTTTGGGGAGGATTCGCTGGGCCATCTGGGCGCCCTGCTGGATCAGGCCCGCGCCGTGAAGCGGGTGCAGGATATTGTCGTGACGCGGTCCTACCTGGATCGGGCCTCCGCCGTGACCTCCAAATTGGCGCCTGACCATGTGCTGCGCCTGAATGTCGATTATGAACAGGCCCTGCTGACACTGGAAGCCGGCCGCAAGGAGGAAGCGGTACCGCTGTTCGAGGATATTGTCCGCCGTGCGGCCGGGACCCAGGTCGCCGAATCCCAGGCGGTCCTGCGCAAGACGTATGGACTGCTGGCCTATATCGCCTACCGGCGCGGGGATCATGAGCTGGAAGACCGGATGGTGGAGGCCACACGGGGTTTGCCCGTGCCGGAAGGGGAGATCAGGCCCCTGTTCCGCGAAGCCCCGGATATGCCCGGCGCGCCGCGCCTGGCGCTGTCGGGCGTTGCCAAGGTGGAATTCAAGGTCTCCACGGCCGATGGAAAGGTGAAAGAAACCAAGGTGCTTGAAAAGTCGGGCAACCCGCAATTCGCGGCCCTGGCCATGGATGCCATTTCCAAATGGCGTTATCAGCCGACGGCCGCAGTCGGCGCACCGGGCGAACTGATCACGCTGCAGCAATCTTTCCAGTACCAATACGAGAACGAGCGGCCGGAACTGGGCACGCGACTGAAGCGCACCAACTGACGCCGAACCAGGAACGGGGTGCGGGCAGGTCCTGCTGCCGCCCCCGCACCCTGCCCGTGCTTCAATCCGCCTCGCCGGCCTGCGGCAGAACGGGCGTCACCCGCCAGATTTCTGCGGCATAGTCCAGGATCGTGCGATCAGAGGAGAACCAGCCCATGCCCGCCGTGTTCAGGATGGCCTTCATCGTCCATTCGGCCCGGTTGCGGTACAGCGCCACGGCCGCCGCGTGGGCATTGCGGTAATCCTCGAAATCGGCGGTGACCAGGAAATGGTCCCCGGTCAGCAGGCTGTCGACGATGGGGCGGAAACGGCCCGGATCGTCTGGACTGAAGAAGCCGGAACCGATCTGGTCCAGCGCCAGTTTCAGGTGCGGGTTGGCCCCCACCACCTGTCGCGGATCAAAGGCGCCGCGTTCGCGCAGATCATGGACCTCCGCCGCTGTCAGGCCGAAGATGAAGATATTGTCGGCCCCGACATGGTCGCGGATTTCAATATTGGCCCCATCCAGCGTGCCGATGGTCAGGGCGCCGTTCAGTGCCAGCTTCATATTGCCGGTGCCTGACGCCTCCATCCCCGCCGTGGAGATCTGCTCCGACAGGTCGGCGGCAGGCATGATGATCTCCGCCTGACTGACATTATAGTTGGGCAGCATGACCAGCTTCAGACGGCCGCGTACCAGCGGATCGTTATTCACGACCGCTGCGATGTCGTTGGCCAGCTTGATGATCAGCTTCGCCTGATAATAGGCGGGCGCCGCCTTGCCGGCGATGATCTTGGTGACCGGCATGAAATCGCGGGTCGGATTTTCCCGGATCTCATTATAAAGCGCCACCGTCTGCAACAGGTTCAGCAACTGGCGCTTATATTCATGGATGCGCTTGACCTGCACGTCGAACAGGCTGTCGACATCGATGTCGATATGCAGATGGCGAGCGACATGGGCAGCCAGACGTTTCTTGTTCTGGCGTTTGGCCCGACGGAATTCCTCGCAGAAGACCTCATCATCAATCCGGTCGCGCAAGGTCGCCAACTGCTCCAGGTCGGTGATCCAGCCTTCCCCGATGCGGCTGGTGATCAGACGGGAAAGGGCAGGATTGGCCTGGTGCAGCCAGCGGCGCGGCGTGATGCCGTTCGTCTTGTTGGTGATCCGGTCGGGGAACTGCCGGTGGTAATCGGCAAAAACCGTCTTCTTCATCAGGTCGGTATGCAGGGCCGACACGCCATTGACCTTGTGGCTGCCCAGGAAGGCCAGACCGCCCATGCGCACGCGACGGTCCCCGTTCTCGTCAATCAGGGACAGACGGCGGATCGTATCGGCATCGCAACTATGCCGGGCACCGTCCAGGAACTGTGCATTGATCTCGTAGATGATCTGCATGTGCCGTGGCAGGATGCGTTCCACCATCCGCACCGGCCAAGCCTCCAGCGCTTCCGGCAGCAGCGTATGGTTGGTGTAGCTGAAGGTGCGGCGTGTCAGGTCCCAGGCCCGGTCCCAATCCAGCCCGTGGATATCGATCAGGATGCGCATCAATTCGGCGATGCCGATGGCCGGATGCGTGTCGTTCAACTGGATCGCGGCCTTTTCGGGCAGCGCATCAAAATCGCGGTGATGCTGCATATAGCGGCGCAGGATGTCCTGGATGGACGCACTGGTGAAGAAATATTCCTGCTTGAAGCGCAGTTCGCGCCCCATCTCCGTCGCGTCGTTGGGATAAAGCACCCGCGACAGGTTCTCCGACATGACCTTGCTTTCCACCGCCTTCATATAGTCGCCGTCATTGAAGCGGTGGAAATCGAAATCGCTGGTCGCGCGGGCCGACCAGAGGCGCAATGTATTGATCGTTTCACCACCGAAACCAACGACCGGCGTGTCGAAGGCCATGGCCTGCACGGTCTCCGTATCGACCCAACGCTGGCGTTCGCGGCCTGTGGCATCGACATGGCGTTCGATGCGCCCATGGAAATGGATGGGATAGAGCACTTCCGGCCGGGCGAACTCCCACGGATTGCCGAAGCGCAGCCAATTGTCGGGATATTCGACCTGCCAGCCCTTGTCGAAACGCTGTTCGAACAGCCCATATTCGTACCGGATTCCATAGCCATAGGCCGGCAGGTTCTTCGTCGCCATGCTGTCCAGGAAGCACGCGGCCAGACGGCCCAGACCACCATTGCCCAGGGCAGGATCGGGCTCCGCTTCCAGCACCTCCTCCAGCCGCAGGCCCAGGCGGTCCACAGCCTCCCGGCAGGCTTCCGTCAGGCCCAGATTGGCCAGATTGTTGGACAGCAGCCGCCCGATCAGGAATTCCATGGAGAAATAGTAGATGCGCTTGGCATCGGCGGCATAGACGCCGCGCGTCGTGTCCATCCAGCGATCGACCACCCGGTCACGCACGGAAAGGGCACCGCTGGCGAACCAGTCGCGGCGGGTGGCCGTCTTGGCATCCTTGCCGACCGAATAGACCAGCCATTCCAGGAAAGAGCGTTTCAGCGCATCGACATCGACGGCCTTGCGGCCAAGTTCACGCGAACGGTAACGGGCATCCATGGGTAGGCGGACTTTCACGGCGGCAATGTTGGGGCAGAGGCGATATTCCGCCCTGCCACCGGCCAATTGGCAATTGAAATGTTACGGCGCTGTGATTTCGTCATGGCCCTGTGGCGGCATCGCCAATTGGAGGATAGGCGGAACGCGCCGGAAACTGTTAAAGCACGATAAAACCCGTACCATGAGCCGATGACAGATAACCCGGTTCCGAGACAGCGACCAAAGACCCGGTCCAGGCCCGTGCCGCCCCGCATCATGCTGGGGCCCATCCTGCATGCGCGTGGCAGCCAGGGTCCGACAGGGTCCGGGGGCCGCTGGCGCGTGTCGGCAACGTTCCTGCTTGCCGGCGACGGGGAACCACCCGACCTGACGGTGGGCGGGGTTACCCTGCCCGTGCCGCCGCGTTTCATGCATGAATGGAACGGATTGCCACCGGTCGGCCCCTTGGGTGAACCCTGCCCGTCCGATCTGCTGCGTTTCTGGCGCTATGATTTCGCCGTGCCGCGAGGGCTGCAGGACGGCCGCGCCACCTATGGCTTCAAGGAGGATGAGCGTCGCTGGACCTTCGCCGTGCCTGGCATGGCCATCGGTCCGCGCCTGGCCTTTACCGCCTGCGGCGGCTGCGAGGATGAGACGGAGATCGAGGCGGCCGGCCTGCGGCGCAACGCGCTGTGGGCACAGTTGCTGGGGCGGCACCGGTCGACGCCGCTGCATCTGCTGCTGATGGGCGGGGACCAGATCTATGCGGACGGGCTGTGGGAGCGGGTGCCGGCCCTGCGCGCCGCCGCGGCAATGAAGCCGGCCAGACGCGCAGCGCTGCCGCTGCCGCCGGAGCTGGAGCCGCAACTGGAAGCCTGGTTCATTGCCACCTACCTGCATGCCTGGGGCCAGCCGGAGGTGGCGGCCCTGCTGGCCGGCGTCCCTGGCCTGCGCATGTGGGACGACCACGATATCATTGATGGCTGGGGCTCCCACCCGGCCGAATTGCTGGACAGCCCGATCTATCAGGCGATCTATCAGGCGGCGCGACGGGCCTTCCGCCTGTTTCAGATCGGCATGGGCGATGACGATCCGGCCGATACATTGCTGGCGCCCGAGCCTCCCTCCTTCAGCCAGGGGCTGCGGCTGAACGGGATCGGCATCCTGGCGCCGGACCTGCGCAGCGAAAGACGGCCAGACCGGGTCATGGCGCCCGCCACGCTGGATCGCCTGCCGGAATGGCTGGATCAGTACGCGTCCTGCGCGCATCTGCTGGTCATGTCGTCCGTCCCGCTGCTGTTCCCCGGGTTCGGCATGGCGGAAAAGCTGCTGGCCCTGCTGCCCGGGCGGCAGGCGATGGAGGACGATCTGCGCGATCAATGGCGCAGCCCCGCACACAAGGTGCAATGGACCACGACGCTGCGCCACCTGTTGGCCTTCACACGGCGCACCGGCTGCCGTGTCACCATTCTGTCGGGCGAGGTGCATCTGGCGGCCAATGGACTGCTCGTCGGGCCGGGCGTGCGCATGCGCCAGCTTGTCAGCTCCGGCATCGTCCATCCCGCACCTTCCGGCCTTGCCGTGGAAATGATGGAGCGGCTGTCCGGCCGGCGTGAAACGCTGATGGACGGGCTTCACCTGGAAATGCAGCCCCTGCCCGGCACCAGCCGGCGCATGCTGGCCGCCCGCAACTACCTGACCCTGACGGGGCGCGATGATGGCGGTATTGATGCCCAATGGCAGGTGGAAGGGATGGACAGTCCGCTGGATCTGGTCCTGCCCTGACCGGATCAGTCCTTGCTTGCCAGCGCGATCCAGCCGGGCACCGGCTGCCCCCGATCGATGCGGGTGCTGTGATGGGCCAGATGCACAAGCTCCAGCCCCGCCGCCCGCACGGCACTTCTTATATGCGCTTCGCCATGGGCAAAGCGCCGCCCCTCATGCAGGACGAACCCGTCTGCTTCCGTCCGCTCGCAGGTAAAGGCGAACAGGCCGTGGTCGGCCAGAGTCGTTGCCGCCGCCGCCATCACCGGCCCCAGATCGCCGACATAAACCAGCACATCGGCAGCCAGAACCAGATCATAGGCCGCCGGACGGGCCCGCATGCTGTCCACCAGTTCTCCCACCCAGAGCACATCATAGATGTCGCGGGCCCTGGCCTTGTCCACCATGCGCGGCGACAGATCGAACCCGGCCAGATGGCCCGCCATGTCCCTGACCGCGACGCCGCCCAGTCCGGTACCACAGCCCGCATCCAGAATGCGCCGGCCTGCCCCCGGCCCCACACCCATATCCAGCAACAGGGCCCGCAGGGCGCCCGGCGCGTCATAGCGCAGTTTGCCCACCAGTTCCCGGTCGAACCGATCGGCATAGGTGTCGAACAGGGCACGCACAAAGGCCGGGGGCAGGTGATCGGTTGCCGTCGCCGCCGCCATCCGGTCCAGCAACGCCCGGGCCCCAGCAGGGTCAGTCGGATCGACCAACAGCGCCTCCTCCGCAGCCTTGCGGGCCTTCTCCGGCTCGGCAAGTCCCAGCCAGATATGCGCCAGCTTGACCCAGCCGGCGGACAATGAAGGGTCGGCGCCGTGGGCCTGGCGCAACGCGGCGTCCAGCAATTCCACCGCAGCCACCCCTTCACCGGCATCGGACAGGATGCCCGCCACCGCGGTCTGGATATTCAGATCCCGTGGAGCCAGGAACCGCGCCTCGCGCGCGTGGTCCAACGCTGCCTCCCGGTCGCCCGCCGCCAGCATAAGAGCCGCCATATACCGATGCCCGACGGCATCATCGGAACGCCGTTCCAGCAGGACGCGGCAAGGCTCCATGGCCTGTTCCTGCTGCCCTGCCCCAACCAGCGCCGTGATGAGGCCGCGCAGCCAGGGGACATTCGCCGGATCGGCGTTCAGGGCGCAATTGAAGGCATGGGCCGCGTCGCTGGCATCGCCTTCCCGCCCGCGTTCCAGCAGCAACTCCCCCAGCAGACCCGCTGCGTCGGCTTCCCGGCTGCCGGTCAGCAGGGTGATGGCCCCATCGGCATCCTGCTGGCCCAACAGGTCATAGGCTCGGCTGATCAGATCGGTCATGAAGGAGAACCCGGAAATGACAAAGTTCGGGAAGGCATGTCTGCGGTTGCTATAACATGGCAAACGGCCGCCGCCAGTGCCGGAGAAGACGGCGGAAAGCCCCTGACTCCCTTGAGCTGTGTCAAAAGCGCATCAATCCGGACGATTCTTTCTTGACCCAATGCAGCTTATCTGGGATTGGTATGCGGCCGGCGCATGGTGCCGGTGTTCAAGAGGGAGCGGTCATCGCATTTCGTAGCGGTGGCCTGATTGCAGGGCCCGCGCACAAGCGGGAATTCAGCGGCGGGCTGTGGCCCGTCTGGATCGAACGGAACCAGAGGGGGACGAGTTGATGACGATGCGCCAGACCCGCGTTGCCACCCGCACTCTCAATGATTCCGCCCTCTATATGCTCTCCTCCCTCGTTTTCCTGGCCCTGATGCTGTTGGCCGTGCCTGCCCGCGCAGGGTGCCTGGACCATATCGTTGCGGCCGAAAAGGAATATGGCATTCCCAAGGGGATGCTGATGGCCGTATCGCTGGTGGAAAGCGGTGCCGGCGGGGCCCCCAGCCCGTTTGCCATGAATATCCGCGGCCGTACCGTCATCCCCCGCAGCGAAGCGGAAGCCGCAACCTTCCTTCGTGACAACCAGGGCAATCTGCGCGGCGCCATCTATGCTGGCTGCATGCAGCTTTCCTTGACGGACCACAAGGAATCGTTCCGCCCGGTCGAGAAGATCGTCAATCCGGAACAGAATGTGCGCTATGCCGCCCGTTTTCTGGTCGCCCTGCGGCGCGAGACGGGCAGCTGGGCCGGGGCCGTGGCCAAGTATAATGGCTCCAGCGGCAAGCGCGCCGCCGCCTATCAGTGCAAGATCAAGCAACAGCTGGTCAGCCTGGGTGCGAAGTCCAGTGCCGATCTGGTTGGCAATGCCGCCTGCACGGATGACAATGGCACCAGCGTGGCCCCGGCGACCCGCCGCGCCTTTGAAAAGCACAACGAAAATATCCCGGTCGGCTGACCTGCCCACGGCAGGTCTTCTGCACTGTGCTAACGGCCGCATAACAAGGCCGTGACATGCCGTCCGGTCTGTCGGTGCCATGACAGCCATGTGTTTGCCGGACTGGTATCCAATCACGGGATGACGCAGTTAAAGGGCCGAATTCAATCGTCGGCGCCGAAAACATGTCGCGTTTGTCAGCCCTGCCCCCGGTCGGCCGGGCCATCCTGGCCCAGATTTCCGCCGTCGCCCTGTTCAGCAGCATGAACGCGATGGTGAAATGGCTGGGCGCCAGCTACCCGATCAGCCAAGTCGTATTCTTCCGGGCCTTTGTCGCCCTGCTGGTGCTGATGCCCTTCATCTGGCGGGCGGGCGGTATCGCGTCGCTGCGGACCAGGCGTCCGCTGGGCCATGTGGCCCGCAGTCTGATCGGCGTCACGTCGATGAGCGTCGGCTTCACCGCCATTTCCTACCTGCCGCTGGCCAATGCTTCGGCCTTTGCCTTCACAGCGCCACTGTGGACGACGCTGCTGGGTATCCTCGTGCTGGGGGAGAGGGTGCGGTGGCGGCGGGCTATGGCGCTGGCAACCGGATTCGTCGGTGTTCTGGTCATGCTGCGCCCGGATGCCAACCTGGTGCGGGAGGCCATGGCCGGCGGCCCGGTTGCCATAGGCAGCCTGCTGGCCCTGACCTCGGCGGCGCTGGCGGCATGTGCCATGATTTCCATCCGCCGCCTGTCCTCCACCGAGCCCAGCACGACCATCGTCTTCTATTTCATGCTCTGCGGATCGATCCTTGCCGGTCTGGTGACAATCCCGCGCTTCGTCATGCCGACGGCGCATGATGCCGTGCTGTTCATCGCGCTGGGTGTCGTCGGCGGCATTGCGCAATTGTTGCTGACCATGGCTTATCGCGGCGCACCCGTGGCGGTGATCGCACCATTCGATTATACAGCCATGTTGTGGGCAACGACCTATGGCTTCCTGATCTGGGATGAGGTGCCGCACCCGATGGTGGCGCTGGGCGCCCTGATCGTCATCGGCAGCGGCGTCTATATCACCTGGCGGGAAGCCAAGCTGGGCGTGGCTGACGACAGCAAAGCCGGCAGCAGTACGAAGAACAGTTGAGATGAATTATCGCCACGCCTTCCATGCCGGCAATGCCGCCGACGTCATGAAACACGCCGTCCTGGCCTGGCTGCTGGAGCGGCTGGGCACCAAGGACACGCCGTTCTTTGTGCTGGACACCCATGCCGGCATCGGCCGCTATGATCTGGAGGATCAGGCGGCCCTGCGGACGGGCGAAGCACTGCGCGGCATCCGACGTGTACTGGCCGGTCCGGTGGACGATCTGCCCGCATCGACAGGCCCCTATCTGGATGCCATCGCGGCGGTGAACAGCGATGTTCCGCCCGCCTCTCCCGTCGGGCATTATCCTGGTTCGCCCTGGCTGGCGCGACAGCGGATGCGTGAAGGCGACAGGCTGGTCCTGGCCGAACTGCATGCCGACGATGTGCAGACCCTGCGTCGGCTGTTCCACGGCGATCGGCAGGTCGCCGTCCACCACATGGATGGCTGGCTGTCGCTGAAGGCGCATCTGCCACCGAAGGAACGCCGCGGTCTGGTCGTCATCGACCCGCCGTTCGAGGCGCCTGACGAATATGAGCGCATGGTCGCGGCCCTGGCCCTGGCGCACCGCCGCTGGGCCACGGGCCAATACCTGCTCTGGTATCCCGTGAAGGACCGGGCCACCGTCTGGCGGTTCCACCAGATGCTGGAGGATACGGGCATTCCCCGCATGCTGGCGGCGGAACTGTGCTGGTCTGATGATGACCGTTCCGACCGTTTGAACGGGTCAGGCCTGATCCTGGTTAACCCGCCCTGGAAAGCGGATGATACCTTGGCGGAGATGCTGCCGGCGCTGCAGAAGGCGTTGGCCGCCGGCGCCGGCCCGGCCGGCTGTCATTGGATCCGCGACGAGAACGGGCATATCCCGTGACCAGCGCCCGCGCTGGTTTATTTACCTTCATCTTTCGGTCACTGTTGGCACCTTGCAGGCGCCTTCGGCTTAGGTCACAGTGCTTAACATTGTTATGACGCACCCGATCGTATGCTGAACTTTGGGGTGGGGCGTCATGGGCGGATTGTGACAGGGGGACCAGGGATGCTTCATACGCCGCGTCGGCCATTCATGGCGGAAGTGCAGATGGCCAAGCGAAATGGCGCCCGCCCGGGCGCTGATGGCAAGGAAGCATCAGTTGCCACGCCAAGCTTGCCGGCACCGGCGCCCGTGGTGAATGTGAATGTCGACAATGGAGAGGTCATCGCCGCCATCAGTGCGCTGGGCCATAAGCTCGACAAGTTCCTGTCGGTCGACCATACCCATATCGAACAGATCCAGATCGAAATCTCCGACATTGCTGGCCGTATCAAGGCCACGAAGGTGGAGATGGCAGCCCTGCGCCACCCGCTGTCGGATGAAGACAAGTTCCAGGAAGCCAGCGAGCAGTTGAGCGCGGTCGTCCGGGCCACGGAAGCCGCGACCAACATCATCATTTCCGCCGCCGAGGAGGTGGAAGACATTGTCAACGAGGTCCGCGCCCAGCTTCCAGAGGGCTATCAAAGCAGCCGCCTGAAGGACCTGAACGATGTCACGCTGCGCATCTTTGAAGCCTGCAATTTCCAGGACCTGACGGGTCAGCGCATCACCAAGGTGGTGCAGGCATTGTCCTTCATCGAAGAACGCATCGACAGCATGATGTCGGTGTGGAACTCCAAGGAGTTCGAGGCCCTGCCCTTGCCGCCGAACATCGCCAAGAAGGACCAGGGGCTGGATCTGCACGGGCCGGCCAATACGCCCGCCGCCGGCATCTCCCAGGCCGACATCGACGCGCTGTTCGATTAACGACTCCGCGCCGACGAAGACCGCATGCCGCAAAGCGGCAGGATGGTCAGGCCACGCTGCGCCTGACCATCTCTTCCAGCCGGCTTGTCCGCATATAAAGGCTGTGGCTGCGTTCCAGCAGAGAGCGCAGTGCGGACGGCAAGCCGGGATTGTCCGGCCCCGACGGATCGGAACAGACCTGGCCGCCCGACAGGGCGTAATCGTCCCCGACAGCCTGCGCCTGGGTCAGTTCCCCGGCATGCACGGCCTTCTGGGCCAGCATCCAGGCCATGACCTGGGTCAGCCGGCTGGTAACGCGCATGGATTCATAGGATGCCTGCAGGCGCAAAGTCGGCACCAGCGTACGCTGGTCCGCCGCCTCCTGATAGGCGACATAGTTTCTGGCTTCGACCAGCAAACCCATGGTCTCTTCATAGGCCCGGTTGAAGAAGGCTGTCGGTCCGTTCACCCGCTTCTCCTTCCCCTTCTGTGCCAACGGGCGCCTGTCCCGCAGTCACATCACTGTAACGACGAGCCACCCCGTCTGACAACCGGTGCGAAAGCACATGTCACGGGAGTTGAAGGACTTTTTTGGCATGGAACTTTTTCCATCGGCGGGGCCTTGACGCCCCGTCAGGGACTTCCCACCTGAAATTTGTGGCAGTGACGCCCAATCGATGGGGTCACGGGCCGCCACAATAAAGGGGGCCGGCCGATATCGGGGGTCCCGATCTGCAACGTATCGCTCGTGGAGGATACCCATGCGTAGCTATGATCTGTCGCCGCTGTTCCGTTCGACCGTCGGTTTCGACCGCATGACCCGTCTGCTGGAAAATGCGCTGAACGGCGACGACAACGCCAACAATTCCTACCCCCCGTACAATATCGAGAAGTTGGGCGATGATCAGTATCGCGTGACCATGGCGGTCGCGGGCTTCTCCCTCAACGATCTGGAAATCACCGCGCATCCCAACCTGCTGATTGTGCAGGGCAAGGCCAAGGAGGCCGAGGGTGCGGTCTATCTGCATCGCGGCATCGCGGGCCGTGCGTTCGAGCGCCGGTTCCAGTTGGCCGATCACATCCGCGTTTCCAATGCCAAGCTGGAAAACGGCCTGCTGCATATCGAACTGGTGCGGGAAGTGCCGGAGGCCATGAAGCCCCGTTCCATCCAGATCGCCACCAGCACCCCGTCAGCCAGCCTGCCGACGCGTGAGGCGGCCTGATCGAACTTGGTCGCGGCGGCCACAACCGTCGCGACCATGCCTGCGTGACCGTCACCTGGAGCTGAAATTAAAAGAGGGCCGCCTTAACAGCGGCCCTCTTGATTTTTTTTACCCTGTTTCCCTGAAGCCCCGCCCGTTCAACTCTACCGAACGAACGCTTGTAACTTATGTTTCAGCCGCAGGGCGGTCAATCGACAACGGACGTTCTCTAACCCAATCAGTAAAGAAAACGTCATGATTGTTGCCGAATTAGCGCACCTTCACTTGTCAGCACGGGCGTAACCGGCCTGGCGCAACGCATCGCCGATTTCGTCCAGGATGATGGGATCGTCGATGGTTGCGGGCATTTTCCAGGCCTCGCTGTCGGCAATCTTCTGCATGGTCCCGCGCAGGATCTTGCCCGACCGCGTCTTGGGCAGACGTTCCACCACCAGGGCCTGCTTGAAGGCGGCGACGGGCCCGATCTCGTCACGCACCTTCTTCACGACTTCCGCCAGGATTTCGTCGTGGCTGCGCTCCACCCCGCGTTTCAACACAATGAAGCCCAGCGGCAACTGGCCCTTCAACTCGTCCGCCACGCCGATGACCGCACATTCCGCGACGTCCGGGTGACCGGACAACACTTCCTCCATTGCCCCGGTGGACAGGCGGTGGCCAGCGACATTGATGATGTCGTCGGTGCGGGCCATGACATAGATATAGCCGTCATCATCAATGAAGCCGGCGTCGGAGGTCTGATAATAGCCCGGGAAGTCGGCCAGATAGCTTTTGTAGAACCGGTCGCGCGCATTCCACAGGGTCGGTAACGTACCCGGTGGCAGGGGCAGACGGGCGACGATGGCGCCGATATCGCCGCGCTTCACTTCCGTTCCGTCGGCAGCCAGGACGCGGATGTCCCAGCCCGGCAACGGGACAGCCGTGCTGCCATATTTCACCTTCATCAATTCCATGCCCAGCGGATTGCCGGCGACAGGCCAGCCGGTTTCCGTCTGCCACCAATGGTCGATGACCGGCACCTTCAGATGCGTTTCCGCCCAGTTCAGCGTATCGGGGTCGGACCGTTCACCGGCCAGGAACAGCGCCCGCAGGCTGGAAATATCATGGTTGACGATCAGTTCGGCATTCGGGTCTTCACGCTTGATCGCACGGAAGGCCGTGGGGGCGGTGAAGAAGGTGGCAACCTTGTGATCAGCAATGACGCGCCAGAAGGCGGCGGCATCCGGCGTACCCACCGGCTTGCCTTCATAGATGATCGTCGTGCAGCCATGCAGCAGCGGGCCATAGACGATATAGCTGTGCCCGACGACCCAGCCGACATCGCTGGCGGCCCAGAACACCTCCCCCGGCTTCACGCCATAGAAATGTTCCATGGTCCATTTCAGCGCCACGGCATAGCCGCCGGCATCGCGGACCACGCCCTTGGGCTGGCCCGTGGTGCCGGAGGTGTAAAGAATATAGAGCGGGTCTGTGGCATCGATCGACACACAGCCCGCCGGCTCGGCGGCAGCGGCGGCGCTGGCCCAGTCAACATCACGGCCGGCGATCAGATTGGCCTGCACCTGCGGACGCTGGAAAATGATGCAGCTGTCGGGCTTATGCGTGGACTGTTCGATCGCCGCATCCAGCATGGGCTTGTAAGGCAGCACCTTGCTGCCCTCGATGCCGCAGCTTGCCGTCACCATGACCTTGGGCGTGGCATCATTGATTCGGGTCGCCAGTTCATGCGGGGCGAACCCGCCGAACACGACGGAATGCACGGCACCGATGCGGGCGCAGGCCAGCATGGCCACCACCGCTTCGGGGATCATCGGCATGTAGATGATGACGCGGTCGCCCACGCCCACCCCCTGGTCGCGCAGCACCCCGGCAAAACGCGACACCTGGTCCAGCAGCTGGGCATAGGTGATGGATGTCTTGGTCTTGGTGACGGGGCTGTCATAGATCAGGGCAGCCTGATCGGCGCGACCAGCAGCGACATGCCGATCCAGGGCGTTGTGGCAGATATTCAGCCGTCCACCGCGATACCAGCGGTAGAAGGGCTTGTCGCTGTCATCCAGGATGGTGGTGGGGAACTGGTCCCAGTCCACGTCGCGGGCCGCTTCCGTCCAGAACCGGACGGGATCGGCCATGGACTGATTGTAGACTTCCTGATAGCGCCCGGTCATCACGCCGCCTCCCCTGCTTTTCGTGCTATGCCCCAAGGCATGTTCTCCTGGGGCCGTGGCATCATGTACGTTTGAACGACTTCAGAAGAACTGACATGGGAACCCATGTCTGCTACTGGAAACTAAATCAGCAAGACCGCTTGCAGCTTTCATCCCCGACCTTGGTCTGCGGCATTCGCGACCTGCCCCGTTTCCCCCCGTGAGTCCGCGTAAATGATTGTCGACAGCCGCCATATCCTGTTCTCGCCCGAAGCGATCCGGGAAGCCCTGAAGACCTATCGAACCCTGTTTCCCCAAAAGCAGCCGCCAGGGCTGATCGGCCCCATCGTCATCCGCAGCGAGACACCGCTGGTTCTGGGCATCAAGATCCAGGCCATGGGCTCCACCGTCTATCGCCAGATCGAGATGGAGGAGAGCGAGCTGGCAGCCATGCTGATCGTCTATTGCCGGAAGTTGAAGATCCCCCTTCCCCGCACCGCCGACAAGTCCCTTGAGGTCGAGGGGGACAATATCGCCCTTATGGTGTCCAAGGCGGTGGTTGATATCGGCTGAAGGGTGGCCGTGCAGCGATCATTGTCAGACCGCCATCCAGGATGTTAACCATGGTGTCCAAGGCTGCGGCCTGGATTTGCCATGCGTGAGGGCTCGCCCATGTCTTTCGACGCTTACCTTGCCAATATCCAGGCGAAAACCGGCAAGTCCGCAGACGAGTTGCGGGCAGAAGCATTTGGCAAAGGCTTTGCCGATGCGGGCGGGTTGATGGCGGGCGTGAAGGCCGGGCAGATCGTCGATTGGCTGAAAAGTGAGTATGACCTGGGCCATGGTCATGCCATGGCCATCGTGGCCTATCTGAAGGGCAAGCGGAACTGACCTTCAGCGATCGGCCTGACGGTTCACCACCGCCGTGACGGGCGCCAGCACGACGCCACGGTCGCGCAGCCCCGCCGACCAAGCCGACAGGCGTTCCAGACTGACCGGATTGCTGACTTCCGCAAAGCCGACGGCGACGCCATTGGCCTTGGCCAGCCGTTCGAGCTGTGCCAGCTGGGCATCAATGCCGATGGCCGACGGAACCCGGTCGATCTGCAGGTCCGACAGTGCCCGCGGCAGGGACAGTTCCTTGGCCACCGCGGCCGCTTTGCTGCCGGCAACCTGCCACAGGTCAAGATAGATCAGCCCGCGACGCTGGATTTGCAGGAAAACGCCGCGCACATTGTCGCGCTGTGTCAGGAACGCGGTACCGCTGTCGGCCTTGGACGTCAATCCGACATAGCCCGTGAAGGCGGCCAGACTCGATTCCAGACGACGGGTGTTTTCCTCGTCCGAAAGACTGGTCAGCAAGGTGTTGGGTCCCGGGTCGCTGGCCGGGAAACCCAATGGCTGCATGGGCACCGACAGCAACACCTCGTGCCCTTTCGAGCGCGCCTCATCCACCTTGGCCTGAAGGTTCTCCCCACCCGGATCAAAGGCAAAAGTCACGGCACCAGGCAGCCGGTCGATGGCGGCGTGGGTCGCTTGCCCCGCCATGCCCATTCCGGTCAGGACAATCGCGATACGCGGACGCGTATCCTCCTGCGGGAACGGCCGCGCATAATATTGCCAAGGCGCAGTGCCATCGGGCCCGACGCGCGGCACCCGCCCAACCCGCAACCGCTCCAGCAAGGTGTCGTTGCGCGACGGGGTCAGGGTGACTGGCATGTCCACGGGGTCCAGCGGCACCTCTTCCGCCGGGGCTGCAGTCGCGGCATCGGCAAATCGGGGCGATCCGTCAGGCAGCATCACCGGCACCTGGCTGCCCAGCCCCCGCGCCGCCTCCAGCCGCGCCATCGTCGTCGGCGCCATGATGGCGAGCCAGCCGGCGGTCCCGGCCAAGGCCAGCACCGCGGCCAGGGCCGCAACCAGCGGGGGGGGCGGACGTTTGCGCGGGGCCTTGGGCTTCGCCTCCTTGGCGGTGCGAAGCGTGAGGTTGAATTCATCCGCGTCGGCCAGCAGATCATCGCCAGCATTATGCGCATCGGCAGCCGCGCGGCGGCGACCGAAGGCAAACAGCCGGCCCAACCCCTTGCGCACGCCAGACTTGCCGGACGAGGGGGCGGTGGCGCCGCCCTTCCGTTTCACGCCGAAGCGCGACGCCAATATGGCCGCGCTGCCGCTATCGGCCTCGCCGCCCTTGGCGCCGGTTTTCGGCTTCTTGTTCTTGGCGAAGGGAAACAGGGCCACGGTCAGCGATGCTTGGTCAGTTGGTATGTTTTGCCTGGGAGAACAAGGCGATGCCGCGCAGCAGGTCAAGCGCGCGCGCCAATTGGTAATCGACGGGCGCCGGTGCGCTGTCGTTGGCCGCCGCCGGTGCGGGGGTGTTGCTGGTCGCCGGCGGGGGGCCGGCCGGAGCAGGGGTTGCCGTCGCCGCTGGCGGCTGGGCCGGCTTGGCACCGGGGTCGGTGTTGCGCAGGGCGTTGGGCAGGTCCGCCTCACGACGGCGCTGCGCCACCTGGGCCAGTTCTTCCACCTTGGCGGGCTGCACCTCGATGTCCGGGGTGATGCCCAGCTGCTGGATCGACCGGCCCGACGGCGTGTAATAGCGCGCGGTCGTCAGGCGCATGGCGCTTTGCTGCCCCTGCAACGGGATGATGGTCTGCACCGATCCCTTGCCGAAACTCTGCGTGCCCATGACGACGGCGCGCTTATGGTCCTGCAGCGCGCCCGCGACGATTTCGGAAGCTGACGCCGAGCCGCCATTGATCAACACCACCACCGGCAGGCCTTCGGCCACATCGCCGGGCTTGGCCGTATAACGGTCGCCTTCCTTGCCACCGCGGCCGCGGGTGGAGACAATTTCCCGTCCCTTTTCCAGGAACGTGTCGGAAACCGACACCGCCTGGTCCAGCAGGCCGCCGGGATTATTGCGCAGATCCAGCACAAAGCCGGCGAGCTTCGGCCCGATCTGTTCCTTCAGCTTGGCCATGGCCTTATCCAAGCCCGGCTGGGTCTGTTCGTTGAAGCTGGAGATACGGATATACCCGATATTTTCTTCCGCCCGGAACCGCACCGACTGCACCTTGATGCTCGCACGCGTCAGGTTCAGCTGGATGGGTTCCGCCGCGGTCTGGCGGCGGATGGTCACCTTGATGTCACTGCCCACGGGGCCGCGCATCTTCTCCACCGCGTCGTTCAGCGATAGGCCGACGATCGGTTCATCATTCAGATGGGTGATATAGTCGCCGGGCTGAACGCCGGCGCGGGCCGCCGGTGTGTCATCCATGGGGGAGATCACCTTGACCAGACCGTTTTCCGTCGTCACCTCGATACCCAGGCCGCCGAACTCGCCCCGGGTCTGAACCCGCATATCCGCGAAATTCTTCTTGTTCAGGTAGGAGGAATGGGGATCGAGCGATGTCAGCATCCCGTCGATCGCCGCTTCGATCAGCTGCTCATCCGATACTTCCTCGACATATTCGGAGCGCACACGCTCGAACACGTCGGCGAACAGATCCAGTTGCTTGTAGGTTTCGGATTTCAGCGGTTCACGCGCCCCAGCCTCTGGCATCATCACCACGGGCGTGGTGAAAGCCAGAAGGGCCGCAATGGCGGCAGTGGAGAACAGCTTGCTCATCATCAACCATGTCCTTTGCCGTCGGAGGCTGCCAGGCCGCGCGCGGGGTTGACCGGCTGACCGCCGCGCCGCAGCTCGTAATACAAGGTCGGGTCCCCATCACCCGACAATAGACCCACAGGCTCCCCGCCCAGCACGCGCTGTCCCACCTGGGCGTCGATACGTCCCAGGCCGGACAACAAGGAATGATATCCGTTGGCATGTTCAAGGATCAAGAGAAGCCCGTATCCTTTGAACGGTCCCGCGAACATCACTGCCCCGTCGGCAGGCGCCACAACAGCCGCCCCCGCCCGTCCGCGATAGGTCAGGCCCCGGCTGGTGGCGCCGACCTCGTCTGCCTCACCATACCGGGTCACGACTTTGCCGCCGACCGGTGCCACCATGCCGCCCAGGATGCCGGCCGATTGTGGTTCCGATGGGGCACGGTTCAGGCCCGCGATCTTGTCGCGGGCGCGCTTCTCACGCTCGGCCTCGGCCAGCGCCTGTCGCTTGCGGTCGGCCTCGGCCTTGCGCGCGGCCTCGGCCTTTCTTTCCGCTTCCAGCTTCTCGATCAGTTCCTTCAGGTCGCCGGCCCGTTCGGCCAGCGACGCCATCTGCGTTGCCACACGGGACCGTTCTGCGTCGGTCCCGCGCGACACGTCCTCACGCCGCGCCACCAGGCTGGCCAGGTCCTTCTGCCGGATGGCCAGGCTTTCGGCGGCCCGTGCCGTCTTCTCCTTCTGCTGCGCCAGTTTCTGGCGCAGATCAACCAGGCCCTGCAGCTCCCGCGACAGGGCGTCGGCCCGGTTCTTCAACTCCGGCACGGCAGACCGCAGCAGCAGGGCACTTTTCACCGTGTCGCTGGGGGATTGCGGGGCGGCGATCATGGCATCGGGCGGCAGGCGCGAAAGCCGTTGCAGGGCGCCCAGCAAATCAGCCAGAGCGGCGCGATCGGACTCGATCTTCTCCAGCCGCTCCTTCTCTTCCCCGCCCAGGTCGGCCAGGGCGCCTTCCAGCCGCGCCAGTTCGTCGGACTGCACGCGCTGCTGCTCCGCCGCTTCGACCGCACGGGCGCGCAGATCGGCCAGTTCCTTTTCCAGCGCCTCAGCCTTGGCGTCCAGTTCAGCCTTGGTCTTGTCCGCCTGTTTCAGGTCCCGTTCAACCTGCTGCAGCTGCTTGCTGGGGTCCGGCTGCTTCTGCTGGGCGAATGCCGGGGCGGCCAGCAGGGCCGGCGACAACAGCAAGAACAGCGGAACGCGACGGGATGCCAAGGACGCCTGCTCGAATCAACGGGGGTGACAGGATGAAGAACGGTAGCCAAACCCTTGATAGGGCAAGGATCAGCCGCACACCAACCGACTGGGACAGCAGTGTAGGGACATAAAGGGGCGGCGTCGACGGGGAAAGGTCAACCCGCCCCCGCCAGCAACCATTCGCGCAGCGGCGCCCAGACCTTCGCCTTGGCCCCGCCGCTGACGATCATGCCGATATGGCCTAGCGACGGCTGCCAGACGGTGGCTCCGGGAATGGCGGTCCCCAGCGCGGCGGCCGACGCCGGGGGGACGATACGGTCCCGTGCCGGCACGATGACCAGCGACGGACAGCGCAGTTCATCCGGCCGGACAGGCTGGTCGGCGACGCGCCATTCACCGCGGCCGGGCGTATTGGCCCCATACCAGTCGGCCAGGCACTCCCGCGCGATGGCAGCAGGCAGGCTGACCCCGTCATTCAGCCAATCCTCCAGCGCCACGAAATCGTCCGCATCGTCTGCCGCCATGTCCATCGCGGCGAACCGGCTGAATTTCTTCAACGCCAGCAACGGGTCCAAGGTGGCAAACAGGGTCTGAACCCCGTCCACCGGCAATTCACCCAGTACGCGCATCACCGGGGCGAAGGGCGCCAGCAGCGCCGCCGTCCGTTGCGCCGCCGCCTGATCATCGGCATGGAAATCCCATGGTGTCGCCAGGGCCACGAATCCGGCCACCAGATCCGGCCGCCGCAGGGCCGCCGCCAAGGCCAGCATCCCGCCCATGCAGTAACCCACCAGGGTGACCGGGCCCCCGACGCGCGCGCAAGTCGCCTCCAGCGCCCGGACCAGACGACCGGCGATGACGTCCGTCAGGTCGAAGGCGCGTTCCCTGGCACCGGGATAGCCCCATTCCAGCAGCAGGGGCCGGACGCCGCCGCCGCCGGCCGCATCCCCCCCCTGCCCCGCCAGCCAGCGCAGCAGGCTTTTGCGCCAGGACAGGTCCAGGATGTAGCCGCGATTGACCAGGGACGGGACGAACAGCACCGGCCTGCCCGTCGTCCCCAGCTCCAGCAGTCGGGTCGTCCCTTCCTGCCAGACCGTCGGCGCATCCTCCACATCGCGCTGATAGGGATGCCGGCGATAGCGCTCGACCCCCGTCAGGAACAGGTCGAGTCGCCGCCGCATCTCCCGGTCCACCTGCGCGGCAAAGGGGGCGATGGCCTCAGCCGACAGGGGGCCGTCGGGTGGATTTGCGCCGCCCAGATGCTGGAGCAGGCTTTGCCGCAACGTCGCCGCCCGTTCCCGCACCGTCGGGTGCCAATGCGGCCAGTTCGCGTTCAAGAGCGGCAATCCGGCCGGAGAGCTGAGCAATATCGCCATCCCCGTGCCCAGATGCAGTCCCAGCGGGCGTGGCCCCTGCCGCAGCGGCGGTGGGCCCGGCGGCTCCGGTCTTCTGTTCGTCATGGCTTTCCGTCCCCTTCGCGCCGGGTGCAGGCCACAGCGTCTTCATCATGTCCAGCCACGGGTTCGCGGCAACGGCCGATCCCAGGGTCTGTTCCCATACGCCGTTGATGCTCAGGGCCGTCTGTCCGAAGGCGGTCATGGTCCGGGCCAGACTGTCGGCCACCGTCGGGTCAGCGCAAAGAGCTGCCCACTGATCCTGCCAGAGGTCCATATAGCGGCGCGCCAGCTCATCCATCGCTGGCGGTTCATCGCGTTCGCTCACCCGCGTCTCCACCTTGCGCTCAAAGGGGGCCGGGGCGACCCCCGGTATCGTCCCACAGCATAATTGAACCCGCCCGAGCGCCAAACAATAGTTACATCGCCAACATTCGCCATTGCGGAAGGCTTGCGCTGCGACCGCGTAATGACGTACTTGTTGATATAACGATCCGCAGCATCGACGATCACATCGACACGGGGGAAACGACGCCAAATGGCTGAAAAAGAAGACACCAAGCCCGCGCCGGTGACCATTAAGAAATACGCGAACCGGCGTCTCTACAATACCGCCACCAGCAGCTATGTCACGCTTGACCATCTGTGCCAGATGGTCAAGGACGGGACGGATTTCGTCGTGTATGACGCCAAGACGGGTGACGACATCACCCGTTCCGTCCTGACGCAGATCATCGTGGAGGAGGAGTCGAAGGGTCAGAACCTGCTGCCCATCCCCTTCCTGCGCCAGTTGATCAGCTTTTACGGCGACAACATGCAGTGGCTGGTTCCCCGCTACCTGGAACATTCCATGAAGTCCTTCACGGGAAACCAGGACAAGATGCGGGAATATTTCCAGAACACGTTCGGGGGGATATTCCCCTTCGGCGGGTTCGAGGAGATGAGCAAGCAGAACATCGCCCTGTTCGAACGCGCCATGCGCATGTTCAGCCCCTTCAACAATGAGGGGGTCGCCGGCGCCGCCGTGACGGACGCTGTGCCGGCCACCGAGGCCAAGCCCAAGGCGGAGGACAAGTTCTCCGAACTGCAAAAGCGTCTGGACGAATTGCAGAGCCAGATGGAAAACCTGACCAAGCGCAAGGACTGAACGTCCGGCACGCCAGCAACCGACAGTGATGAAACCCGCGCCGATCCTGTCGGCGCGGGTTTTCGCATTCGGGGGCAAAGGCTTGCCCGGCCGGGCAATGCGCACATGAAAATCCGCCGGGCGGCCCTGCGTGCCCGTCTGTTGCGCCGGGGGGTGTGGTGCCTATAATCCGGCGCTTTCCATGGTCATCCGCGTGAGATCGACAGGGGAGCCGGCAGCCGTGACCAATCCTACCGCCCGCGACAGCCACGGGGCACCCGTGCCCGTCGGCATCATCATGGGCAGCCAGTCCGACTGGACCACCATGAAGCATGCGGCCAATGTCCTGACCGAGCTGGGTGTGGCGTTCGAAACGCGCATCGTTTCCGCCCACCGCACGCCGCAGCGGCTCTACGACTATGCCAGCAGCGCCAAGGAGCGGGGCATCAAGGTGATCATCGCCGGTGCCGGCGGCGCCGCCCATCTGCCGGGCATGGCCGCGTCGATGACCAGCCTGCCGGTTTTGGGCGTGCCCGTGGAAAGCCATGCCCTGAAGGGGCAGGACAGTCTTCTGTCCATCGTGCAGATGCCCGGCGGCGTCCCCGTCGGCACCCTGGCCATCGGCAAGGCCGGCGCCATCAATGCCGGGCTGCTGGCCGCTTCCATCCTGGCCCTGTCGGACAGCCGCCTGGATACAGCCCTGGTGGCGTGGCGCACCCGCCAGACGGAATCGGTCGCCCTCGTCCCCGTGGACGATCCGGCCTGAATGTGACGAAGCCTGAAGGAACTGCAACCATGACCGTGATCCCCCCGGGTTCCATCATCGGCATACTGGGCGCCGGCCAGCTGGGACGCATGACCGCGCTGGCCGCGGCCCGGCTGGGCTACAAGGTGCATGTCTTCGCACCGGAAAGCATGGACAGTTCCTGCGGGCAGGTTGTCGCCCACCACACCCAGGCCGGCTGGCATGATCTGCGTGCACTGGCGCGGTTCGCCGACGATGTCGATATCATCACGCTGGAATGGGAGAATGTGCCCACCTATGCCGTGGAATTCCTGGCCCGCCATGTCGACGTGCATCCAGGCGCCAATGTCCTGGCCGTGGCGCAAGACCGGTTGGCGGAGAAGAATTTCGCCAACAAGCTGGGGATTGGCACCGCACCCTTTCGCGGCGTGAAAAACACCGCCCAGCTGGAAGCGGCCGTTGCCGAGCTGGGCACGCCCGCCATCCTGAAATCCACCCGCATGGGTTATGACGGCAAGGGTCAGCTGCGCATCAATGCCAGCGATGACCTGAGCAAAGCCCTGGACATTATCGGCACCGACGAGGCCGTGCTGGAAGGGTTCGTCGATTTCAGCATGGAAATCTCCGTCATCACGGCGCGACAGGCGTCGGGCACCATGGTGTCCTTCCCGCCGGTGGAGAACCGGCACAAGAACGGCATCCTGGACCAGACGATCGTGCCCGCCCGCATCGACCCCGCCATCGCGGCGGAGGCCGTGCGCATCGCCGAGACGCTGACGGCCGAACTGAAGGTCGTCGGCCTGCTGGCCGTGGAAATGTTCGTGACCCGGGATGGTCGCGTCCTGGTCAATGAGATGGCGCCCCGTCCGCATAATTCGGGTCACTGGTCGATCGACTTCGCCGAAACCAGCCAGTTCGAGCAACTGGTGCGGGCCGTCTGCGGCCTGCCGCTGGGGCCGACAGGGATCATGCGCCCCTGCGTCATGACCAATCTGATCGGGGACGACGTGGATATGTGGGAAGCGCTGGTTGCCGAACCGGGTACCCGCGTGCATCTTTATGGCAAGGGCGATGCCCGTCCCGGCCGCAAGATGGGTCACGTCACCCGCCCGGCGTGAACCAGCCCCAACACCCTGATCTGTCCAAACTATCCCCACCGGCAGGGCCAGGACTTGACCCTGCCCTTGCCAGCCAATAGGCATGGCAGCGACATGCCGGCAACCAGGGGAACAGGACAGATGGCGACGATGCAGGCAAAGCGGCAGCCGATAACACCGGGACGAGATTGTCATCTATGCCCCCGTCTGGTGGAGTTTCGGCTGCGCAACCGCGCCACCTTCCCCACCTATCACAACGCCCCGGTCCCCGCTTTCGGCACCTTGACCGGGCGATTGCTGATTGTGGGTCTGGCACCGGGGCTGCACGGGGCCAACCAGACCGGCCGCCCCTTCACGGGCGATTACGCCGGCGATCTGCTGTACGACACGCTGATCCGGTTCGGCTTTGCCACCGGCACGTATGATCGCCGACCGGACGACGGGGTCGAACTGGCCGATTGCCGTCTGACCAATGCTGCCCGCTGCGTCCCGCCGGAAAACAAACCGACACCGGCCGAAATCGCCACCTGTCGGGATTTTCTGGCCGATGAACTGGCGGCAATGCCGAATCTGAAGGCCATCGTCGCCTTGGGTACGGTGTCACATGCCAGCACCCTTACCGCGCTTGGCAAGCGGCCGGCCCATTTCGCCTTTGGCCATGGTGCCCGGCATGATGTCAAGCCGGGCGTGACACTGTTCGATAGCTATCATTGCTCCCGCTACAATACGAACACTGGCCGATTGACGACCGAAATGTTCCACGCGGTCTTCGCCGCGGTGCGGGATCATATCGACCACAACGGCTGACCCCGTACGGGACCGCCCCTTGCGATCATTGAACAGGCGTCAGGCCCCCAGGGCGGCGCCAACGATGAACCACGCGTACATGGTACCGAAAAAGCCGGTGATGGCCAGAAAGTCGCGAACGTAAGCAGCGCGGGTCATGTCAGCCTCCCTTGTTTCGTGAAGCCAAGGTGACAGAACAAAAAAAGAACATCAAGGCGTTTGTTCCTTTTTTGTTCGCATATCAGACATGGAAACACATGTGCGCGGCGCATGGCGCCACGCGGTCTCCTGGCTTCCCGTTAAAACTCAATGGATGGGGGCGCGTCGTTCCATGCCCCAACTGCCCCAGCTGCCAGGCATGCTGTAGCGTCTTTCGATGGTCTCTCCCCGACCATCGGCCGTCAGCCTTTCCAGCGCCTTCCGCATCCGGTCCATGGTGGCCGCCGGCACCTGCTTGTTACAGGCCATCGACCCGATGGAGCGGGTCAGGCGCATCACCATCCGCACCGGCAATTCCGCCTGCCGGGCCAGAAACGGGGCCGACCAGGCGCCACCAGCGACCAAATCCGCCTTGCCATTGAAAATGGACCCGATATCGGAGGCGACATCACCCCGGACCAGCACCACGCCCGGCACGCCGCGCGTCAGTTCCCGTAGGTGCGCCTCCAACGCGCCGCCGGCCTGGACGGAAATACGAAGCCCCGCCAGATCCGCCGGCGCTGTCAGCCGCCGTTCAAAGCCCAGGGGCGCGAACAGGGCCCACCCCCCCTCCATCAACGGCCCCACCCATTGATAGCGGGGCTGCCTCTCCTCCGTCTGGTTGATCAGGAAGACGCAGGCATTGGCATTCCGTTCCAGCGTCGCCATCGCCTCCGGCCAGGGCAGAACCTTGATCTCATGGGCCAAGTCCGCGTCCTGCATCAACAGCCGGACCTTGTCGGCCGCCAGACCGACCAGTTGTCCTGTCGTCGGATCGATGAAGTTGGCGGGCGGATTCTGCTCGGTCAGCAAAAGCAGCTTCGGGGCGCTTTGGGCAGCCGCAGCGCCGGTGACGACCACCAGGACAGACAACAGAAGAAGCGCGGCACGCCCGGGCGCGCCGCCCCACCGGACCAGTTCGGGATAACGACTGAAAGTCACGCGCGGACTGCCGGAACAGGTGGAAAGGGGTTATCATGCCCCTGATATCGATGCCGTTCCACTACGCATCATCCGACTGGATTCGGCAATGCCGACCAGGGAGCTAGACCGATAGACATAGGCCAGCCGCCAGGACCGGCACGGCTTAAATCTCGTCGTAAAGGGTCGATTGGCCAGGCCCGTCGGAGTCGGTGACATCACGCACGCCCATGTTGCGCTGCCATTCACCGCACCAGTCGGTGAAATTGGTCACCGGCATGGCGCCAAAGGGAAAGCGGTCGCTGACGACAGGGGGATAGCGACGGCAATCCCCCTTCGGCCCGCGTTCGCGTACCCCGTGCCCCACCCAGAATCGACAGCTGTAGCAATTGTCGCCGCGGCGCAATTCAATCCCTCCGGTCACATAAACTGTCGCATCGTCGCGTGCGGATGCGACACCGTATCATGGTTCAGGCCAGACGGCTGTCGACAGCCGAACGGCTGCGCAAGGTGCGATGGACGGGGCAGTTGCCCGCGATCTCCAGCAGACGTTGCCGCTGCGCCTCGTCCAGGTCACCTTCAAGCGTGATGACGCGGGTGAACTGGTCCACCTTGCCGCCGGCATTTTCTGTCACCTCTCCCTCACGCGGATCCCGCTTCTCATGCGTTACCACCACGGACACGCGGGTCAGGGGCAGACCTTTGCGGTTGGCGTACATGCGCAGGGTCATGGAGGTACAGGCGCCCAGGGCCGCCTGCATCAGCTCATAGGGGTTGGGACCCAGCCCTGTCCCCCCCACATCCGTCGGCTCGTCGGCGGTAAAGCGGATGCCGGCGGCCGTGACCATGTTGTGGAAGGTGCTCTCCCCCGTCTCCGCCACGGTCACGGGCCCCTCATGCGCCGCCCCCACCGGCTTGGCCGCAGACGGGCTGTCCAGGCGCAGGGCCCGCTTGGCCCAGTTGGAGATCAGGTCCGCGGCAAAGGTCGTGTTGCGTTGGTCGGCAACCAGATGGCCGGCCCCGTCCAGGGCCACGAAGCTCTTGGGGTGTTTGGCCGCGGCCAGGATGCGGTCAGCCTCCGCGATGGGCACGACAGGGTCCTTGGGATCATGCAGCACCAGCAGCGGCCGACCCAGACTGGCGATGGCCGTCTGCATGTCATGCAGCGCCACATCGGCCACGAAATCGGCCGTGATCGGCATTTCCCGGTCACCGACATTCAGTTGCACGCGGCCATCCCGCTGCATCTCCACCTCCCGCCCCGCGATCTTGCCCAGCAGCGTGTGCGGGCCGGAGGGGGAATTGAGCGTGACGACGGCCCCGACGCTGGGCAGGTCCAGCGCGGCGCGCATCACCGCGGTACCGCCCAGGCTGTGGCCCACCAGCAGGCGCGGCGCCTCGATCTCCTGCGTCAGCGCCGCCGCGGCGGACAGAAGGTCGGCGACGTTGGTGGAGAAATTGGTCTCGTCAAAGGCGCCGCCGCTGCCGCCAAGCCCGGTAAAGTCAAAGCGAAGCACGGCCCAGCCACGTTCGGCCAGCCCCCGGCTGATCCGGGCGGATGCGTGGTAATCCTTGGAGCAGGTGAAGCAGTGGGCGAAGATGGCCGTGGCCACGGGCCGCCCGTCCGGCAGGTCCAGCCGCCCGGCCAGTGTGGCCCCGGTGGAGCCGGCGAAGTTGAAATCCTGCGTCACGCGCGCCATCGTGGCCCCCGTCTGCCCATGTTTCATGTGTCCGGCGCCTAAGCTGGACATGAGAACGGGCGGACGCAAGCCCCTTCGCGCCATATCGGATACGCCATGAAATCCCGTCTCACTGCCTACCCCGTCCTTCCCGGTCAGCAGAGCCCGTCGCGGGTCGACCTGACGGACAATCAATACAAGCACAAGGGATTCATGGATTTCTCCGTCATGCGCCTGCGCCATGAGCGGTTTTCCGGCGGCATGACGCCGGAGATCGAGCGCGATGTCTGCCACCGCGGGTCGGCCGTTGCCATCGTCCTCTACGATCCCAAGGCCGATTTGCTGGTCATGATCGAGCAGTTCCGCGTCGGCGCCTATGCCGCCGGGGTCAACCCCTGGATGCTGGAATTCGTGGCCGGCATGGTGAAGCAGGGCGAGGACCCCGCCGATGTCGCCGTACGCGAGGCGATGGAGGAGGCCAACTGTACCCCGCGCGATGTCCGCCTGATCTACACCATGCTGCCCAGCCCCGGCGGCTGCGCGGAAATCGTGGAACTTTATGCCGGTCTGGTCGACAGCACGGGTTTGGGCGGCATCCATGGCATTGAGGCGGAGGTGGAGGATATCCGCGTCCATCTGGTTCCCGCCGATACCGCCATCGCCCTGATGGATGCCAATCAGGTGGCCAGCGGCTTCACCCTGCTGGGACTGAGCTGGTTCGCCCGCCACCGGGACCAGTGGCGACGGGACTCAGGTGTGGTTTAATAAATTCTACACACTGCAATGCGTGGCGCGACAATCTGCAGTGCGAAGGCGCCCCCTGGCATTCACAGGAAATCGCCGCCATATTGACCCGCATGTTTCACACGAAGAACGGGTCAAATAGCCGTGGATGTACGCAACGGATTTCTGGACAGCATCGGCCGCACCCCGCTGATCCGCCTGAAGGGGCCGTCTGACCTGACGGGCTGCGACATCTATGGCAAGGCGGAATTCCTCAATCCCGGCGGATCGGTAAAGGACCGCGCGGCGCTGGCCATTGTGCAGGACGCCATTGAGCGGGGGCAACTGCGGCCCGGCGGCACCATCGTGGAAGGGACCGCCGGCAATACCGGCATCGGCCTGGCCCTGGTCGGCAATGCCCTTGGCTTCAAGACCGTCATCGTCATGCCGGAGACGCAGAGCCAGGAAAAGAAGGACATGCTGCGCCTGTGCGGGGCCGATCTGCGTCTGGTGCCGGCGGTACCTTTCAAGGATCCCGGCAATTACGTGCATGTCTCCCGCCGCATCGCCGAGGAACTGGCCGCCACGGAACCGAACGGCGCCATCTGGGCCAACCAGTTCGACAATCTGGCGAACCGCGAAGGTCATCGGCGTACCACGGGCCCCGAAATCTACAGCCAGCTTGATGGTAAAATCGATGCCTTTACCTGCGCCACCGGCACGGGCGGAACGCTGGCCGGCATCGCGCTGGCCCTGAAGGAACGCAAGCCGGATGTCCGGATCGTGCTGGCCGACCCGCTGGGTTCCGCCCTTTACCACTGGAAGAAGACCGGTGAGTTGAAGGCCGAGGGCAATTCCATCACGGAGGGAATCGGCCAGGGCCGGGTCACCGCCAACCTGATCGACGCGCCCATCGACGACGCCGTGCAGGTATCGGACGAGGAGGCACTGCCCATCATCTTCGATCTGCTGAAGAATGAGGGGCTGGTGCTGGGCGGCTCCAGCGGCATCAATGTCGGCGCCGCGATCAAGGTCGCCCGCGACCTGGGGCCCGGCCACACGATCGTGACCATCCTGTGCGACGGCGGCTCGCGCTATCAATCGAAGCTGTTCAATCCCGCCTTCCTGCGCGAAAAAGGATTGCCGGTGCCCCACTGGCTGGAATGAACTGACGACGACAAGGCGGAGAGACGATGACCCTGCTGTTCCGTGACGATCCGTACCAGGTGGAAGCCGAGGCGGTGGTGGTGGCGGCAGGGCCGGAGGGCATCCGCCTGGACCGGACGCTGTTCTATCCCAATGGCGGCGGCCAGCCGGGCGACAGCGGCGTGCTCACCTGGGACGGCGGCTCGGCGATCATCATCGATTCGCGCAAGGCCGACCCCTTGGTCGAACGCGGGGATCAGGTCCTGCATATCCCCGCCCCCGATGCCGCCCTGCCGCCTGTGGGCGCCCGGGTGACGCAAACGATCGATTGGGACCGCCGACATCGGCACATGCGCATGCATACGGCCCTGCATCTGCTCTGCGCCGTCGTGCCGGGGGCGGTGACGGGCGGACAGGTCGGCGCTGATCGGTCCCGCCTGGACTTCGACGTGCCGTCGGCCAGCCTGGACAAGGATCAGATCGAAAAATCGGTCAACGACCTGATCGCCGGCGACCATCCCGTGCGTGAACGCACCATCACCGATGCCGAACTGGAAGCCACGCCCGATCTGGTGCGCACCATGTCGGTGAAGCCGCCAACCGGCAGTGGCAGCGTCCGCCTTCTGCAGATCGGCACCGAAGACGCCCTGATCGATCTTCAACCCTGTGGCGGTACGCATGTGGCGCACACGGGCGAGATCGGCGGCATCACCATCGTGAAGATCGAAAACAAGGGCAAGCAGAACCGCCGCGTGCAACTGGTGTTACGGGACTGATATCGCGGCAGGCATAAGCGGGAGGCGACCATGGCCAACGAAGATACAGAGGGCGGCACGTCCGCCGCCACGCTGATCGAGGAACGTATCCAGTCCCTGGGGGATTGGCGCGGTGCCATGCTGGCGCAGGTCCGCGCCCTTATCCATGAAGCGCTGCCGGATGTGGTGGAGACCTGGAAATGGCGGGGGGTGCCGGTCTGGGAACGGAACGGCATTATCTGCACCGGCGAAAGCTATAAGGACAAGGTGAAGCTGACCTTCGCCAAGGGGGCATCCCTGTCCGATCCGGCCGGGCTGTTCAATTCCAGCCTGGACGGCAATACCCGCCGCGCCATCGATATTCTCGAAGGCCAGTGCCTGGATGCCGCCGCGTTCAAGGATCTGGTCCGCGCGGCGGCCGCGCTGAACCAGCCGAAGCGGTCGCGCTGACGTTGTAGAAACAGATGCGGTCTGACCTGTATAGTGCCCGCCAATGGATGCAAGGACCGGAGAAAGTGTGATGACGGACCCGTTGGTTTCCCCCCTGTGGCTGGAAACGGAACTGCACAATCCCAGGCTCCGCATCCTGGATGCCTCCTGGCATATGCCGGCAGCCAAGCGCAACCCCAAGGCGGAATGCGTGGAAAAACGTATCCGGGGCGCACAGTTCTTCGACATTGACGGGATTTCCGATCACGGCACCCCCCTGCCCCACATGCTGCCGTCACCCGAAGCCTTTGCCGATGCGGTGTCAGCGCTGGGTGTGTCGTCGGACAGCATCGTTGTCGTCTATGACACGACGGGCCTGTCCAGCGCGGCCCGCGTCTGGTGGATGTTCCGCGTCTTCGGGCATGATAATGTCTTCGTTCTGGACGGCGGCCTGCCCGGCTGGCTGCATATTGGCGGTCCGGTGGAATCAGGTCCGGTCGTCCCGCCCGCTGCCGGCCATTTCACCGCGCGCTACCGGCCCGAACTGGTGCGGTCGGTAGAGGATATGCGGGCCAATCTGGAAAGCGGCACGGAACAGGTGCTGGACGCCCGCGCCGCCGGCCGCTTTGACGGCACAGTACCGGAACCGCGCCCGGGCCTGCGGGGCGGCCATATTCCTGGTGCCCGCAACCTGCCCTTCGGCGACATCCTGGACACGGAAACCAAGCTGATGCTGACCGGCGATGCGCTGGGCGAGCGCTTCACGGGGGCCGGCATCGACCTGTCCCGGCCCATCACCACCTCCTGTGGCAGTGGCGTCACCGCCGCCGTGCTGGCCCTGGGCCTGCACCGGCTGGGAGTGGAGAATGTGGCGCTCTATGACGGGTCCTGGAGCGAATGGGGCGGGCGCCACGACCTGCCGGTGGAAACGGGCGCCGCCATCTGAGGTCCGACCCGTCATCACGGCTGTCAAGTCCTTGCTGCGCAAGGGCCGGTTCCCGCATCAGGGGGTAGTGCCCGAAAAGTATACGGTTATTCTAAGCTTTCAAGATCAGCCCGGTTCCTGGCAATTCCATAAGCATGGAAGGACCAGACACCGGGGGAGAGCCAGATGACCGACGCCAGCCCCCTTCCGCCGCCCGGCCATATCAAGGTCACCGTCACCTATCTGGAGATGACGGCCAAGCCCCTGCGGCGGCAGCGGCCGCATCCGCATGAAAGGCTGTCGCTGCTGCGGGCGGAAAACTGCACCAACTCCTTCTACCGCTATCTCTACGATACGGTAGGGGAGGAATGGCTGTGGTGGTTCCGTCGCGCCATGCCGGCCGATGAACTGCGCGCCATCCTGAATGATGAGCGGGTGGAGATTTACATCCCCTATATCGCCGGCGTGCCGGCGGGCTATGTCGAACTGGACCGGCGCACCCAGGGTCGCTGCGAAATCCAATATCTGGGCCTGGTTCCGGAATTCATCGGTAAGGGTATCGGCCCCTGGCTGCTGGACTGGGCCATCGAAGCGGCCTGGAACGGGGCGGGAGTGGAAAAGGTGACGGTCAATACCTGCGACCTGGACCATCCCCGCGCCCTGATGACCTATCAGCGGGCCGGGTTCCGGCCTGTCGGCCAGGAGGTGCGGTTCGATCCTGATCCGCGTCTGACCGGCCTGATCCGCCGCGATGCCGGCACCCATATTCCGTTGCCTGCCGAGGCCCCGATACAATGACCCTGCCCCCCAACGACCAGAACGATACCGAAGCCACACGGCTGATCCATGCCGGCCGCGACCCGGAGAAGTTCGGCGGCGCCGTCAATATCCCGCCTTTCCGCGCCTCCACGGTGCTGTTCCCGTCCCTGGCAGCATTGGACGCCCATGATCCCTCCCACCGCGCCATCCGCTATGGCCGGACCGGCAACCCGTCCAGCCACGCGTTTGAAGAAGCGGTGACGGAACTGGAACAGGGCTATGGCGCCGTCTCCTACGGGTCGGGCGTACAGGCGATCACCACGGCCCTGCTGGCCTTCACCCGGCAGGGTGATCATGTCCTGATCGCCGACAGTGCCTATCTGCCCACGCGGACCTTCGCCAATGGCGTGCTGTCGCGCGCCGGCGTGACAGTGGAGTATTTCGACCCCGCCATCGGGCCGGGCATCACGGCACTGCTGCGGCCGACGACGCGTGTGGTCTTTCTGGAAAGCCCCGGCTCCCTGACGTTCGAGGTGCAGGATGTGCCCGGCATCACCCAGGCCGTGGCGGACGCGAACCGCGACATAATGGTGATGATCGACAATACCTGGGCGGCCGGCCTGCTGTTCAAGCCGCTGCACCATGGTGTCCATATCTCCATCCAGTCGGCCACGAAGTACATTGCCGGCCATTCCGATGCCAGCCTGGGCGTCACCGTCTGTGCTCGGGAAGATCATTGGCTGACTTTGAAGAAAACGTCGGTGGAACTGGGCGCCTGTGCCGCCCCCGACGATCTTTTCATGGGCCTGCGCGGTCTGCGGTCCCTGCCCGTGCGTATGCGCCGGCACCATGAAACGGGGCTGCGCCTGGCCCAATGGCTGGCGACCCGCCCGGAGGTGACAAGGGTGCGCCATCCCGGCCTTGCCACCTGTCCCGGCCATGAATTCTGGGCGCGCGATTTCAGCGGGGCCTGCGGTCTGTTCGCCTTCGAAATCGCCCGCGCGCCGCGCCCCGCCCTGGCCGCCATGGTCGACGGCATGCGCCATTTCGGCATGGGTTACAGCTGGGGCGGCTTTGAAAGCCTGATCCTGCCGTCCAACCCCGCCAGCATCCGCACCGCCGTTCCCTGGGCCGGCGGCGAACTGATCCGCCTGCATGCCGGGCTGGAGGATGCCGAGGATCTGATCCGCGATCTGGACGCGGGCTTTGCCCGCCTGCACAAGGCCCTGGCCGCATCATGACCAAGCAGACGACCTTCCCCCTGCCCGACGCCGCCATCGATGCTGTGCTGGACCAGGTGAAATTCACCGCTGACGGTCTGGTTCCCGCCATTGCCCAGCAGCATAACAGCGGCGAGGTGCTGATGATGGCCTGGATGAACCGGGACAGCATCCGGGAAACACTGCGCGGCGGACGGGCCTGCTACTGGTCGCGGTCCCGCAACGCCTTCTGGCGCAAGGGCGACACGTCCGGTCAGGTTCAGAACCTGATCGAGCTGCGTCTGGATTGCGATGGCGACACCATCCTGCTGCGGGTCGACCAGTTGGGTGTCGCCTGCCATACGGGCCGCCGCTCCTGCTTTTACCGCCGCGCGGATGCTGACGGCCTGACGGTGACGGACCCGGTCCTGATGGCCCCCGACGCGCTTTATGGCAGCAGTGGCACCCCGGGTTTCTGACCGGTCTATCGGGACACCACATCCGGAAGTTCATAAGATCAACTATGGGCAAGCGCGCCCCTCTCGTATATGGTGTGCAGATTGTCATGCACCACCGGACGTTGATCCATGAAGGAACTGCGCTGCATCCTGTTCACCGACCGGGAGGTCCTGTCCTCCATCCTGGATCGCAAGCGTCGTCTGCGTGAAGTGCTGCCTGAGGGACAGATCACCGGGCTGAATCTCGGCGAAGGTGACGAACAGATCCGGTGTGAACTGGTCTTTGATCACGGCCGTCTGGTCATGCCGATTCCGGAGCAGGAACTGCAGGCCGCTCTGCTTGCCCATTGCATGGCCCGCAAGATTCCCCTGCCGGTGGACGCCGACAAGTCGGTTCACATCATCCGCGGTCGCATTACCCTGATGATCACGATGAACTTCAACAAGGCAGCCCGCCTTGTCCATGTTGCGGCGGCCGAACGGCGGGAAATCCCGCACTGATCCGAACCCGGACGCGTCCGCCCGCGTTCAGCGCGGGCCTTCGCCGCGCCTGCGCCGCCAGCGGCCACTGACGATCACGATGATAGCCACGGGGACGACAATCACCGCCCCCTGCCGGATATAGGGCCACGCCCAGTCCAGCAAGCCGCGCAGCCATTCCGGCAACATGCGCAGAATGTCCAGCCCATGGCGGATCAGGTCCCCGGGCGTCCATCCCAGCCAGGTCAGAACCAGACCGACCAGCAGGGACCAGATGACGATTTTTACGATCGTACGCATGTCTTCCGCTGTATCCGAATAGATGGGACACGGCAACGGGCTTTCGTCCGCGGGCCTGTGTTTATCGCCACGGGCCTGGCCCTGTGAGCCTACCGTCCAGATTCCGGGATCGTCCCCGCAGACGCGCCCGCCGCGGCCATCCGCAGCCTGGGCGCCCGTCCGGCATTTAGATTCATTTTTAACAGTATTGATTTGTTAATTGCATATTGATTTGCATTTCAAAAAGAGAAAGCGGCGACCTTGCGGTCGCCGCCTTTCCTCACTGCATCCTTTGCGCGTCTTAGAACAGACGCAGGATGGCCTGCTGGGACTGGTTGGCCAGGGAGAGGGAGATCGTGCCCAGCTGCTGACGCGTCTGCAACAGCAGCAGGTTTGCACCTTCCTCGTTCTGGTCTGCCTGGATCAGCTTGTTCGAACCGTCGGTCAGGACGTTGGAGAACTCCGACGTGAAGGTCTCGCGGGTCTGGATGACGTTCAGGTTCGTCGACAGCGTCTGGGAGGTCGAGCGCAGCTTCGCCGTGGCGAAGTTCAGCGATTCTACCGCCTTGTCGATGTCGGCGCGGTCCAGGAAGTTGTTCTGGGCGTAGTCAAGGCGCAGACCCTGACCATCCGTCTGCACGTTCTGCGAGGCAACGCTGATCGTGGAGGAATTGTCCTCGTTGAACTGCACCGCCAGATCGTTCTCGGTGTTGGCATCGGAACGCTGGGTCGTGATCAGGTTGGCGTTGGACTGGGCCGACGCAGCCTGACGCAGGGTCTTGCTGTCCACCTCGAACCGAACCGTACCGCTGTCGAAGGTCAGCGAATTCTCGCCATCCGCCAGCTTGCCCTGACCGCGGGCATTCATGCCGGAACGTTCAACCGTCACGCCGTTCAGGTTGGTCGCCGAGACCGTCAGGTCGACATTCTTCTCGATGGTCGACGTGCCGTTGGCCGCCGTGCCCAGGGATTCCAGGGCGGTGCGATCGACCGTGAACTTGATCGTCGTACCGGACGAGAAGGAGATCGAGACATCCTTAGACAGCGCGTTGGTCGTCGATGCGCCGACCGTGAAGCTGACGCCGGTGCCGGACGTCACATCCGAACCGATCTCGAAGCTGTCGCTGTTGGCCGTGTGGGCGATGTTGAAGCGTGTTCCGGTGTTGTCCGCCGTGCCCAGCGTGGTGCCGCCGTCGGTAAAGTTGACCGTATCGGCCTTCACCGCATTGTACAGCCCCTCGGCCACGACGTTGCGGCGCTTGGCCGGATCATCACCGGTACCGACAGTGCCGCTGCCATCGTCATAGGCGTCCAGATCGTCCTGGCTCAGGGTGTAGGTGTAGGACTTGCCGTTCACCGTGGCGGTGAAGGTATCACCCACTTCGACAGCACCACTGATCTGGACCTTCGACACCTGGCCCGTGCTGGCGGCGCTGGAACCGGTCGTCACGGTGCTGGCCGTGGCGCTCTGGGTGTTGTCGAAGAACTTGATCGTGCGGCTTTCACCGTTTTCGGAGACGACCAGGGTACGCTCACGGCCGACATTGCCGCGCATTTCGATGCTGAGATCGGCGAAGTTGCCGGCGGTGGCGGAGATCGAGCCGGAAACCTTCAGAGAGGTCAGACCGCGCTTGTCCTCAGCCCCGGCGATATCTTCCAGATCGGCACTGATGGCGCCGCTGCCGGAAACCTTGACCGAGTAGGTGTCGGTGCTGACAACGTTGGTGACGCGGCTGTTGGACAGGCCGACGATGCTGTTGACGCCCGAACGGCTTTCCGAGGTGCTGTCCAGCGTCAGGCCGTCGCCGACCAGCAGGTTCTTACCACCGTAGCCGCTGTCCTTGGCGATCTTGTCGATCTGGTCCTTGATGCGGTTGAACTGATCGGCCAGCCCCTTGCGGGTGGCGATGGAGGCCGCGTCGGTACCCAGGTTGCTATAGGCCGACGTGGTCAGACCCTTGGCCTGCTCCACCAGATCCTCGATGGCAGTGATACCCTTGTCGCCTGCCTGGATGGTGCTGATAGACTGGCCCATGCTCTCCTTGAGCTTGGACAGGTCGTTCGCCCGGGTGCTGAGCCCCTTGGCGGCGAAGAAGTTTGTCGGGCCGTCCAGAGCGCTGTTGATCTTGTTACCGGTCGACAGCTTCTGCTGAATGGTCTCAATGCCCTTGTTGGTCTTCTGGAGCAGCAACAGGTTATTGCGCATTCCTGAAGTCAGCTGGATGTCACTAGCCATGGGATATCTCCTTTTGAGCCGTTAAGAGGGGCCGTTTCGGCCCAATCGATCTCGTGGACTGTTCAGGAAGGACGTCGCCGTTACCGTGGAAGACGCCGGGTCGGGTGCGTGACCGGCAGTTTCTTTTGGATCGGGCAATCCGTTTTGCTGATCGCGGCATCAGTCTTGCTTGGCTTTCGCCTTTTAAGGCTGGTCATTCACCGCTTTCCGCTCAACGCCTTGTCCAGAGCTTCGGTCTCTTCCTCCTGAGGGTGAACACGATGGGTTCGCCAAGAGATAAGCAGGAAGCGTGCCAACTGCGGAAATGGGGTGGCACCTGTACTTTAGAGGTATATTCGGGGTCAAAATTGGCCAGCAAGGGCGGAATCTTCCCCCTGGCTGAAGAGCTTGCCGATGGTGCAGTGGGTGAATTTTGCCTAGGCAGGCATTTCCTGCCGGGCTGTAGACCGGAAACCGGAAAATGCGGACGACGCGGGCACCGTGACCGTTGTGGGTTTCCGACATCCAGGCCGAAAGCGGACCCGAAAATGCAAAAGCCGCCCGGCCACATGGTGACCGGGCGGCTTTATGCCATCTGGAAAGGATGGCGACCCCTGCTGGGCTCGAACCAGCGACCTACCGCTTAGAAGGCGGTTGCTCTATCCAGCTGAGCTAAGGGGCCGGATCGGGCAAGGGGCGGATCAGAAACGACCGATGCGCGGACGATCGGTGCGGAAATTGTCGGCGTAGTTCTTGGGGATCACCCGGCGTTCATGCCAGTCGGCGACGTCCACATCCCAGCCCTTCTTGGCTGCGAAGGCGAGCGCCGCTTCCTTGGTCGGGAACTTCACGCGAACCTGGTTCAGCGTGTCCCCCGAGCTGGTCCAGCCCATCATCGGCTCCGGACGGCGCGGCGTCGCCGGCTCATATTCCAACACCCAGTCGCCGACCTTGCCGCGGCCGGACTGCATCGTGGTCTTGGAGGGCTGGTAAATCCGGACCTTCATGGCAGAACCCTGTGACAATGATGGTTGATCCCAAGGGGATGGTCGGAGCGAGAGGATTCGAACCTCCGGCCTGCTGGACCCAAACCAGCCGCGCTACCAGGCTGCGCTACGCTCCGCCATTCAGGGGGTGGGAATACACCACCAGCGCGGCGGGAGCAAGCATGCCAACAACTTCCCCACCCCCCAGTGACACATGTCAGTGGCCTGCCTCTGCACGGGCATCGGCGCGAGGCCGGAAGATACCCGATAGAGCGCCGGGCACCATCACCAGCAGATTGCCCGCCACGGCCAGCAGCAACCCCGCGACACCCGCCAGCGTCCACTGGTAATCCTCGAAGAAGGTGGACACGACCAGGGCCACAATCGGCGTCATGATGGCGACATAGCCGGACCGGCCTGGCCCAATGCGGCCCAGGAGGAAGAAATAGGACAGGAATGCCGCGATGGAGCCGAACAGGGCCAGATAGACCAAGGAGCCGAAATAGGCCGGGGTGGCCACGATCGCGAAGCTGGCGCCCTGCGCGACCGCCACACAGGCCGTCAGAGCCGCGCCGATCAGCATGCTCCACGCTGTCGTCGCAATTAGCGGCATGCCAGCCTTGCGGGTCTTGGACACGACGATATTGCCCAGCGACGCGGAGTAGTTGGAGAGCATCATCAGGCCGAATCCAAGCATGGCGCCACCGGTCAGCATGCCGCCATCCAGCTCCGGCGTGAACAACAGCAGCACACCGGTCACCCCCATGACCCCGCCGGCCAGGACGGCCGGCTTCATGGGCTGGCCCAGAAACAGGCGGGCATTGACGACATTCATCAGGCTGAGCACCGATCCGGCCACAGCCACGAGACCGGATGGCAACAACGCCGTCGCCTTGTAGACCAGCATGTAGTTGATGGAGAAATTAAACAGACCCGTCGCCGCCAGCAGCCACCATGTCCCGCGCCGGGGCATGACCGGCTGACGGCGGATGGCCAGATACGCCAGCAGCACCAAGCCCGCCAGCAGGAACCGGTAGGCAACGGACACGGCCGGGTGGACAGCCCCCAACTGGAACGTGATGGCATACCAGGTCGATCCCCAGATCAACGTGATGACGAAGAACAGGGCGATATTGACAGGCATGGGAACCACCGGGACAAAACGTGTACAGATGGCTATAGACCCGGCCATCCGGCGTTCCAATCCGAATGTTGTGGGGAGGACAATTCGCCTCCATGACACCCCCGACATCCCGTCGCCCGAACGGCAGCAATCACCGGGACAAGGAGTCAGATATCCAGGTCGACCTGATGGCTGTCAGGCGTCACCGCCATCAGCGCATGGAGATATGAGACGATTTTCACCGCGCGGTCCGTGTGCAGGGCCATGATGCGGCGCATTTCGGCCGCCAGATGCACGGCATCGATGCCGTCATGATGCGGAACGGGATCCGCCGCCACGATATTGGCCATCACCTCGGCAGCCTGCTCCGGGCTGGGTGGGGGCGGTGGCGGCTGATCGTCCTTCTGCTCCGGCTTCTGCTGATCGGGCTTATGCTGGTCGGCAAACCGGTCCAGGCTATGGCGGATACGCTGCTTCTGCGGGGGAGAAAGATCGGGAATCCCGTCTACCTCATCCATCACCAGATCAATCAACCGGTGACGCAGGCTGCGCTTGCCCCGCCCGTCATCCTCGCGCCGGTCCCGCGGTTCGATCCGGTTTACGCCCGAAACGTGCCGGTCCTTCACCGGCGCAGTAACCGGTGCTGGCGGGCGCTGCAAAGGTGGCGTGTAGAAAACCATCCGTTATTCTACCACGGCCCTGCGACCGGCTGGGCTGCCGCTTTCACGGGTTGTGCGACCGCCGCGTCCCGCTATGCGCATGGGGCAGCGCATCCAGCAGTTCCTGTTTCACGGCCGGATCAATACGATTCCACGGTATGCCATGGATAGCGCCGTAGATCGCCCACAGGGCGTTGAGTGACACTTGCCCCGGATGCTGGTGCTTCAGCCGGACATAGGCGGCAATCGCACCAGCGGCCCGCAGGGCGTCCACGCTGTCCAGTCCGACCTCGGCCAGCCAACCGGCGGTCTTCGGCCCTGTATTAGGGATGGCCACCACATCATCCTTTATGGACGTCGGACACCAAAGGCCGGGTACAGCAGCCGGTCACCCGGCTTGATCCCCAGCCGCGCCGACAGGCCACCATTCAGTTCCAGCACGGCGATGGCGGGCCCCGCGGACGGCAGCGGCGTCAGGTCCAGCGGCTTGCCATGCTGGATGTTCAAGATTACGCCCTTGGTATCGATGAAGATGATGTCCAGCGGGATCAGGGTGTTCTTCATCCAGAAGGACATCGGCCCTTCCTGATCGTTCAGGAACAGCATTCCCTTCTCGTCGGGCATCTTCTCGACGAACATCAGACCATGGGCCTGCTGCTGCGGGGTCAGGGCCAGATCGACATTGAAGCTGTGACGCTGCCCGCCCTTGGTTTCCACCACCAGCGTGTCGTGGTTCAGGCCCGTCTGAGGCGCGGCCTGCGCCAGGACGGTGGGGGCGGCAAGCGTGACACTGGACAGCGTCAGGGCGGCAGCAAGGAACAGACGGCGCAGCGGCATGGTTTCCGGCTTCAGGCTGGGAATTGATGGACGTTGTTTACCATAGAACGCGCACCGACGCTGCTGCCTGCCGCACCATGTCGCGGATCGGCCCTTCATGCGGGGGATCGGCCAGCTGGTCGAACCACCGGTCTGGTGGATTGCGTCCTTCCCGGCGGTTCCAGGTCAGCGCGCGCAGCACCTGTCGCGCCTCCACCGTCAGGTCGGCCTGCACCGGATCCATACCGTTCAGCACGGCCCAGATACCGGCCCATGCCCGTCCCACCGACCAGGGGTTATAGCCGCCCCCGCCCACGACAATGGTACGCGGCGCCAGCCCCACCAGATCGGCCACGGCCCGCCACAGCGCCCGATTGGACAGGGACAGGCGCGACAGGGGATCGTCGGCCAGGGCGTCGGCGCCTGTCTGGATCATCATGGCCTGAGGCCGGAAAGCCACCGTCAGGGGAATGATCGCCTCTTCCACCAGATGGCGGAACTCGCTGTCATTCAGGCCGGCGGGCATGGGCAGGTTGCGGGCCATGCCGCCGGCGCGATCGTGCAGCAGGCCGGTATGGGGCCAGCGCCCTTCCTCGTGGATTGAAACGGTCAGCACCCGCTCATCATCATGAAAGGCATCCTGGACGCCATCGCCGTGATGGGCATCCAGATCAATATAAAGGATGCGGTCCAGCCCCTGGTCCAGCAGCGCCATCAACCCCAGAACGGGCGCATTGAAGAAGCAGAAGCCGCTGGCCCGCGTCGGTCGGGCATGGTGGGTGCCGCTGGCCGGTGAATGCACCACCCCGCCATCGCGCACCAGTTCGGCCGCCAGGATGGCCGCACCGGCCGCCACCGCCGGCCGGCGGTACATTTCCGGAAAGATGGGATTTTCCAGCTTGCCCAGGCCATAGGTCTGCGCCGTTGCCAGATCGACCCGCTGGTCCCGCTCCGCCCGCGCCACAGCCGCGATATAGGCCCGGTCATGGAACCGGGCCAGTTGCTCCTCGCTGGCCTGCGGGCTGTCGCGATACCGGTCGTCGGCCAGCCAGCCCATGGCCCGGATCAGATCAGTGGCGACGCTGACCCGCGGGATCGACAGGGGATGTTTGGGCCCATAGCTGGAATGGCGATAAATCTCGCCCCCCAGGTAAAGCGGGCGTTCCAGGGCGCAGACGGTCGGCAGGGCGAGATCGTGCATAAGCGGCAATCTAGGCAGGCGTCACCTGGGCGGCAAGCCTGCCCGCCGCCTATTTCACCGCCTCATGATCATAAGAGAAGACGCGGGCCAGCTTCCACCCATCGGCATCCAGCCGCCAGAACTGGGTGAACCGGGCCCTGCCCACCAGCTTTTCCGGCCCGTTGCCCTTGCGTTCATAAAAGACATGCTCACCCTGTTCCAGAACGCCGATGCCGGCGATGGGGTGCAGGGTCATGGTTCCCGGCACCAGCTCGCGCCGCGACCGCCAGGCATCGGGAGCCTGACGGGCTTCGCAATTCTTCTTGTACAAGGCGATGAAGCTGGCGGCCGACCGGGCCACCTCCCCTTCCTTGTCGTGATACATCTCGAAATCGGGTGTCAGCAGGGTTGCCGCGCGGGCGGGGTCGCAGCCTTCGAAAAACAGTTCGAAGAAGTCCGCATCGACCTTTTCCATGGTCTGACGTAACGCCGGCCCCTCCGGCAGGGTCGCAGCATTGGCGCTGCCGACAGAACTTGTGGCAAGCAACAAGGCCGCGAATGCTCCCGTCAACCAGCGCATAGCATCCTCCATGTCGATCCAATATCCGATTGGATAATGGACCGACAGGGAAGCCAAGGTCCAACGGCAGCAACGTGCCCGGTACCAATGCGCTTGCGGCGGGGTCACAGGTTTGTCATAACCAGCGCATCTCACTGGGGGGAGCCGATGGTCGGCTGAGAGGTTCCGGACGGAACGACCCCTGGAACCTGATCCGGCTGATACCGGCGTAGGGACAGTGACCAATGCGCAATTCGCCGGGGCCCGTCGCGACCCCGCCACCGCCCGCCATCCATTTGAAAGATGCCGCGCTGTCGTTCGGGGGCCGCGTGGTATTCCGTGACCTGTCGCTGACGGTGCCCGCCGGGCGTACCACCTGCCTGCTGGGGCCCAGCGGGGTGGGCAAGACCAGCCTGCTGCGCCTGATCGCCGGCCTGGCCAAGAGCGACGGGGCCGTTTCAGCCGATGATGCCCAGCCCGTGGCCGGACGCATCGCTTGGATGGGACAACAGGATCTGCTGCTGCCCTGGGCCACGGCACTGGATAACATCCTGTTGGGGGTAAGGTTGCGTGGGGGCCGGGCTGACCATGATGACCGTGACCGCGCCCTGTCCTTGCTGGAAGCCGTTGGTCTGGCCGACCGCGCCGGCAGCCGGCCAGACGCCCTGTCGGGCGGCATGCGCCAACGTGTGGCGCTGGCCCGTACCCTGTTCGAGGATCGGCCCGTCGTGCTGATGGACGAGCCCTTCTCTGCCCTGGACGCCATCACGCGGCTGCGGCTTCAGGATCTGGCGGCCGGACTGCTGGCCGGCCGGACGGTTCTGATGGTCACCCATGACCCGATGGAGGCGCTGCGCCTGGGCCATCAGGTGCTGGTCCTGTCCGGTCATCCAGCCGCTCTGTCCGATCCCATTCTGCCCCCCGGCCCCGTGCCGCGCCCGCCGGACGACCCCGAACTGCTATCCCTGCAGGGCCAATTGCTGGCCCGTTTGCGTGGCGATGAAGCGGAGGACGCGCCATGACCGGTCGCCTGCTGCGCGGGATTATCACGCTGGCCGGGCTGCTGCTGGCCTGGGGCCTGCTGGTGCATCTGGCCGACCTGCCACATTATATATTGCCGGGCCCGGACCGGGTTGCGGCCCGCCTGTGGTCGGACCGTGCGCTGCTGGCCCAGCATGCCGGATATACGGCGCTGGAGATCATCCTGGGGCTGGTGCTGGGCACGCTGTCGGGCGGGCTGGCGGCCCTGGCGCTGACGGCATCCGCCGCCGCCCGCCGCTGGCTGCTGCCATTGCTGCTGGCCAGCCAGGCCGTGCCCGTCTTCGCCATCGCGCCGCTGCTGGTGCTGTGGCTGGGCTATGGGCTGGCCTCCAAGGTGGCGATGGCCACCCTGATCATTTTCTTCCCCGTCACGGCCAGCTTCTATGACGGGCTGCGCCGCACCGATCCCGGCTGGCTGGATCTGGCCCGCACCATGGGGGCCAGCCCCTGGACCGTGCTGCGCCATATCCGGCTGCCGGCCGCCCTGCCCGCCTTCGGCTCCGGCCTGCGCATGGCCGCCGCCGTCGCCCCCATCGGCGCCGTCGTCGGTGAATGGGTCGGCGCCTCGGCGGGGCTGGGCTATCTGATGCTGCATGCCACGGCGCGTGTGCAGACGGACCTGACCTTTGCCGCCCTGTTCATCCTGGCGCTGCTGGCTGTTTGCCTGTGGCTGCTGGTCGATTTCCTTCTCCGCCGGGCCCTGCCCTGGCTGCCCGACAGCGTCATCACCAAGGAACCAAGCCCATGAAGAAGAACTGGCTGCGCGCCGCTGCCCTGGCGGCCGCCCTGTCCGTCACCGCCCTGCCGGCCATGGCCCAAGAAAAGGTGACAGTCCTGCTCGACTGGTTCGTCAATCCGGACCATGGCCCGCTCTACGTCGCCCAGGAACTGGGCTATTTCAAGGATGAAGGCTTGTCGGTGGACCTGATCGCGCCGGCCGATCCCAATGATCCGCCGCGCCTGGTCGCCGCCGGCCAGGGGGATATCGCCATCTCCTATCAGCCGCAATTGCACCTGCAGGTCGATGCCGGCCTGCCCGTGGCCCGGTTCGGCACGCTGGTCGCCACGCCGCTGAATACGGTCATCGTGCTGAAGGACGGCCCCATCAAGTCCATCAAGGACCTGAAGGGCAAGAAGGTCGGCTTCTCCGTCGGCGGGTTCGAGGATGCGCTGCTGGGCGCCATGCTGGAAAAGCACGGGCTGTCCTTGAAGGACGTGACGTTGGTGAACGTCAATTTCTCCCTATCGCCGGCCCTGTTCGCAGGCCAGGTGGACGCCATCGTCGGCGGCTATCGCAATTTCGAACTGAACCAGATGGTCATCGAAAACAAGCCCGGCCGCGCCTTCTTCCCGGAAGAGGAAGGGGTGCCCGCCTATGACGAACTGGTCTTCATCACCAACAAGAACAAGCTGTCCGACCCGCGCCTGGGCCGGTTCCTGAACGCCGTGGAGCGGGGTACCCAGTATCTGGTGAACCATCCGGAAGAGGCGTGGAAGCTGTTCATCAAGGGTCGCGCCGACCAGGATAACGAGTTGAACCGCCGCGCCTGGGCCGACAGCGTCGCCCGCTTCGCCCACAGCCCCCGCGCGCTCGACCGCACGCGCTATGAACGGTTCGCGCAGTTCCTGAAGGCGCGCGGCCTGATCAAGGCCACGCCGCCCGTCGACAGCTACGCCGTGGAAGTGAAGTAAAGAGTGGATCCGGGGCCGGCCCTGCCGCCGGCCCCGGCCAGACTCACTTTGTCTTCAGCAGATCGCGGATTTCCGTCAGCAGCAATTCGGACTTGGTCGGCTCAGTCGGCTTGGCATCCTCCCGCTTCTTGAAGCGATTTACCTGCTTGACCAGGATGAACACCGCCCAGGACACGATGAAGAATTTGATGACGGCATTGATGAACAGGCCGTAATTCAAGGTGGTGGCACCGGCATCCTTCGCGGCCTTCAGGGTCGGATAGTCACCGCCCGACAGGCTGACGAAATAGTCGGAAAAATCGATCCCGCCCAGAACATAGCCCAGCGGCGGCATCAGGATGTCATTGACCAGCGAGGTCACGATGGCCGTGAAGGCGGCACCGATGATGATACCGACAGCCAGATCCACGACATTGCCACGGCTGATAAAGGTCTTAAACTCGTTCAGCATCAATCCCCCTTTGTCCCAGGGCGACCGTTGCCGCCCGTCCCGGCGATCAGCATGGTCGATATGCGGTCCGGTTGCAAAGCCCTGAAATGGGGCTATGCCGCAAGCGGCCGGGGCTTGCCGAAATGCCCGGTTGGATGGAATCTGCTGGCGATTCCCTTTGACCGGATGTTCCCATATGCCCACCGACCGCCCCACCCCACCCGGCCTTGTCCGTGATCTCACGGCACTGACGGCCCTTTATGGTGCGCCCGGTGGCCCGTCGCTGGCCAAGGTCAGCCCGGTCCTGACGCCGGCCTATCGCCGCTGGATCGAGGCATCACCCTTCTGCGCCCTGGCTACCGTCGGACCCGGTGGTCTGGACGTGTCACCACGGGGTGATGCCGGCCATGCCGTGGTGGTGCGGGACGATCGGACCCTGTTGATGCCCGATCGCCGCGGCAATAACCGCATCGACAGCCTGCGCAACATCCTGGATGACCCGCGTGTGGCGTTGATGTTCCTGATCCCCGGCGTGAATGAGGCGCTGCGGGTCAACGGGCGGGCGGCGATCAGCATCGACCCCGATCTCTGTGCCGATCTGGCCATGGATGGGCATCTGCCCCGCAGCATGCTGTGGATCGATATCGACGAGGTCTATTTCCAATGCGCCCGTGCCCTGATCCGCTCTGACCTATGGGCGCTGGGGGCAAGGGGCCGGCCAGATGGCATCCCCACCGCCGGCCAGATGACGGCGGAAGCCAGCAACGGGACCGAAGGGGGCGACGCCTATGACGCCGCCCTGCCCGACCGGCAGCGCCGGACGCTGTGGTGAAGAACAAGAACGGAGGCATGCGGATGTGGTCGCTGTTACGTGTAATGGCTGTGGGGCTGGCGGTGCTGCTGTTCCTGGTCCTGCCCATGGCCCTGCGGTCATCCATCCCCGACCCGCTATTCGACCTGTGGGACAGTTTGCTGACGCCGCTGCGCAACCCGGTGAACAGCTTCTGGTGGCAATATTTCCACCGCTATGACCAGCAGCCGCTGTTCCAGCTGTCAACCCTGCTGACCCAGGCGGCCATCATCACGGGCGGGATCGAGGCCGTGCGTTGGCTGTGGCGACACCGCGCGGCATAAGCCCCTCAGCGCACGCCCGTGCTGCTGATCCAGCCACCGCCCAGCATGCGTTCGCCATCATAGAAGACGGCCGCCTGTCCCGGCGAGATGCCATACTGCGCGGCGTCCAGGTCCAGCACGGCATTACCGTCGCCATGCAGCAGCAGGGTCGCCGCCGCCGGCGCCTGGGCGGAGCGCAGCTTCACCGCCACCGGCAGGGGCACGCCCACAGCCGGCCGGCCCAGCCAGTTCACCTCGCGCACCATCACCCGGTCACGGGCCAGCGCCGAACGGGGACCGACGACGACCTGATTGCTGATCGGATCGACACGGACGACATAAAGCGGATCGACATCGTCGCCCGCGTCGGTCTTGCGGCCCCCGATACCCAGGCCCTTGCGCTGTCCCACCGTATAATTGATCACGCCCGTGTGCCGCCCCATCAGGGTGCCGTCGACATGCACGATCTCCCCGGGCCGCACGGCGCCGGGCCGCAGCTTTTCCACCACCTGGGCATAGCCGCCCGTGGGCACGAAACAGATATCCTGGCTGTCGGGCTTGTCCGCCACGGCCAGCCCCAGCGCATCGGCGATGGCCCGCGTTTCCGTTTTCGGCTTGTCACCCAGCGGGAAGCGCAGGAAATCAAGCTGCGCCTGCGTCGTGGCGAACAGGAAATAGGACTGGTCGCGGCCATGGTCGGCGCCGCGCAGCATGGCGGCCATCCCGTCCACCATGTCGCGGCGCGCATAATGGCCCGTGGCCATGCAATCGGCGCCCAGTTCACGGGCCTGGTCCAGCAGATCCTTGAACTTGACCGTCTGATTGCAGCGGACACAGGGGATCGGCGTCTCCCCCTTCAGATAGGTGTCGACGAAATCATCCATCACCGATTGCTTGAACCGGCTTTCGTAATCCAGCACGTAATGCGGGATGTCGATCTGGTCGGCCACGCGGCGGGCGTCATAAATGTCCTGGCCGGCGCAGCAGGCGCCCTTCTTGCCCACCGTCATGCCGTAATCATAGAGCTGCAAAGTGATGCCGACGACGTCATAGCCGTCGCGCTTCAGCATGGCGGCAGCCACGGAGCTGTCCACGCCGCCGGACATGGCGACGACGACGCGGGTTTCGGCCGGGGCCTTATCGATTCCAAGCGAGTTCATGGGGCGGAATATAGCCATGCCGACGGCGCTGACAATCGCGTATCGGGCGCAGGCCCGCTATGATCCGGCCAATCATTACGGGAAGGAAGCCCCATGCCGCATGTGAAGGCCAACGGTATCAACATCGCCTATCAGGATGAAGGGACTGGCCCCGCCCTGCTGCTCTGCCATGGCTGGCCCGAGCTGGGCCATAGCTGGCGCAAACAGGTGCCGGCCCTGGTCGCCGCCGGCTATCGCGTCATCGTGCCCGATATGCGCGGATTCGGCGGCACCGACGCGCCGGCGCCCGTGGAGGATTACACGATCCTGCATCTGGTGGGCGATCAGGTGGCCTTGCTGGACGCGCTGGGCATCGATCATTGCACCATCATCGGCCATGATTGGGGGGCGCCCGTGGCCTGGCACGCGGCGCTGATGCGGCCCGACCGGTTCCGCGCCGTGGCTGGCCTTGCGGTGCCCTGGTCGCCGCGCGGTCCCCATGGCAGCCTGGTCGGCATGGCCCGCGCCCAGGGCCTGCACCGCTTCTACATGGTCTATTTTCAGGATGAAGGCGTGGCGGAGGCTGATCTGGGTGCCGATCCTTATCAGACCCACCGCCGCCTGCTGGTCGGCGCGTCGGGTGCCGCTGCGGCCGAGGGCAAGGGCTGGCCGCTGGTCATTCCGGAAGGGAAGGGGCTGGTGGAGACCTGCCCGCCCGTCGACACCCTGCCCGACTGGTTGAGCGAAGACGATCTGCAGGCCTATGCCAGCACCTATGCGGCCACCGGCTATCGCGGCGGGCTGAACTGGTATCGCAATCTGGACCGCAACTGGGCGCTGACGGCCCCCTGGCACGGCGCGCCGATCACGGTGCCCGCCTGCTTCATCGCCGGTGCGCTGGATGGCGTGCTGCGCATGCCCGGCATGGACAAGGCGCTGAAGGCCATGGAGGGCAGGACCTGCACGGATTTCCGGGGCACCACCCTGGTGGACGGCGCCGGCCATTGGGTGCAGCAGGAAGCGCCCAACGCCGTGAACGAGGCTCTGTTGCGCTTCCTGTCAGGCTTGTAAAAATATCGGACTCCGAATATTGTGCCGACAACAACCAAAGGGTGGAAAGCCTGGCATGATCGAGGACATGTTCGACCGGTTGAGCGAACCGCCGGCCAACCGGCTGGCCGATGGATTCGTGCGGGTGGCCGCGGCTTTGAAGGCCAATGACTGGCGCGACGCCACGGCCCATGGGCTGACGGCGACCCAGGCGCGCATCCTGTCGCTGCTGCGGGACAATCCTGATGGGTTACGCCCCGTCCTGATCGCCGGGCGGCTGGGTGTGAAGGCACCCACGGCCAGCGAGGCGGTGACCACCCTGATCCAGAAGGGGCTGGCCCTGCGGGTGCAGGCCCCCGATGACGGGCGCGGGCATCTGGTGCTGGCTACGCGTGAAGGCTTGGCGCTGGCCGACCGTTTCGGTGGCGGGCCGATTTTCCTGATCGACGCCCTTGCCGATCTTCCGGTATCGGAACAACTGATCCTGCTGCAGCTGATGCTGCGCCTGATCCGGGGGCTGCAACGGGCCGGGCATATCCCGATCAGCAAAATGTGCCTGGATTGCAAGTACTTCCAGCCGAATGTCAATCCGGGCACTGACCTGCCGCACCATTGCCATTTCGTGGGTGCGCCGTTGGGCGACCGGCATCTGCGCCTGGACTGCCCCGAGCAATCCCCCGCCCCGGCGCCCGTCGCGGACGAGGTCTGGGCCGGCTTCCTAAATACCAGCGGAGAGGCATGATGAGCCTGATCCTGAACCACCTGCTGATCGGCACGCCGCAGCCGCTGGGCAACGGCCCTCTGCCCACCAGCATCGCCAGCCGCCGCCCCGTTTCCGGCCCTGTGCGCCTGACGCGCGACGGGCTGGAGGGCGACCGGGTCGGCAATGCCAAGGTGCATGGCGGTCCGGAAAAGGCCGTGCATCTCTATCCGCGCGACCATTACGCCGCCTGGGCTGCGGAGTTGCCGGATATGGCATCGAACCTGACGGAGCCCGGCGCGTTCGGGGAGAATCTGGCGGTATCAGGGGTGACGGAGGCCGAGGTCTGCATTGGCGACATCATCGCCATCGGCACGGCCCACCTGCAACTGTCACAGCCGCGCCAGCCCTGCGCCACCCTGGGCCGCCGTTTCGGCCTGCCCCTCCTGCCTAAGCGCGTGCAGCAGACGGGCCGCACGGGTTGGTATTACCGCGTGCTGGACGAAGGCGAAGTCCGTTCCGGGGACGAAATCACCCTTCTGGAACGGCCCAATCCGGACTGGCCGCTGTCCCGCCTGCTGCGCGTGCTCTATCACGACATGCTGGACCGGGAGACCTTGGCGGCGATCAGCACCCTGCCCGGCCTCAGCCCCGGCATGCAGCGCCTGGCCGGCAACCGGCTGGCCAATGGGGCAGTGGAGGATTGGGCGCCGCGCCTGGGGGCATGACCGCCCCACAGGCACGGACCTTTGCGCGTCAGACGGTCTCCGCCACCGGCACGACGGGCCGCGGCTTGCCGTCCTTGTCCAGGGCCACATAGGTGAACAGGCCTTCGGTCACCTTGTAGGCAGTGCCGTCCAGTTTGCGCACCCAGACATCAATGCGCACGCGGATAGAGGTGCGGCCCACGCGTTCCACTTCCGTATAGCAATTCACCTCATCACCGACGCTGACGGGGCGGTGGAACTTCATCGCTTCCACGCCCACGGTCGCCACGGGTCCGCGGGCCAGACGCAGGGCCGGCGCGGCGCCGGCCAGATCCATCTGCGACATGACCCAGCCGCCGAACACATCGCCATTGCCGTTCAGATCCTTGGGCATGGCGAAGGTGCGGGACGCCGGCGCATCGCGGTCGAAATCGGGAATTCTCTCGGTCATCAACGGGCCCTCCTCGGGCAAATCACAAAATATGGTGGCCTATATCATTGGGAGATACCGCATCTCCTTGAACCTTGACGTTTCCCCTCTCTATAATGGGGCATGACCGACCTGTTTCAGAATACCGCCGCCAAGCAGGACAGCTATTCCGCCCAGGACATCGAGGTTCTGGAGGGGCTGGAACCCGTTCGACGCCGTCCAGGCATGTATATCGGTGGCACCGATGATCGTGCCCTGCACCATCTGGTCGCCGAAATCCTGGACAATGCCATGGACGAGGCCGTCGCCGGTCACGCCAGCCGCATCGACCTGGACCTGTCGGCCGACGGCACGGTGACCGTGCGCGACAATGGCCGCGGCATTCCGACAGACGAACATCCCAAATATCCGGGCAAATCCGCCCTGGAAGTCATCTTCACCACCCTGCATTCGGGCGGCAAGTTCTCCGGCAAGGTCTATGCGACCTCCGGCGGTCTCCATGGCGTCGGCTCCGCCGTCGTGAACGCCCTGTCCGACCGGCTGCATGTGGAGGTGGCGCGCGATCGCCAGCTTTACACTCAGACCTTCTCCCGCGGCCTGCCGCTGGGGCCCCTGACCCATGCAGGATCAGTGCAGAACCGGCGCGGCACCACCGTCAGCTTCCATCCCGATGCAGAGATTTTCGGCGCGGAAGCGCATTTCAAGCCGGAAAGGCTCTACCGGCTGTGCCGGTCCAAGGCCTATCTCTATCGCGGGGTGGAAATCCGCTGGTCCTGTGACACGTCCCTGGTCACCGCCGACAGTGGCGTGCCGGCGGCAGAGGTGCTGCATTTCCCCAACGGCCTGCTGGATTATCTGAACGGCGCCTTGAAGTCGCGGACAACCGTCACGCCCCAGCCCTTTGCGGGTCAGGCGGATTTCCCCGGCGATGCCGGCCGCGCCGAATGGGCCATCGCCTGGCCAGAGGATGATGAGGGCTTCAGCCACACCTATTGCAACACCATCCCCACACCGCTGGGCGGTACGCATGAGGTGGGGTTGCGCGGGGCCCTGACCCGAGCCATCAAATCCTATGGCGAGATGCTGGGCAACAAGCGGGCGGCCAACATCACCGCCGATGACGTGATGGAAGGCGCCACGATCCTTCTGTCCGTCTTCATCCGCGATCCGCATTTCCAGGGCCAGACCAAGGAACGGCTGGTCAGTGCCGACGCACAGAAGTTTACAGAAGCGGCCGTGAAGGACCGGTTCGACCATTGGCTGTCCGGGTCGCCCGATGCGGCCAAGGCCCTGATCGAACGGCTGATCGAAAAGGCAGAGGAACGGGCCCGCAGACGCGCGCAGAAGGAGATGGCGCGCAAGACGCCGACCCGTCGCCTGCGCCTGCCCGGCAAGCTGGCCGATTGTTCGCGCCAGAGTGCTGAAGATACCGAGATTTTCATCGTCGAGGGCGATTCGGCCGGTGGCTCTGCCAAACAGGCCCGAAGCCGCGAGACCCAGGCCATTCTACCGCTGCGTGGCAAGATTCTGAACGTGGCTTCGGCCAGTGTGGACAAACTGCGCGGCAACCAGGAGCTGGCCGATCTGGCCCAGGCGCTGGGCTGCGGCACGGGCAAGGAATTCAGCGTCGACAAGCTGCGCTATGAACGCGTCATCATCATGACCGACGCCGATGTCGACGGCGCCCATATCGCCTCGCTGCTCATGACCTTCTTCTATCGGGAGATGCCGGGCCTGATCCAACAGGGTCATTTGTATCTGGCCCTGCCCCCGCTCTATCGCTTGGCCGGCGGCGGCAACACCCGCTATGCCCGCGACGACGCGCATAAGGACGAGTTGATGAAGACCGTCTTCAAGGCGGTGAAGGGCAAGGTGGAGATCAGCCGTTTCAAGGGCCTGGGCGAAATGCCGCCCGCGCAGTTGAAAGAAACCACCATGGACCCGAAGAAGCGCACCCTGCTGCGCGTCGTGGTCCCCGACCAGCGCGACCCCGACCAGAAGGATGATGTCGAGGAGACGAAGGCCCTGGTCGAAAGCCTGATGGGACGCAAGCCGGAACTGCGCTTCAAATTCATCACCGAGAACGCGAAGTTCGCCCAGGATCTGGACGTCTGATCTCTCCCCCCGGTCTGGACAAAAGAAAACCCCCGGCGGGGACAAGCCAACAGTTCCGCACCAGCCCGATAAAGATCGCGATCTGGCATAAAAAAGGGGCAGCCCGAAGCCACCCCTCCAAACCATTCCCATGCATTGGCAGCTGAGTGTCAGTTCCCCGACTGCGCCATCTGTTCGTCGCGCTGGCGCACCTTTTCCTGGCGTGCGTTGTAAATGCCGGCACAGATGATGCCGATGGCGACGATGGTCACCACGATCGTTGCCAAGGCATTGACCTTGGGGCTGAGCCCCAGACGCACGGATGAGAAGACGATCTGGGGCAGGGTCGTGGATCCGGGACCCGATACGAAACTGGTGATGACCAGATCATCCAAGGACAGGGTGAATGCCAACAGCCAGCCCGACACGATGGCGGGCGCGATCAGCGGCAGGGTGATGACAAAGAACACCTTGGCCGGCCGCGCGCCCAGATCCATCGCCGCTTCTTCCAGGCTGGCATCCATGGAGACCAAACGCGACTGCACCACCACCGTCACGAAGGACATGGTGAAGGTGACATGGGCCAGGATGATGGTCAGCATGCCGCGACCCTCTGGCCAGCCGAATATCTGTTCCATGCTGACAAACATCAGCAGCATGGACAGACCCATGATGACCTCCGGCATGACCAGCGGCGCCGACACCATGCCGGAAAACATGGCCCTGCCCTTGAACATGCCGAACCGGGCCAGCATCATGCCGGCCATGGTGCCCAGCACAACAGCGCAGGTGGCAGAAATAAAGGCCACCCGCACCGACAGCCAGGCCGCAGAGAGCAGCTGATCGTCGCGCATCAACTCGCCATACCAGCGGAACGAAAACTCGCTCCACACCGATACGGACCGGTTGTCATTGAAGGACAGCACGATCAGCAGCACGATCGGGATATAGAGGAACAGCAGTCCGACCAGCAGTCCGCCGCGCAGGAACCAGGATTTCGGCATTACGGGTGCCCCCCCTGCTTGCCCTGCACATTCTGGAAAACCATGATCGGCACCACCAGGAAAAGCAGCAGCGCCACGGCCACGGCGGATGCCAACGGCCAGTCGCGGTTATTGAAGAATTCCGTCCAGAGCGTGCGGCCGATCATCAGCGTGTCCGGCCCGCCCAACAGTTCCGGGATCACGAATTCGCCCGTGGCCGGGATGAAGACCAGCAAGGCCCCCGCGATCATGCCGGGAACCGACAGCGGCAGAGTGATGGTCAAAAACGCCTTCCAGGGCGGGCAGCCCAGATCGGCCGCCGCTTCCAACAACGTATTGTCCAGCTTCTCCAGCGTCGAATAGAGCGGCAGGATCATGAACGGCAGGTAGGAATAGGTGATGCCGATATAGGTTGCCACGGGCGTGTAGAGAATCTGCAACGGCTGATCAATGATGCCCAGCCACATCAGCACATTGTTCAGCACGCCATTGTTGGACAGGATGCCGATCCAGGCATAGACGCGGATCAGAAAGCTGGTCCAGAACGGCAGGATGATCAGCATCAGCAAAGGGGCCCGCCATTTCGGGTCCGCCTTGGCAATGGCATAGGCCACCGGATAACCCAGCAGCAGACAGCAGATGGTGGAAATGAAGGCGATCTTCAGGCTGTTGAGATAGGCGACAATGTAGAGATCGTCCGTCACCATATAATGGAAATTATAGAAGGTGACAGTGATCTGGTATTTCAGATCCTCCACCGTTTCGATCAGCGCCGTGAAGGGCGGGATCGCCATCTGGCTTTCGGCCAGCGCGATCTTCAACACGATCAAGAATGGCACCAGGAAGAACAGCAGCAGCCAGGCATAGGGAACGGAAATCACCAGCGCCTTGCCGGACAGGCCGACACGCTGAAGCAATCCCAGGAACCCTGTATGCCGCATCTCGCTCTGGACGGTCTCGGTCATCGCGTGATCCCCCGCCCGGTCAGTTGGTCAACACGCTGCCGGCGAACGGCCGCCAGGTCAGATAGACCCTGTCCTCCCAGGTGATGGGCATTTCCGTGCGGCGCATCACCATCGGCGCCGTGACACGGACCCGCTTGCCGGTGCCCAACTCGATCTCATAGATCGACACATCACCCAGATAGGCAATTTCCTTCACGGTACCGACGGCCTGGTTGCGGCCATCGCCGCTGGCGGGCGGGTCCTTGGAAATGGTGATTTTCTCCGGACGCACCGCGACCCAGCATTCCGTACCGGGCGCCACATGGCCGGGATGACTGACATAAAGATCGCAATCGGCCTCATCTGACCGGATCAGGGAATGGTCCGGCTCCGACTCCACGATGCGGCCGTGGAACATGTTGACCGACCCGATGAATTCGGCCGTGAAGCGGCTGTTGGGATATTCATAGATCTCGGTCGGCGTGCCGATCTGGGCAATGTATCCCCGGTTCATCACGGCGATGCGCGACGACATGGTCATCGCTTCTTCCTGGTCATGGGTCACGATCACGAAGGTGATGCCGACCTTTTCCTGGATATTGACCAGTTCGAACTGCGTCTGTTCCCGCAGCCTCTTGTCCAACGCCCCCAGCGGTTCATCCAGCAGCAGCAACTTCGGCCGTTTGACCAGCGCCCGGGCAAGGGCGACGCGCTGACGCTGGCCACCGGAAAGCTGATGCGGGCGACGCTTGCCGAACTGACCCAACTGGACCAGATTCAGGACATCGGCCACCCGTTCCTTGATTTCTGCCGCCGCCACCTTGTCCTGGTGCAGGCCGAAGGCGATATTCGCCTCCACACTCATATGCGGAAACAAGGCGTAGGACTGGAACATCATGTTCACCGGCCGCTCATAGGGCGGCACGTTGGACATGTCGACGCCATCGATGAAAATCTTGCCTTCGGTCGGCTGCTCGAAGCCGGCCAGCATGCGCAGCAGCGTGGTCTTGCCAGAACCGGACCCGCCCAGCAGGGAAAAGAACTCGCCCCGATAGATGGAGAGCGACACATCGTCGACGGCGGTGAAATCGCCGAACTTCTTGGTCACCTTCTCGATACGGACATAGGGCTTCTCATTCGGGTCCCGCCAAGGTTCAAGCTTGGTCTGGGTCCGCGAGGGCTGCGCAGTGGCCATGTCCGTATCTGTCCCTGTCCGGTTGGCGTTATCGGTTGGGTGACGCGTGCATTCACGCACCGCACAATTCTATACGCGACAAGGGTGCTGCGGATAGAGGGAGCATGGGGGCCACCGCAATTTTCATGAAAATCCGCTACATACACCCGACGGCGTCAAGAGCCGGGCGGTAGCATCAAACACTGCAACTGCCCAGCATCTCTGCAACCTTCTGGCGCCACCCCAAGCCCCAGTCCGCATAACGCCGGTCAGGGGGCCGAACCGTTCAATCTCCCGAAATAGGCGGAGGCGATATCAGTTCCACAGCGCCGGTCATATTCTTTCAGAATCCGCACGCTCAGATCGAATGAATCATAGCAATTGTGAACGATTGCGGCCGCAGCCAGCAGCTTCTCATCCGTATATCCGGTAAAATTGATAAAATCCCGCACGAATATCCCATCGCCCCAGACCTGCTGGCTGTGACCACCATAGATGTTGCCCTTCACCAAAACAGGCTGCAGGAAACGGCTGATCAGCGGGAAGAAACGGTGAAAGACAAATCCCTGCGACCGCAAGAATTGCTCCACCTCACTGAACAAAGGCTGGTTCTTATACAATGGCAGAAATTCGATTTCGGTCTGGATGACGACAGCATCGCGAAGACGATCGATGGCATTGCTCAGAACAAGCAATTCACCACCCTGAATGTCGATCTTAATCATATCGATGCCTGCCGTCTCCGGCACATCGTCAAGTCGAACCGTATCAACCTCTATTCGGTCGACAACGTTACCCCAATTGGGAAACCCATGAAACAGTCCCAGGACCTGGGGGTCTGGTTCAAGAATCGAGGTCATGCCCGGCGCTTGGCACATGTGCAACGTGTGGCGATGACCGTCCCCCACAGCGTTGGGCAGATAGATTTCGTCGGGCCCCTTGCGCTCGTTCAACACCGCCAAGGCCGATGGGTTCGGTTCGAACCCGACGACGCTGGCTTCCCCACGTCGCAGCATTTCTCCATAAGGAGGGTCGCCATCAATGGGATTGGCGCCGATGTCGACAACTTTTATCCGTACCTTGGTCCCGGCCAAGTCATTGAACATTCGCCGCGTCTGCTGTTCCATTACGCTCTCCCGACAATATTCAATTCATGGCGTGCCAGACAGATGCTGGCAAATCAAGGGAAAGTAGGTATCGCCATCTGACCCAACCATCGCAAAAATGGCTGGGAAGCGATTGCTTCCCAGCCACAGCATGACCTGCGAGGTTTTCCGCCAAGTACGCTCAGCGACCCGTCTTGATCTTGGTCCAGGCGCGCGTACGCTCACGCTCCGCCTTCTGGCTGATCTGCTTCACCGTGAACATCTTGGCCATCATGTCCTTGGACGGGAAAATCACGGCGTTCTTGGCAATCTCCTGGTCCATCAGCGGCCAGGAAGCCGGCACGGCATTGGCATAGGCGACGAAGTTGGAGATGCCGGCCATCACCTTCGGTTCAAGGATGTAATTGATGAAGGCGTGGGCCGTTTCGACATTGGCGCCGGCGGGAATGGTCGCCATGTCGAACCAGACCTGGGCACCTTCCTTCGGGATCGCGTAATCGATGGTGAACTTGGCCTTGGCTTCTGCCGCGCGGGCCTTGGCCTGGAAGACGTCACCGGAATAGCCGACAGCGACACAGGCATCACCGGTGGCCAGCGGATCGATGACCGACGGCACGAAAGTCTTGATATAGGGACGAATGGCCAACATGGCCGCCTCGGCCTTCTTGGTGTCCTCGGCGCTTTCGGAATTGGGGTCCAGCCCCTGCGCCTTGAAGACGGACGGCAGGATGTCCGTCTGGCTATCCAGGAAGACGATGCCACAAGCAGCCAGCTTCTTGGCATTTTCGGGATTGAACACGAAGCTCCAGCTGCTGACATCGACGTTGGGCAGCAGTGCCTTCACCTTTTCGACATTATAGCCGATGCCGATGGTGCCCCATTCGTAGATCACGCCATATTCGTTGCCCGGATCGGTCGATTCGACCAGCTTCATCAGGGACGGATCAACATTCTTCAGGTTGGGGATCTTCGACTTGTCCAGCTTCTGCAGCGCCTTGGCCTGGATCAGCTTGCGCATCGTCGGCTCGGCCGAGGGGACAGCCACGTCATAGCCGGAATTGCCGACCAGCAGCTTCGATTCCAGGGTTTCCAGATCGGTGAAGACGTCATACTGCGTCTTGATGCCGGTCGCCTTGGTGAAATCCTCCAGCGTGGTTTCACCGATATAGTCGGCCCAGTTGTAGATGTTGACCTTCTTTTCCTGGGCCACGGCCGTGTGGCCAAGGGCGATGGCGGCGACCATGCCGATGGCGCCAATCATCTGCTTCAGCTTCATCAAGGACCCCCAAATCATATCGGACGCCCCGTTGCCACGGGTCCGCCCCAGGATGGCAGGCGACGGTCGTTGCCGACGCCCTTGGACGGTGCATTGCACATAGGGACCGGCACCTTGTCAATGGCATGGAATTGCCTTTGCCCTTAAGGGGATGCGACGTGCCGTCCCCTGCCCAGCCCGGCCAAAAAACAGGCAGTTCCGCAGGGATTTCCGGTGGCGGCGGCTTTTGGCCATCATTGCCGGGACGGCTGTCGTTCCCCCTCCCCCGATCTTGTGGCATAAGCACGCGTCAATCCTGTCCGCACCTGGACTGTGATGGAGTAAGACCTTGCGCCAAGACCCGGTTCCCGCCTTCGGCGCTTATGCGCCCGGTACCCTGCCCCGGCTGCTGATCGATATCTGTCAGGCGCAGCCGCAGACAGAAGTCGGGCGCCGATTGGCGCTGTGGCTGCGACGGGTGGCCATGCTCCTGCATGGTCGCATCTTCGATGTGGCCGTGCGTGGCATCAACCTGCGCCTCTACCCCGACGACAATGTGGGGGAACGCAAGTTCCTGTTCATGCCGCAATTTTTCGACCCGGCGGAAATGGCGCTGCTGGCCGAAAGGCTGCCGCGGAACGGGGTCTTCGTCGATATCGGGGCCAATGTCGGGCTTTACACCCTGAATGCCGCCCGGCATCTGGGACCGGGCGGGCGGATCATTGCCGTGGAACCGGGGCCGGAGGCCGCGCGGCGTTTACGCTTCAACCTGTCGCTCAACCGGACGGATGCCACCATCACCCACGCCGACTGCGCCATCGGGGCGGAAGAAGGGGTGATGGGGCTTTACCTGGACAGCAGCAACCTGGGCGGCTCGTCCCTTGTCCGCAACCAGAATGGGCTCAGCACGCCGGTGCGCGTTCGCCCGCTGGTCGATCTGCTGGACGAACTGGGCATTACCCAGATCGACATGTTGAAGATCGATATCGAAGGGGCAGAGGACAAGGCACTGCTGCCCTTCTTCGATCAGGCGCCGGAAAGCCTGTGGCCCCGGCTGATCATCATCGAACGGTCGGAGGGCAGTTGGGCCGGCGACCTGCTGGACCGCTTCCGCCACGCGGGGTACCGCCCCTTTGGCGACAGCAAGATGAACTGGCTGTTTGAACGGAATGTCTGACCGCACGCGTGCCAGATCCGGGTATGCACCCCGGATCTGATCGAACGGATCATCCCCGCGCCCGCATCAACCGGGCCTTGTCGCGCTGCCAATCGCGTTCCTTCTCCGTGTCGCGCTTGTCACCCTTGTTCTTGCCCTTGGCGATGCCGATCTCGACCTTGGCCTTGCCGCGGTCGTTGAAATAGATCGACATGGGCACCAGGGTCATACCCTGGCGCGCGATGGCGTTCAGCATCTTCACCAGCTCGCGCTTGCGGACCAGCAGCTTGCGCTGGCGCTTGGGATCATGCTGCAACCAGGCGCCGGCCTGGCCATATTCGGGGATATAGGAATTGATCAGGAACAGCTCCCCGCCGATCTCCCCGGCATAGCTTTCCAGGATGGAGGCTTTGCCGCCGCGCAGCGACTTGACCTCGGTTCCGGTCAGCATGATGCCGGCCTCCACCGTGTCCTCGATGAAGTAATCGAAGCGGGCCCGGCGGTTCTGTGCCGCCAATTTGCGCTCGGGCGCGTTGTTCGCCATCGCTGGGGTAATCCGATCCACAAAAGAAAAACGTCCCCCCTGTTATGGGGGGACGCTTCAGGAAGTTCAATGAAGTCAGCCGATCAGGCCGGCCTTGCGCATCGCCTCTTCAACGACGACGCGGCCTTCGGCGCTGCACGGCACCAGCGGCAGGCGCACGTCCGGGGTGGACTTGCCCAGCAGGCTGGCGGCGTATTTCACCGGGGCCGGGCTGGTCTCCACGAACATGGCATGGTGCAGCGGCATCAGGATGTCGCGGATGCGGGCCATTTCCACCAGATCGCCGCGCTGCCAGGCTTCCTGCATCTGCGCGCACAGCGCCGGGGCCACATTGCCCGTGACGGAGATGCAGCCGACACCACCCTGCGCCAGGAAGGCCGTGGCCGTGGCATCCTCACCCGACAGCTGGCAGAAGTCGGGGCCGATCTCCACCCGCGTGCGCAGCGGGCGGACCAGATCGGCGGTGGCATCCTTGACACCGACGATGTTGGGCAGCTTGGCCAGGCGCCCCATGGTCGCCACGCTCATGTCGATGACGCTGCGGCCGGGAATGTTGTAGATGATGATCGGCAGGTCCACCGCATCATGGATGGCCTTGTAATGCTGATAGAGACCTTCCTGCGACGGCTTATTGTAATAGGGTGTCACCACCAGCGCGGCGTCGGCACCGATCTGCTTGGCATGGCGGGTCAGTGCGATCGCCTCTTCCGTCGAATTGGAACCGGTGCCGGCAATGACGGGAACGCGACCCTTCGCCACTTCCACTGTCAAAGAGATGACAAGCCGGTGCTCTTCGTGCGACAGGGTAGGCGACTCGCCGGTCGTCCCGACCGGAACCACACCATGGGTGCCCTGTTTGATCTGCCAGTCCACAAAGTCCTGGAAAGCGGCCTCATCCACCTTCCCGTCGCGGAACGGCGTGATCAATGCGACGATGGAACCCTTGAACATGGCAAGTTACTCCGGTCTGAACCAATGAAGGCGCGAACCTTAAACAGCCCCCTTCTCCGAAACAAGGCGACAGGCCGTGCCCTGGCGGCGATGCTGATCTGTCTGGGCATCGGGCTTTGTCCGCAACAAATGGCATGGGCCATGAGTTCGGCGGACACGGCCACGTACAAACAGGCCTTCCGCGCCGCCGACAAGGGCAAGTTCGAGGAGGCCATCGCGCTGGCCAAGCGCACGGACGAGGCGCTGCCCGCCCAGGTCCTGCTGTGGATGGCCCTGACCCAGCCGGGCGCGGATGCCAGCTGGGACGCGCTGAACGGGTTCATGAAGCGGCATCCGGACTGGCCCAACCAGGCCGCCCTGCGGCGCAATGCCGAGGCAAAAATGCCTGCCGACATGCCCTATGCCCAGGTGCGCGAATGGTTCGAGAAGAACCCGCCACTGACGCTGACGGGATTTGGCCGCTATGTCGATGCGCTGATGGAAACCGGATCGTCGGACAAGGCCATCCAGGCGGTCAGAGACCGTTATGTGAATGGCAGCTTCGGCGCTACCGAGGAGCGCGACTATCGCGGCCGCTATATCAGCCTGTTGCAGCCCGGCGACCATGTGGCCCGCCTGAACCGGCTGCTGTGGGAAGAAAAAGTGGAGGAGGCCCGACGGGTCATGCCACTGGTCGGGCCCGGCCTGCAGGCCGTGGCGGAAGCGCGCATTGCGCTGGCCGCCATGTCTCCGGGCGTCGACGGCGCCCTGCGTCGTGTGCCGGCGGAACTGAACAATGATCCCGGTCTTCAATATGACCGCACACGCTGGCGCCGCCGCAAGGATATGGACGCCGCCGCGCTGGAACTGCTGTCGGAGAAAATCCCCGACGAGGCGCAGCACGCCGCCGACTGGTGGACGGAGCGCCATATCCTGGCGCGGCGCCTGATGGAGGAGGGCCAGTTCCAGCGTGCCTATGACCTGGTCGCAGCCCACGCCACCAAGGAGGGGCTGGCCTTCGCCCAGGCCGAATTCCTGGCCGGCTGGCTGGCCCTGCGCAAGTTGAACAAGCCGGATGTGGCGGAGAAGCATTTCGAGGCGCTGTTCCGCGGCACCACGTCACCCGTCAGCAAGTCGCGCGGCGCCTATTGGGTGGGCCGCGCCCTGGAAGAGATCGGCGACAAGGAGCGGTCCGTCAGCTGGTACGAGACGGCGACCGAATATGGCGGCACCTTCTATGGATTGCTGGCGGCCGATCATCTGAACAAGCCAGCGGGCAGCACCCTTCCGCCCGAACCCACGCCGACCGCGGAGGAGCGCAAGGCGTTTGAGCGACGGGAGATGGTCCGGATCGTGGAACTGCTGTCGCGCATCGAAGGATCAGACAGTGACCGCGTGACCTTGTTCCTGCGCAAACTGGCCCTGGACGCGAAGTCGGGCGAGACCTACCGCATGGTGGGTGAACTGGCGCTTGCGTCCAAGCGGCCGGATATGGCCGTGACCACGGCACGCGCCGCCTGGCAGGACGGTTACCTGCTGCGGACGGAGGGGTTCCCCACGCTGTCGACGAAGGTGCCCGCGCGACCCGAGATCGCCCTGATCCATGGGATCATCCGCCAGGAAAGCAATTTCAGGGATGATGTGACCAGCGCCGCCGGGGCACGCGGGCTGATGCAGGTCATGCCGACCACGGCATCCGGGGTCGTACACCAGCAGACCAAAGCCCCGGAAAAGCCGCCCGTAAAGGCGGCAACCTCCAGCAAGCCGCAAAGCAAGGCGACGGACAAGAAAAACACCAAGAAGCCCAATGCAAAACCGGTCGCCAAGGCGCCACCAAAGAAGAAATATGACGCCGATCGCCTCATCAGCGATCCCCGACACAATGTGGAGGTCGGTTCCAGCTATTTGGCGGATATGGTCGACAAGTTCGACGGGTCGTACGTCCTTGCCATCGCATCCTACAATGCCGGGCCAGGGCGCGTATCCGGCTGGTTGCGCGATTATGGCGATCCGCGAAGCAGTGGCGTGGATATCATCGACTGGATCGAAACGATGCCCATCTACGAAACGCGCAACTACGTGCAGCGTGTCTTGGAAAACCTGCACATCTATCGCGCCAGGATGGGGCAACCGCCAATGCGCATGACACATGATCTTGCCCGGGGGGCGGCTACCAATGGGTGAAGCACGAACGGGCTAATCCTGATTAACAGAAGCCAAAATTCGGACGGCGCGCGATGATTGGGGCTGTGACAATTTCAGCCGCTCCCGGAGCGTACAAATGCCGGATACGTCCGTAGACGCTCGCATCCGCGAGGCCGCCATGGTCCATGCCCGCCTGTTGGACCGTTTGATTCAGGAAACGGAGGCGGAGCTGACCCAGCCGCACGGTGCCTTTACCCTGGAAAGCCTTCGGGAATGGCTTTGCCTGCTGCGATCGGAAAGACGCGGCTATGGAGAAGCCATCTTTCCCATGGCGGTGATCCATGTGGTAAACGCAGCCGGGCCCGACGGGTTTCCAGTAATCCGGCGTGAAATGTCAGAGTCGCACCGATTTTCTGCGATCATACCCGGATCAGGCGATTCGATCCGGTTGACACACGGCGTTTGATCCGCAATATGAGGGAATAAGCTGAAACCTTCACACGAGATAGCATTCATTGGGCGTACGACGCCCAGCGAAACCCTATAAGGCTCCAGGCTTAGGTTGTACGCACGTCACCCTTCATCGACTAATAGTAATTAGCATTTTAGACAATTATCAATTTTTTGATCGTTTTTACAGCCTAAAGCCACCCACCCCTTTTTTATCTTTGCTACACAGCATACAAGTTATGGACAGCATGATCAGGATGGCTAATATTGCCATACGATAGCATGAGGTACAGGGTTTCGTTCAAAGTTGGCCTGAGACGTCGCCATTATGTCCTTTTTGGAGGACTGGCTGTACAGCATGCGCTTGGATACAGGGCAATGTCGCGCGTCCGCCCAAGGGGTTCAGCCTGCGGTGATGGAACCATGGACCGGCGTTGGTGTTGCTTGAAGAATGCGGAAGAAGGGGGCTTCAGTTTCAATGCCTAGACGAAGCAAGAACGCAGCGGTTGCTGCACTGGAAACGGTTATCGAGAACCATGTGGCCGGCCGCATCCGGCTTCGCCGTGGTCTCCTTGGCATGAGCCAGTCTGATCTGGCGAAGGCGCTCGGTATCACTTTCCAGCAGGTTCAGAAGTACGAACGCGGCTCCAACCGCGTTTCCGTAGGAAAACTGTACCGTTTGGCCGATATTCTGGATGTGCCGCTGACCTTCTTCTTTGATGGTCTGGATGTTCCGGACATGCGGCGTCCGCCCGAAAGTTTCGCTGCGACGGCGGAAGGTTCGTCCCCCATTCTTTCGCGTCGGGAACTGGATTTGCTGCGGGCGTGGAAGTCGGCACCCGAAGAAGTGGCCGACGCGGTCGGATCGCTTCTTCGCGCCGTTTCCCCCAATGCGGGTTATGACGAGGAGGCCGCCGCCGCCGCCGCCGCCAATCGTCAGTACTCGGCCCCGGCCGCCGTGCCGGCCGCCCCGGCCATGGTTGCCGATGCTCCGCGTCGCCGGGGCCCCGTGCCCGGCAGCAAGCGCCAGCCCAAAGCCGCTGCCCCGGCAGCAGCAGCCGCGGCCGGTGCTGCCGGGGCAGCGGCCGGTGCCGGACGTCGTCGTCGTGGCGCCATCTGGGATCCGGCTGACATCCGCGACTACAATGATGCGGAAAAGGACTGAACTGTCCTTTTCCTGCAATCGGAAAAAGCCCCGGCGTGGTCACCCCGCCGGGGCTTTTTCATAAAAGGACAGCCAGACGTTATAGTTGTCCTGATAGCCATGGCAGGGAACATCCATGCCCGGTTCCACCTGGAACGGTGCCGGGGGCAGGAAGAAGCCAGGCTGCCAGCCACTGGCAGGACTATCGACAAAGGGGCTGTTTTCAAAAAACACGCCCCGCCCGAAATCCAGCCAGACCCACTGTGCCAAGGCTGCACAACGGCCTGAAACCGTCGCCGTCAGATCAAAGCGCAGGTCCTGATGCGCCGGAATGGGGTCGGCGGTGAAATCGAAAGTGAAGGGTGTCGCCGCGTTCGACAGCGCCAACGGCTGCACAGTCCGCGCGTCATAGCGGACGCTGCGTGGATAAAGACGGTTGAAGCATGACAGGTCGAACCCGTTCGTCGGCCCCGTAAACAGGTGCATCTCCAACAGGTCACCGCCGGCCAAGGCGCAGCGCACGCCGCCACGTTCCGGCAGGATGCGTGCTTCGGGGGTCAGCAGCCGCGTCCGGGCATCAGCCACGGCCGGAATGATCCGCTCCGACAGAAAATCGCTGGCGACGATTTCCGACAGAAGCACATCGGCCCGACGCGGCAGCACGTCCCCCACCGTCAATGCCGTGGACAGGGTGTTGACGACGGTGATCCGGTCGGACAGGCCATTGGCTTCGATGACCTTGCGCGCCGTTTCCGCAATCCAGGGCACGGCCTCGCAGGTCACCACCGTTGCACCGGCCCGGGCGGCCATCATGGCCAGCAGGCCGGATCCCGTGCCAATCTCCAGCACCAGGTCGCCCGGCCGGACCGTCGCCTTGATCGCCGCTTCATAGGCGTCATTGCGCGGCGCATCGTTGACCATGGGAACGTGCCAGACCGGCAGCATGCGGGTTCGCAGCTTGGACTGCAGCAGTTGCGCTTCGGCAAAGTCCGGGCGCAGGGCCAGGGCCCGGTCCACCGCTGCAACGGCCTGTTCAACCCTGTCCAGTTCGCGGCAGGCGGCGGCCAGATTGAAATGCCCGACCGCATCGTCCGGCTCAGCCTTCACCGCGCGTTCGAAGGCATCGGCAGCATCGGCCATACGGTTCAACTTCTGGAGGCACAGGCCGATATTGAATTGCAGACCCTTGAAGGTCCCCCCCGCCTTGGCGGCGGCCTTGAAGGCGCGCAGCGCCCCATCCCATTGTTCCTGCGCTTTCAGCACCACACCCAGGTTCCACGCCACGGGGGCCAGACCGGGGCGGGATTTGTCGATCTTGCGATAGATCGCAGCAGCGTCCGCCCAACGGCCGGCATTCTGATGGTCGACGCCTTCGGCGAAAAGCTTGTTGATATCCATGGAGTTGCACACAGATTAACGGGATCGACGGCGCGATTTTGCCAGCCGGTCCCATCCGGATCAAGTTCCGGCTTGGCCAGCAGCATATTCGCGTTATGGTGCCGCGCCATCGTCAGGAGGATGCCATGGGCCAGCCATTGCCAGACAATCACCCCGCCGTGAAGCGACGCCGCAACCAGTTGCTGAACCATCTCCTGGTCTATTTCCTGTTCGCGGTCATCATCGTACCGGTGAACTTCTTCGTGACACCGGACAAGGTCTGGTTCTTCTATCCGCTGGTCGGCTGGATGGCGCCCCTCGCCCTGCACACGGCCTGGGCCATGGGCTTTTTCGACCGCAGGTCCTGACCGGCCGTCAGGTGACGGCAAACCGGTATTCGCTGCGTGAGCGGAATATCTGGCCGGGACGCAGCACGGTGGACGGGAATTCCGGCCGGTTGGGACTGTCCTGGAAATGCTGCGGCTCCAGGCACACGCCACAATGCGGACGATAGGGAACCTCGCCCCGGCCCACCATATCGACGCTGTTGGCCGTGAACAGTTGCACCCCGGGTTCAGTGGTCCAGAGTTCCATCACCCGGCCGCTGCCACCATGGGACAATCGCGCCGCCCGACGTAGGTCGCCGCTGGTCCCGGGGCGGATGACAAAGCCATGGTCGTAGCCGCCCGCGATGCGAATCTGTTCGTCAGCGGCGGCAATGTCACGCCCGATGGGCTTGGGTTGCCGGAAATCGAGAGGGGTGCCGTCCACCGGTCGCAACGCCCCCGTCACCATCTTGTCTGGCCCGAAGGCGGTGAACAGATCCGCCTCCATCATCAACAGATGATCCTCTATCAGCGACCCCGGCACGCCGGACAGGTTGAAATAACTGTGATGCGTGGGGTTCAGCACGGTCGGCCGCGTGGTCAGCGCCTGGAAATCCAGGCATAGGCGGTGATCATCGGTCAGCCTGTAGGTCAGACTGACCGCCAGTTCGCCCGGGAACCCCTGGTCACCGTCGGCACTGACCAGGGTCAGGCGGACAGACGCCCCGGACAGCACCTGTCCCTGCCAGTTGCGCTTGGCAAAGCCGACGGGGCCGCCGTGGGAACTGTGCTTTGATCCGCCCGTATCCAGTCGCACCTCTGCCCCGTCGAGCCGGAAGCGGCCATTGCCGATACGCCCGGCATAACGGCCCACCGTAGCGCCGAAATTGCGCGAACGCGTGCGATAGGCCTCCAGATCGTCCAGTCCCAGCACCACCTCATCTGCCCGCCCTTCCCGATCCGGCATGCGCAGGCCGACCAGGGTGGCGCCATAGGTCATCACCCGCGCCTCCGCCCCGCGGCCATTGGTCAGGGTATAGAGCGTAACCGCCGCGCCATCCGGCAGCGTGCCGAATCCCCCTGAAACCACCCCCGCACCAGGGCGCGGCGGCAACACCGCACACCCGGCCAATGGCAAGGCACTCAGGCCGGCCAGAAGATGGCGACGGGTCAGCATGGCAGTCTCTCCGGGCAAGGACAAAAAACGCGACGGGTCATGCTGGCTCGATATTGCCACCGGTGTCAATACGCGCTACCCATAGCATGGTAACCGGTGGCAATGGCAGACGGAACAACCGTCGCCGTCTTGGGGAAGGATATGGTCCATGGCGTTCTGCATGCGATGGAAGGGGACGGTTGCCCTTTGGGCCTTGCTGGCCGGCGGCATGCCGGCGCTGGCGGCGGATGACGGTCTGCTGTTCCATGTGTCTGGTGACAAGGCCCTGACGGCTGACCGTTCTGTTGGCAACCCGTTGCCCACCTTCGCCGATAAGGTGAAGGTGATGCAGGATGGCGGCGCCAGCGGCGCCTATTTGCAGGCGGCCGACGATCAGGTCCTGGCCTGGTCGGCCCCTGGCAACATCCGGGCCCAGCGTGGCACGCTCAGCTTCTTCTGGCGTTCCAGGTATCCCGTGGGCAGCAACCCGTTCCCGCTGTTCCGCGTCGGCTATGACAATCATTCCAGCTGGGACATGGTGTTCCTGCGCATCGACTGGAACGGTCATGGCTTCGACGCCTTCGTGACCGACACCAACCTGTCGCGGGTGCGCGTGTCCTGGACGATCCCCACCCCTCCCGCCCCCGATGCCTGGACCCATATCGCCTTCACCTGGGACGAGGCGACGGGCGTGCAGCTTTATGTGAACGGTGCCCTGGTGGCGCGCAAGGACCAGCCGGCATCGCTGGACGCCGGGCTGGACCAGTTCGGGCCGCACAGCCGCATCATCAGCCCAATCCAGGTGCAAAGCCGATACAATTTCCTGCGCGGCGGCGATATTGACGAAATCCGCATTCATGACCGGGCCCTGGACGCGGCCTCCATTCAGGCGCTGGCCCGTAACCAGCAGACGGAGCCCCTGCCCGCCCTGCCGGATGGCTGGGCTGCCTGGGCGCACCGCCTGGGTTTTGACCGGCCGGATGACCCGCCCCCCTATCTGGCCGATGCCCATACCCGTATCCGCAAGGTGGAGTTCACCGAACAGCGCGATATCGCGCAACGCATGTGGAAGGGCAATGACGGGGTGCGGGAAACGACCTGGCCCGGCGTCTATAACCGCTCCCGCCTGCCCGGCCGTCATGACTATTTCACCCTGCCCGACTGGAACGTCTATGCTACGGGCGGCAAGTCGGCCACCTGGTTTCTGCCGGACGAGCCCATCAATCAGGTGGAAATCCAGGGGGCGGCGTTCGGCCGGCTGGGCTGGCTGAAGGATGCGCGCGTCCCCGACGACAATACGGTCATCACGGCCGAAGGCGACCTGCTGGCCAAGCGTGCGAAGGGCACGGAACGGTCTACCACCCGCCTGAAGGCCGATGGCCAGGGCGGTGCCCTGCGCTTCATCAACGAGGTACAGGAAACCCCGATCCAGGAAATCGGCGCCTATCATATCGGCCCCGGCACAGCGCCGGAGGGGTTGGGCGATTTCCCGCTGAAACTGCGCCTGGGGGTGGAGCCGGACTTCACACCCATGCTGCCCGTCCGCCATTTCGTGGAAGGACGCTATCCGGAGACAGAACGCGGCCTGATCGTCGCCATCCCGGACGGCATCCCCACCCGCAAGCGGACGACCCCGGTGCCCGCCAGCGGCCGGCCCATCGCCCATATCGCCATCCCCGTCGATTTCCGTCAGCAGGAACCGGGCATGGCCCTTTATCGCGGCGCCACGGAGGGGTTTGAGAATGTCGGCGGGCTGGACGGGATTGAACTGACCATCCCGGCCCTGGACCTGAAGCCCACGCACAAGGGTGGGCTGATCGCGCTGAATATTCGCGTGAAGGATCCGCTCTATCCCGAACGCGACCTGCTGGACGTGAATGTCTCGGTCAAGCCGGGGGAGGCGCGGACCCTGTGGCTGGACACGCGCGACCGCATCCTGCCCGGTGACCGGCCGCTCTATCTCACCATTGCTGCGTCATCCCCTGGCTTCTCCATCGCCAGCCTGGACGGTGCCGATTTGCGGCTGGTGTTCAAGCCGCGGGCCGAGGCCAAGGCCGAGCATGTCGCCGACCGGCTGCGGCAGGTGCAGGATGAATACAGCTTCCTGGTGGAAGAACGGCAGAGCAGCCGGAATCTGGGCCTGTTCCAGCGTTTCTATGACGATCTGACCGACCTGCTGCGCGTCGATCCCGACAATGTGGCCGGCAATGCCTATTGGTCGGAATGGAACCCACAGCAGCCGCTGCCGGCCGTGACGCTGGACCCGCCCCCGCCCGGCGTGCCGGCCTGGGCCTGGGGCCAGACCCGCTATCTGGGTCAGGTGAAGCAATTCGTGAACTGGTGGATCGACCATCGCCAGGTGGGCGGTGAGTTCGGCGGGGGCCTGTCGGACGATACCGACCTGACCAACCAATGGCCGGGTCTGGCCGCCATGGGGGTGGAACCCGACCGTCTGGCCGCATCGCTGTCCGCGATGATCGAGGCGATCTACGCCAATGGCATGCTGACCAACGGCCTTGGCACTATCGTCACGGACGAGTTGCATGTCTATGAGGAAGGCATCAACGCCCTGTCGCAATTGTCGCTGATGCGGCCGGGCGACCCGCAGCTGGTGGAGCGGCTGATGGAAACGGCGGCCAACTATCCCGAGCTGACGGCCATCAATCCCAAGGGTAACCGATTGCTGGTCAGCAACTATTTCGGGGCCGGGCACATCGTCAAGGAAGCGCCCTGGCAATGGTCCAAGCCCTATTCCTATCTGATCTTCCATCCCGGCGTGCGTCTGGTGGAAATCAACGGCCTGCCGCAGACACGCACATTACTGCTGGAACTGGCCGATGGCTATCTGGCCCATGGCAAGCAGGCCGATGACGGCAGCTGGACCTTCCCGTCGGAGATCAACTGGCCGGATGGGGCCACGCGTGGCACGGCCGGGCCGGAACAGACCAACCTACTGATGTGGGCGGCCTATCGCTGGACGGGCGACGCCAAATATCTGCGGCCCATCGAGCAGGTGTTGCGCAAGGGCGGCCTGCCCGCCCTGTCCGGTATCGTCAGCAGCGATCTGGCGCTGGATATCGGCCGCCCTGACCTGCGGCAGAAGGTGCTGGAGCAGGCGACGAAGGATCGCTATGCCGGCCCTTATATCTACCACACGGCCTGGGTTGCCACGAACGACAAGCAATGGCTGGTCAAGCAGTATGACAGCCAGCGCAATGAGGCCACCGTCCGCATGCCGATGATGACGGAGGACCATTGGTGGACCGACCGCGTGGAACTGCCATCGCAGGAATTGCAGCGGCAGCGGCTGGGTGGGGTCGCGCTCTATCGCAATGCCATCGTGCGCGGCAACCGCATCGAATGGCGCTTCGCCGATGATTCCGCCGCGGAGAAGCTGGGTATCCTGGTCAAGGACCCGACGGAAAAGGGCTTCAGCATCATTGTCCATAATATCAGCAACAGCCCCATCACGGCGACCATCCAGGGCGCCGATGTCGCCACCGGTGACTGGCGTGTCGCCCAGGGCCTCGACAGCGACAGTGATGACAAGGCCGATGGCACCATCGATACCCGCACCATCCATTTCGGTGAAGGGATCGGTATGGATGTCCGCTTCGAACCAGGCAAAACCACGGTCTTAACCTTCACCCTGGCGGGGCCGGCGGAAAATGTGCGCAACCGGCCCGATCTGGCGCTGGCCGATCGCGATATCCGGCTGGAAAAGGGGCGGTTGCTGGTGCGCGCGCACAATATCGGCGCGCAGCCCACCCCGACGGGGCGTGCCCGCCTGCTGGCCGCTGACGGCACGGTGCTGGCCGAAGTCCCCATCCCTGTCATCGCCGCCCCCCTGGACCTGAAGGCCAAATGGGTAGACCTGTCGCTGCCCATGCCCAAGGACGGCAAAATCCCGGCCGCCAGCCGCGTGCTGTTGAGCCTGGATAATGAAGCGGCCGAAATCCGCACGGACAATAACGGCGTGGAGATACGTTGAACCTTACGCGCCGGCCACACCCAGGCCGGCGTTCAGGAACCCGGACCATAGCGGGGAAAGCGGCTTCAACGCCGTCACGGCGCGCTTGCGCAGGGCGGATGCCGCCCCTTCCTGCCCGATCTTGTCCAGCAGATCGGCCGCCATCATATCATCCGCAACCTGCTTGAGCGGGTCGCGCAGTCCGTCAACAGCCCGCTGAAGCGGGGCCACGCGTTCTGCCGGCCAGACAGCCCGGCAGAAGTCCAAAGCGTAACGCAGCTTGCGCAACCGCTTATGCGCCTTCAGGGCCTTATCGGCACTGTCGGGCAGGCCGATGACCCGAACCTTCTCCCACCTCTGGCGCAACATCTCGCCAGCGATTTCCGCCAACGTGGTGCCAAACGGGCAGCCGTGCGGCTGGGCAGCCCAGTCCCCGCCTTCCAGCCACGCCGCGAAATCAAGCTGCCAGCCCGTCCAATCCGCGGCGTTCAGCAGGTGCAGCGCCTTGTCCAGCGCGCGGGCCCGGGCCGCAGAGACGGGACCGACAGCGCCCTTCCGCGCATCCTGCGGCAGTTCCGTCAAGGCCAGCGCCACCTTCTGCCAGTCGCGCGCCTTCTCCAGCTTGCGGCCCAGCCGACGCAGGCGCTCGACCAGCGCATCACCCTGGTCGGTATGGATCAGATCGGCGAACAGCGAATAGCCTGTGGCCAGACGACGCACAGCCGAGGCCATCTCGCGCAGCGCCGCCGCGTCGCCCATTCCTTCGATGAAAGCGGGTTGATTGTCCAACAGGTGGGCTAGGCCATTGCGGCCGATATGACGGAAAGCCTCCGTCACCGTGGTGATCGGGGTGATCCCCAGCGGCCGGACCGGATGCGCACGCGGCTGGGCCCCCGTCAGCAGGGCCAGGCCCAGATCCGCCTTGCTGCGGGTCGACAGGCGAAGGGGCACGCGCGAATGGATTTCCGCTGCCAGCCGAAACAGGTCCGCGACCTCCCCCTGCAGCAGTTCCAGTTCAATCTCGCTGATCGTCAGCTTCGCCGATGGCGTGCCGTCCGGCGCCATCACCTGCGCCTGCCCAAGGTCCAGCGCCAGTTCCACCCGCCCTTCGGCGCCGACACGCAGCAGCGACAAGGTACGCTGGATATCCGTCACGAACAGCGGGGCCAGTTGCTCCGGCACGTCGGCAGGAAACAGTTCTGCCAGATCGCGGTGGCGCAGCAGGTCCAGGTCCAGCCCGTCACCCACCACCTGCCAGCGCCATTCGCGGCGCACGGCGATGCCTGCGCCATCGGCGCCTTCGCCACTGGCCAGGGTCTTGATCGACTGTTCGCGCTTCATCCCCTGGCGACGCAGGCGCAGGGCCAGACCACGCCGCGCCAGCGCCAGTCCCGGTGTGTCGTAATAGGTCGTGTGCTGACGCACAGGGTCCGCCTGACTGACCAGCCGGTCGCGCACCAGCGCCAGGGCGGCGATGCGCGGCAGGTCGGCCGGGTCGGCCAGCAGCTTGATCTCCACTTCCCTTGCGGGGCGGGGGGATCGTGGTCCCTTGGGCTTGGCGTTCACGCTGGCTTCATTATCCGAAGGATGGAGGTTACCCATCACATACCGCAGTGCGGCATGGGACGGAAGCCTGCTGCGTCGCGATCAGGTCGGAATGCCGTTGGGAAACAGCAAATCACGCAAGGCGTTCCAGGTCGGAGCATCCCCGGCTGCCAGGATACCACCTTGTATATCGGCGGGACCATAGGGGGTGCCGTCCCACCGGGCCACGTAACCGCCGGCCTCCTGGTAGGCCAGCACGCCGGCCGCATGGTCCCAGGGCATGGTGCGGTTATAAAGCGCGAACTGCCCCTTGCCCGTCAGCAGGTTCAGATATTCGTGCGCAGCGCAGAACAGGCGGTAGGTCCGGGCGAAATGCGGCCGCAAAGCCTCCAGCCGCTTTTTCTCATCCGGCGCGAAGAACTTGGTGGAAAGCGAGCCGCGCAGGCCGGGCAACGGCCCGCCGGGCAGCGCCGCCAGCCGCTGCCCGTCCATCCATGCGCCCTCACCGGCCTGCGCGATCACCATCCGGGCCCCAACCGGATCATAGATCCAGCCGGCCACCGTGCGCCCACCGACCGCCAAGGCCAGCAGCACTCCGAAAGTGGTGCCGCCGCGGGCGAAATTGCTGGTGCCATCAACAGGATCAATGATCCACACGGGATCATTCCCGATCGACAGGCGCGATAGGACGGTGGGGTCGGCGGCGCACGCCTCCTCCCCCACCACAAGCGACCCCGGCAGCAGGTCGGAAAGACGCCTGGTCAGCACCCTCTCCGCCGCCTCGTCGGCAACGGTCACCAGATCGCCCGGCCCCTTCTCCCGGATGTCACCGGCGGCCAGGGCGCGGAAACGCGGCAGGATTTCCGCCTCCGCCACCTCCCGCAGCAGGGTGGAAACCGTCTCGGGGTCGGGCCGGATCATGACGCCAGGGCCTGCTGCTCGCGGGGGCGGTAGGGGAAGCGGTCCTGGAACCGGGCCAGATCCGCGGGATCAAGGCCGACGCGCAGCCGCGCACAGCTGTCATCATCCTCCCGCTGCATCACATCGCCCTTGCCATACAGCCAGGCGATGGCGGCCCCATCGGTTACGTCGACATCAAACTCCACCACTTCCCGACCGGCCACCATGCGGCGGTCGATGGCATCAAACAGGGTGTCGATCCCGTCGCCGGTCAGGGCGGAAATGGCGATGCCGCCCGTGCGGCGGGCCTGGCGCAGCAGCGTCTGCTGATCCTCCTCGCCCAACCGGTCCAGCTTGTTCAGCACCTCCATCACCCGGTCATCGGTATCGACCTCGATACCCAAGCCCTTCAGCACCGACTTCACGTCAGCATTCTGGGCATCGGTATCGGGATGCGACACATCACGGACATGCAGGATGATGTCAGCCGCCATCACCTCTTCCAGCGTGGCGCGGAACGCCTCCACCAGCCCGTGCGGCAGGTCGGAGATGAAGCCCACCGTGTCAGACAGGATGATCTTGCGGTTGGACGGCAGGATGATGGCCCGCATGGTCGGGTCCAGCGTGGCGAACAGCAGATCCTTGGCGAAGACATCCGCCCCGGCCATGCGGTTGAACAGCGTGGACTTGCCAGCGTTGGTATAGCCGACCAGAGCGACGACGGGATACGGCACCTTCTCCCGCGCCTTGCGATGCAGGCCACGGGTGCGGCGGACCTCCTCCAGCTCGCCCTTAAGCTTCACGATCCGGTCGCTGATCAGGCGGCGGTCCATTTCGATCTGGCTTTCGCCGGGACCGCCCAGGAAGCCGAAGCCGCCACGCTGACGTTCCAGGTGGGTCCAGGACCGGACCAGGCGGGAGCGCTGATAGGTCAGGGCGGCCAGTTCAACCTGCAACTGGCCTTCGCGCGTGCGGGCACGCTTGCCGAAGATTTCCAGGATCAGGCCAGTACGGTCGATGACCTTGGTCTTCCAGTCGCGTTCCAGATTGCGCTGCTGGATGGGGGTCAGGGCGTGGTCGACAACGACCAGGCCGATCTCCTGCTCTTCCACCAGGGCAGCCACCTCCTCCACCGCACCGGTACCCAGCAGGGTTGCGGGACGCGGGCGCATGGTGCGGATGGCACGGGCGGCGGTGACCTCAAGGTCGATGGCAGCGGCAAGACCCACCGCCTCTTCCAGGCGGCTTTCCGGGTTGCGCGCGTCATGCCGGTCCTCGGGCAGGACCGGATGAAGAACGAAGGCGCGGGTGGGTGACCCGCGGCCTTCGCGATTACTCAACTCAGTCGTGGTCATTCTCCTTGGCCGGCGGGTCGAACAACTGGATCGGATGCGCCGGCATCACGGTCGAGATGGCGTGCTTATAGACCAGCTGCGAATGGGCATCGCGGCGCAGCAGCACGGAGAAATTGTCGAACCAGGTGATGATGCCCTGCAGCTTCACGCCGTTGACCAGGAACACGGTCACCGGGGTCTTGCTCTTGCGGACATGGTTCAGAAAGACGTCCTGAACGTTCTGGGATTTTTCTGACATTGGAGCAGCCTCGCTTATGCTCGGGTTATTGGGGCGTCCCATCCAACGGGGGCCCAAGTTAAATCAGGATAACCGGGTACCGGCTTTGCGCCAATATCCCGGACACCTCCTTATATTGTATCACCGATCCGTCTAACCAAGGATGAAATCCCCGCACACCCCGCCAGACTTATGGCGGGGGGGAAGCGGCCCAAGCCATCATCCACATGGGGCGTCTCTCCCACCAGGATGGGGGTACAGCCGGTGCGGTGCGCGATTTCCATATCGATATCGGCATCGCCCACAAACCAGACATCGGGTCCGGGCGCGAAGCCGGACGGGGCCAGCGCCATGTGCAGGGGGGCCGGGTCCGGTTTGTCGGCCGCCGCGTCCTGGGCGCCGACCAGGGCATCGAACATCGGTGCCCAGCCCAGTTCACGCGCTTCGGTCCGCAGGAAACGGCCCGTCTTGTTGGACACCACCGACAGCCGGATGCCGCGCCCGTGCAGGTCGCGCAACATCGCCTCCGCCCCCGGCAGCACGTCCAGATAGTCCATGTGGTGGGCTTCGAAATGGGCATAGAAGATGTCGCGGGCCCGCGGCCACTCGTCCCCGAAAATCTCCGGGAAACTGTCCCGCAACGACCGGCGGACACGGCCGTAGCTTTCCTCCAGCGACCATTCCGGTAGCGAAAATTCCCTCAATGCCGCGTTGATGGAGGCATGGATGCAGCGCCAGTTGGTGACCAGCGTATTGTCCCAGTCAAAGATGACGGCCCGCGGCAGCCGGTCAAACGGGGCGGTCAGCGTCTCCGGCAGCATTACTGTCCCCCCAGCGGATCGACGGCCCCGATATGATCCATATAGGCCTGTCGCAGGCGCAGGCACAACGGGCCGGGCCTGCCATTGCCGATGACATGGCCGTCGATGCGCGTCACAGGCAGGGCAAAGGTGCTGGCGCTGGATATGAAGGCCTCCTTCGCCGCCAAAGCTTCTGCAACGGTGAAAGGCCGTTCCTGGAATGGGATGGCCAGTTCCCGCGCGCAATCCAGGATGGACAGACGGGTGATGCCGTTCAACAAGGCATTGCTGGGTTCCCGCGTGACCAGCATGCCGTCGGCGGTGACGATCCAGGCGTTGGACGAACAGCCCTCCGTCACGAAGCCGTCACCGTCCACCTGCCAGCCCTCATAGGCCCCGGCAAGATGGGCCCGCTGCTTGCCCAGCACCTGCGGCAACAGCGACACTGATTTGATGTCCCGGCGAAGCCAGCGGATATCCGGCATCGTTACGACTGCGATCCCATTTTCCAGCAGGGCTTTCGGCTGGAATGCCGTACGCCGGCAGGTCATGACCAGGGTCGGCGCCGGATGGGCGGGAAAGCGAAAGTCGCGCGGGGCCACGCCGCGTGTAATCTGGATATAAAGCAGGGCATTGGTCGCCCGGTTACGACGGACCATCTCCCGCATGATCAGCCGCAAGGTCACGGGCTTGACCGGCCACGGGATCGACAGTTCCTTCAACGACCGGGCAAGACGGGTCAGATGCCCTTCCTCGTCCGCCAGTTTGCCGCCGACGATGGTCACCACCTCATAGACGCCATCGGCAAACTGGAATCCGCGATCTTCGATATGGACCGATGCGTCACCGTGCGGGACGTAGCGGCCATTGACATAGGCGACCCGGGGCATTCCGCCTCCTTCGCTGAACAGATGAAATATGGTTGGCAGACACCGGGGACCTTGGCTTTCGCAGCCGATCAGCATGGTGGGCGGATGGCGCGCTCCAGCGTCTCCAGTTCCATCGACACCCGGAAATCCCCGTAATCGACCAGCATGGACCGGACGACACCGTTTTCCTGCAGCACCATGCTGGTTTCATAATCCGGCAGCGAATCGCCTGGACTGATGGGGAAGAAGGCCAGCGAAACCTGCCAGGCCTTGGCTGCCAGCAGATCGGCATCCTTGACCTTCATGGCGGCCGGTGTGCGGACCTTTCCGACAATGGTGTTGACAGGGCTCGCCCCCTCCGCTTCCGCCCCGTCGAACACGGGCACGGAGAACAGGTTGTCAGCGGTGCCCGCCTGACGCAGGACGCGCAGCGTGTGGGCCGTCGGGAACATGGTGCCGGGCTTCAGATCGACCGTATGGGCCTCGGGCTTGTCGTATTTGACGCTGCCCATACCCTTGGTATCCAGCGTGGCACCGCCGCTCAGTTCCTCGTCCACTTCGCCATTCACCAGCTTGCGCACGTTGAACCGATAGGCGGAACCATCCTTGGCCTCCCAGGTGGCATAGGAGGTGACAAGGTTCATGTCCTCCCCCTCAGCATAGGTGAATTTCACCTGGAACCGCTGGTCGATGGTCCAGCCGTCGCAGGCGTCATTCCAGGAGAAGCTCATGACGCCATTGACGTCGGCGATGCCGCTTTGCAGCCGGGCATGATCCAGCCGTAGCTTATAGGTGGCGCGGTGCGGGGCGATGTCGATGCCGGCGCGGGCGGATGCCGGCGTCATGGTCGCCGACGCCAGCATCAGGGCACAAAGTGCGGCAGCGCCACGGCGGGCCATGGAACGTGGATGGGACGGGGACGCGTATCGGGCGCTGTTCACTTTGGATGGAGCCTGAGTCGTGGCGAACGTCGGCATCTTGCGCTTGCAACCGCAGCACCGCAACGACCTTTCGCACTGCAAATAGTATGGGGGCAGCTTCTGCCCGCCGCATCCCGGCAAAAACTGCCCAAGGCAATATCGGACCATCCAGCACCTCTGATATCACATTGATTCTTCAGCATTTCTCACTTGGCACAGCGGTTGCTTTTGATCTGGCGACGAAATTTCCCATAAAGGGGGAACCGATCATGAGCCCGCTCGACACTGTCCCGAACTACCCGATGGCAAAGTCCTTGGGCATGGACCGTGCGCGGTCTTTCACCATGCCAATGCCGGCGACCGGCGACCGCCAGGGAAACAGCCTTCACGGCCTTGCCCGAACGGTTGCCGGCGGCATGGGCGGGGCTGTCTCGCCGGACCTCGGCCCCGTCGCCATGCCTGCCGACACCTATGTGTTCCTTCTGCAGGATACGATCATGCGTCTTCGCGAAGCCGAGGCGAAGATCGAAGAGCAGAAGGAACGCATTGCCCACCTTGAAACCCTGTCCATGACGGACGAACTGACGGGCCTGCTGAACCGGCGTGGCTTTGTCGAGGCTTTCCGCCGGGAACTGGCGGCCACGCGCCGCACAGGCATGGGCGGAGTCCTGGTCATCATCGACCTGGACGGGTTCAAGGCGATCAACGATACGCACGGTCACCTGTGCGGTGACAATTATTTGCGCCAGTCGGCGCGCACGCTGCGGGAGAATGTCCGCGCGCATGACATCGTGGCCCGTTTCGGCGGCGACGAGTTTGCCGTGCTGCTGACCGGCACTGATGCCACCCAGGGAACGGCGCGCGCCGATGCCCTGGCCGAGATTTTCAACAACCAGTCCTGCGCCTGGCAGATGACGAAGCTGCCGCTGCGTGCCAGCTTCGGCAAACAGGCCTATACGGGCGCGGACAAGGAAGAAGACGTCATTCGTCGCGCGGATGCCGGCATGTACCGGGCCAAGCGCAGCGTTCGCAAGATCAAGAGCTGAGGTCTGTCCACTTCAACCGCGATTGATCTTGCCATCGGGTGATCGGGGATTTCCCCGTCACCCCTTGGATAAGCCGGGAGCTGAAAAAAGTCCGTTCCCGGCTTATCCAAGGGGTGAGTGCTGCATCTACGCACTCTCTTCGCCAGACGCCGGCTCCAGCCCCGGCAGAGACGGCATGGCGGCCGCCTTGTCCAGCAGACCTGCCGCCCGCAAATCATCCACACCCGGCAGATCGCGCAGCGTCTCCAGCCCGAAATGGTCCAGGAAATGCGGGGTTGTCACCCAGGTCAGGGGACGGCCCGGCGTTTCGCGGCGCCGCCCTGGCCGGATCCAGCCAGCCTCCATCAGGATATCCAGCGTACCCTTGGACGTCGCGACGCCGCGGATGGCCTCGATCTCCGCCCTTGTCACGGGCTGGTGATAGGCGACGATGGCAAGCGTCTCCACCGCCGCGCGCGACAGTTTGGCCGTCACCTCCACCTCTGTTCGCAGCTGGTCACCCAGATCGGCAGCGGTGCGGAACGCCCAACGGCCACCGCTGGCGACCAGATTGACCCCGCGATGACGGTATAGATTTTCCAGTTGCAGCAGCAGCGGACGCACGGGCGTCGGACCGATGCGGGCCTGCAGCGCCTCCTCCGTCACCGGTTCGGCCGACGCGAACAGGATGGCTTCCAGCAGACGGATCAGCTGATTGTCAGCACTGAACAACTCCGTCATCGCGACTCCTCCCCCCGCCGGGCCCGAAGCTGGATGGGCGCGAACGCCTTGTCCTGGCGCAGTTCCAGCCTGCCCGCCTTGGCCAGTTCCAGGGCTGCCACAAAGCTGCTGGCCAGCATCGACCGCGCCTTCACCCCATCGCCCTTCCATCCGGCCGGCAGCAGGGTGGACAGATAAGACCAGTCGGGAATGCGGCCCAGCATGGCTTCCAGCCGGCCCACCGCCTCCTCGATCGAATACAGCTCCGTCACCGGGATGGTGAAGGGCGACTGCCGCGCCTGCCGGCCGCTGATATCCCCATAGGCCTTCAGCAGGTCATATAAGGTCACATCATGCCGATGCTTGGCGAAGATGGGCAGATCTTCCGGGGCGCCGCGAGCGAACCGGTCGCGGCCCAGGCGCGGCCGGGCCATCAGGCGGGCGGCCGCGCCCTGCATCGCCTCCAGCCGTTGCAGCTGCAAGGTCAGGGCGGCCGCCAGCATTTCAGCCGAGGGTTCCTCGGGCTGCGGATCGGGCAGCAGCAGTCGGGACTTCAGATAGGCGAGCCAGGCGGCCATCACCAGATAATCGGCCGCCAGTTCCAGCCGCAGGCGCCGAACCTCTTCCACGAAAGACAGAAACTGCTCAGCCAATTGCAGGATGGAGATGCGGGTCAGATCGACCTTCTGGTCGCGTGCCAGGGTCAGCAGCAGATCGATCGGTCCTTCGAACCCGTCAATATCCAGCAGAAGTGCCTCTGCGGCGGGCGGAGACGGGTCCGCCTCGAATACGTCGGTCACGACAGCCCAGCCAGGCGGACGATCAGGTCGACGACCCATTCCGTGGCCGGGCCCAGCAGCATGAACAGCGGGTTGAAATCGAACCCGGCATGGCTGGCCGCGAACGGAATCAGGAAGACCAGCAGCATCAGGATACCCATGCCATAGGGTTCCAACCGCGCCACCGACCGCGCCGCCCGCATGGGCAAAAGCCCGACCAGCACCCGCCCGCCATCCAGCGGCGGCAACGGGATCAGGTTGAACAGGGCCAGCAGCACATTGAACTGCATGGACACAACCAGATTGCTGGTCAGCCAGTCGGTCATGACCGCCGGCGTCAAGGGGGCCAGATGCAGCAGCAGGGCCGAGACGAAGGCCAGCAGGAAGTTCACCCCCGGGCCCGCCGCCGCGACCCAGACCATATCCCGCTTGGGATTGCGCAGATTGCAGAAATCCACCGGCACCGGCTTAGCCCAGCCGAACATGAAGCCGGTCAGCAGGAACAGGGTCATAGGCAGCAGAACGGTGCCCACCGGGTCGATATGACGCAACGGGTTCAGGCTCAGCCGCCCCATCATCTGGGCCGTGCGGTCACCGAATTTCAGCGCCGCATAGCCATGGGCGGCCTCGTGCAGGGTAATGGCGAACAAGGCCGGCAGGGCCATGATCGACAGTTGGAACAGCATATGCTGGAAATCCGGCATGGCTCAGCCCTCCCCCGCCAGCAGCGCCTGCAGCTCCGCCCGCAGGGCCGGCACATCCGCGGGTTGCGCGGCGTTCAGCCAGGCGGCAGCCGCCTGCCAGCGGCGGATGCCGGCGGCGTCCAGCGGCCGGGCATTCGCCGCCACATCCCGCATCTCGTCCATCTGGCCATTGCAGTGCAGGGCCACATCGCAGCCCGCCGCCAGCACCGCGGCCGTGCGCTGTCCCAGGGTGCCGGACAGGGCCTGCATCGACAGATCGTCGCTGAAAAGCACACCATCGAACCCGATATGGCCGCGCACGATCTGCCCGATCACCGTCGGCGACACGCTGGCCGGACGGTCGGCGTCGATGGCGGTGAACACGACATGCGCGACCATGGCGGCGGGCAGGCCCGCCAACGCCTTGAACGGCGCGAAATCCCAGGCCTCCAGGTCGTGGCGCGGGGTATGAACGACGGGCAGTTCCTTGTGGCTGTCGGCAAAGGCCCGGCCATGACCCGGTACGTGCTTGACCACGGGCATCACCCCACCCGCCAGCAGGCCATCCGCCTGCGCCCCGGCCAGCAAAGCCACCCGATCCGGGTCCGTGGCAAAGGCACGGTCACCGATCACATCATGGGCGCCCGGCACAGGCACGTCGGCCACCGGCGCGCAATCCACATCAATGCCCAGGTCCGACAGCATCGATGCCAGCAGCCGTCCATGCAGCCATGCCGCGCGCTGCGCCCGCTGCACCTGGGGGATATCGCCCACGCTGCGGGCCGGCGGCAGTTCGGGCCAATGCGGACCACGCAGGCGGGCTACGCGCCCCCCCTCCTGATCGATCAGAATGGGCGCGTTCCGTCCCACGGCCGCGCGCAGGTCAGACACCAGCGCCCGCACCTGATCGGGACAGTCGACATTGCGCCGGAACAGAATGAAGCCCAGCGGATTGACATCGCGGAAAAACGCCCGCTCCGCCGCACTCAGCGCTGTGCCCTCACACCCCAGGACCAGGGCCGCAATGTCAGCGGACAATGCTGCACCCCGCGCCCTGCGCCGCCATGGTCGCGCAGATCTGCTTGGCTCGCGCCTCATCGATCGGCCCGCCCTGGATGCGGTAGAAGATGCCCTTGGGCAGTTCGACCCGCACGGTGCGCATGGACAGGCCCCCCAGTTCACCGGCGAACTTACGTTGCAGCCGCTGCCATTCGGCACTGGCCTTGGCCTCGCTGTCGACGGCAGCCACCTGGACGCGTACGGCTGGACCGCCGCTGGCGGCCGGGGCCGCAACGGCGGGTTTGGGCTGTACGGCAGCCGGCGGCGGGGCCACATTCGTTTGCGGGGCCGGGCGCGGCGGGGCAGCGGCGGGAGCCTGCACGGCGTTGGTCTGGGCCGGAGCCGGACGCGGCTGCGCCGTGCTGGCCGACGGCGGGATCAGCGTCTGGGTCGGCTGATGCGTCGGCACCTGCGCCTGCTGCTGGACCGGTTGCTGCACAGGCGGGGCCGTGCGTGGCTGCTGCTGTTGCGGCAGCGGTGGCGCATAGGTCGGCACCGGCTGCGTCTGCTGCTGGGCGGGGGCCGGCTGATAGCCCTGCTCCTCCGCGGACAGGGCCGACACCTGGCCCTCACCCTCTTCCGCCATCGGCATGATTTCATCCGCCGGCGGCTCGGCCGCCGCGCGCGGGCGCTCCATCGGCGTTTCCGGCGGGGGCAGCAGACGCTCCACCTCACCCGGCGCCCCGCTGTTGGCGGGGTTCAGGCGGTCATAGACCAGTTTGTCCTGGTGCGGCACTTCCATGCCACCCGGCTGTTCCGGACGGATCTTGGTGGGATTGGGATCGGCCCGCAGGATCGGCGCAACGCTTTCCGTCCCGGCACGCATCCCCTGGTTATAGGCCCAGAAGATCACACCACCGAAAACGACAACGGCCGCCCCCACCACCGCAATGTTCACCAGGTTGCGACGGCGCGGCGGCGCGGCAGGGTAATGGCCGTGCTGCTGCTCGTACTGCTGGTAGTAGGCGTCCTGGGCCTGCTGCTGTGCCGAAGCCCCATGATGGTACCCGGCATTCGCGTGCGGCGCATGGGCCTGCGGGTGGTCTCCATGGGCCTCCGCGCTGGGCGCCCGATAGGCCGGCGCGGCGGCCGGCTGCACATACTCATCCGCGGGATGATGGGCAGCCGGGGCGGCATAGGGGGCGGGCTGCACATAGGCTTCATGCCCATCACCATCGGCCGGCTGGCCGGGTTGCTGGGGCGACTGCTGATAGCCGGCGCGCGGGCTGAAGGAAGGATCGGCACGGAAATCGGCACGCAGCGAGGACGGCTGCCGATTCCCCTGGGGCGGCTGGTGCTGCCCGTTCTCGTCCTCATCGTCGTAATAGGTCATGGCCGCAACGCCTCAACGCATTTCCTTGACGGGCTCGACGCCCAGGATGTCCAGACCGCAGGCGATCACCTGGGCCACGGATGTCACCAGCGCCAGACGGGCGCGGGTCAGTTCCTCATCGCCTTCGATCAGGAAGCGCATGGTGGCGTCGTCCTTGCCCTTGTTCCACAGACCATGGAAGGACGAGGCCAGTTCGTAGAGATAGAAGGCGACACGGTGGGGTTCGTGTGCATCGGCCGCCGCTTCCACCAGACGCGGGAAGGACAGCATCTGCTTGACGATGGCCACTTCCTCTTCCGACGACAATCGGGACAGGTCGGCCCCGACCAGATGGGTTGCCGTCAGATCCTTGCCCGCGTCGGCAGCATGGCGCAGCACCGAATGGCAGCGGGCATGGGCGTACTGCACATAGAATACGGGATTTTCCTTGGACTGCTCCGTGACCTTGGCCACGTCGAAATCCAGGGTCTGGTCATTGCGGCGGGTCAGCATGATGAAGCGGACGACACCGGCGCCCACCTCCGTCACGATGTCGCGCAGGGTGACAAAGCGCCCGGCGCGCTTGGACATTTTCACGGGCTGGCCGTCATCCATCAGGTTGACCAGCTGGCAGATCTTGACATCCAGCGTACCCCTGCCGCCCGTCACGGCCGACACGGCCGACTGCATGCGCTTGACATAGCCGCCATGGTCGGCGCCCCAGACGTCGATCATGGTGGCGCCGGACCGCTGAAACTTGTCGTAGTGATAGGCGATGTCGTTGGCAAAATAGGTCCAGGACCCGTCCGACTTCTTCAGCGGCCGGTCCACATCGTCGCCGAACTGGGTGGCGCGGAACAGGGTCTGGGGCCGCGGCTCCCAATCATCGGGCTTCTTGCCCTTCGGCGGTTCCAGCACGCCCGTATAGATCAGGCCCTGATCCTCCAGCGCCTTCAGCGCCGTATCCACCGACCCGGCATCGACCAGCGCGCGTTCGGAGGAGAAGACATGGTGATGTACACCCATCAGCTTCAGGTCGTCGCGGATGGTTTCCATCATGCGGGCGACGGTGAATTCCCGGAACAGCGGCAGCCATTCCGCCTCTTCCGCGGTCAGGTACCTGTCGCCATAGACATCCTTCAGCGCCTGCCCGACCGGGACCAGATAGTCACCGGGATAAAGGCCTGCGGGGATTTCCACCGCTTCGCCAAAGGCCTCGCGGTAACGCAGATGCGCCGACCGGGCCAGCACATCGACCTGCGCACCGGCATCGTTGATGTAATATTCCTGGGTCACGGCGAACCCGGCCTTGGCCAGCAGGCGCGACAGCGCATCGCCGACCACGGCACCGCGCGTGTGACCGATATGCATGGGGCCTGTCGGATTGGCCGACACAAATTCCACATTGACCGGACGGCCGCCGCCCATGCCGCTCTGTCCAAAGGCGGGACCGGCGGTCAGGATGTCGGCCATGCGGGCCAGCCACCAGCCGGCATCGATACGCAGATTGACGAAGCCAGGTCCGGCCACGGCGGCCTCCGTCACCGCCTCCATGTCCTTCAGCCGGGCGACCAGGGCGTCGGCGATGACGCGGGGCGGCTTGCCGGCGGGTTTGGCCAGGATCATGGCCGCATTCGTGGATACGTCGCCATGGCTGGCGTCGCGCGGGGGTTCAACCGTGATTCGGGAGAAATCCAGCCCGGACGGCAGCTCGCCGGCGACCACCATCTGGTCCAGCGCGGCATGGATCTTGGCTTCGAAATCCTTGAAAACGTTCATCTTTCCAAACTTTTCAATCTATCCGGGCATGTATCTCCCGCCGCGGAATCCTGAGACGCCCGCGGAAGGTGTGACGGCGCACCCTACACCGAACCTTCGCTTCCGCACAGCATGCAGAATTGAAGGGCGGGAATGTGGCAACGGCGTTTTATACCAGGGCCAGAAAGTTCTGACTTCTGGCCCTGGTATCGGCCGCGACGGCGGCCGCGCGGGCTCGTGCCCGCGAAGCCAAGGCCCGCGGATGCGGGCCGCCCGGCGTTTGAGGGGCCGGAAAGTGCCGACCACAGGTCGGAACTTTCCAGCATTGGTATTAATGTTGCGGTGACAAACGCAGGACCGTTCCCTCAGCCTGCGATCAGTTCCGCCTGTCGAATGGCGAAACGGTCGGTCATGCCCGCGATATGATCCAGCAGCGCCCGGGTCCAGCCTGGCCGGTCGTAGGGCATCCGCCTGATGCCTGGCACCGTCTCCAGCAGGGCGGCGAACCGGCGCGGCAGGTCGCGATCCGGTCCCAGCTTCTCCCGGGCCAGCAAGGCTTCGCCATAGGCGTTCAGCAGCGTGGTGACGGTGCGGGCGGCAATGATGTCCGTCTCGCACCGCTGATAGCCGCGGTAGATCTGGGTATAGCAGACCTCGGAAATATCCTGCAGCGCCTCTGTCCGCTCGATCATTTTCAGCAAAGGGTCAACCGGCTTGCCTTCCATGATGTCCGGCAGCCGGTCCTGGAAGGCGACACGGGCATCATTGACCAGGCGGTCAATGGCGCGCGCGCGCAGCCAGATCAGGCGGCGATCCTCATCATCGATGCTTTCATATTCGGGACGGTCCCAGTCGATCAGCGGCCCCAGCAGATCCTCCGCATCGGAGAAGGACAGCATCCGCATTTTCACCGCGTCCTCGATATCAACGACCGAATAGCAGGCATCGTCCGCCGCCTCCACCAGATAGGCCAGCGGGTGGCGGCACCAGGCGTCACGGCCGGTGGGCACCAGGCCCAGTTCGCCAGCCACTTCCGCCATCAGGTCCCGCTCGCTGCCCAGGAAGCCATATTTGCGCTTGTGTGGCCGTTCCTCACCCACGAAGGCCGGGGCCGACCAGGGATATTTGCTGTAGGCGCCCAGCGTCGCGGCCGTCAGCTGCAATCCGCCCTGCGCCCGCCAGCCCTGCAATCGGGTCAGCACACGGAAGCCCTGGGCATTGCCTTCGAAATTGGAAAGTTCGGATGCATGCTGACCGTCCACGCCCGACAGAATTTCACGCCCCAGAGCGGTGTCCGTGAACCAATCGGAAATCACATCCTCGCCCGTATGGGCAAAGCAGGGCGTGCCCAGGTCGTGGGCCAGGGCGGCGGCGGCCACGACATTGCCGATGTCGGCAGCACTGGCCGGCACGGCATCCTGGCCATAGCGGGCAATGATCTCGGCCCCGGCCCAGCTGCCCAATGATCGGCCAACGCGCGCCGCCTCCATGGAATGGGTCAGCCGGGAGCGCACATAATCCGAACCGCCGATGCCATGCACCTGCTGCTTGTCCGACAGGCGCCGGAAGCTGGTGGAAAAGGTGATCCGGTCGATATCGATCTCATAGGCGCTGCGATAGGGCTGCTCCGGCGCCAGATCGGGCTTGGCCAAACGCTGCCGGGACAAAAGCTGCTGCCAACGCATCATCGCCACGTCTCCATATTCAGGCACGCCCGCTTTGACGATTGCCCATGGGCCGCTTACATAGGGTGTAAGCGTTTGTCTAGTCGTTAACGGACAGGATCATTCCCCATGTCAACCACCAGCACCCTTCCCGACGGCCCCGCCGCCCCGCCGCCGGCCGGCCGCGCCATGACCCTGACGGACAGTGCGGCCCGCCGCATCCAGAAGCTGGCGGCGCTGGAAGGCAATCCGGAGCAGATGCTGCGCCTGTCTGTATCGGGCGGCGGCTGCTCCGGCTTCCAGTACGGGTTCAGCTTCGACACCGTAACCAATGATGACGACCATGTGTTCAGCCACAATGATGCGCGCATGGTGGTGGATGATGTCTCCCTTGACCTGCTGGCCGGCGCCGAACTCGACTATGTCGAGGATCTGATGGGCAGCTATTTCAAGGTCAACAATCCCAATGCCGCCTCTTCCTGCGGCTGCGGCACCTCGTTCTCAGTCTGATACCAACGGCATTTGATCGTGACCGATCCAATGCCGTTGGTATATTCGTGTTCCCTCAAACGCCGGGCGCCGCCGTCCAGCGGCTTGGCTTACGCCGCACGCGCGGCGGGCCGCCGGTCGGCGGCCTCCGACGGTCATCGAGTGACCGTCGGCATCATAGCAAGGAAGGCAGGGTGCCCGTGAAGATCGCCACCTGGAACGTGAATTCCGCCAAGGCCCGCCTGCCCAACATCACCGACTGGCTGCGCGAGACGGCGCCCGACGTGGTGCTGTTCCAGGAGATCAAGTGCGAGACGGCCGCCTTCCCCGCCGCCGCGTTCGAGGAACTGGGCTATCACGTCCATGCCGTGGGCCAGAAGGCCTATAATGGTGTCGCCATCCTGTCCAAATCGCCCGTGACCGACATCATCACCCGTCTGCCGGGAGAGGGGGAGGACGAGCAGGCCCGTTATGTCGAAGGCACCATCGACGGGGTGCGCATCGCCAGCCTGTATCTGCCCAACGGCAACCCGGTCGATACGGAGAAATATCCCTACAAGCTGCGCTGGATGGAACGGCTGCGGCTGCACGCGGCCGACCTGCTGCGCAGCGGCCAGCCCGTGGTACTGGGCGGCGACTACAATGTCATCCCGGCGGCAGAGGATGTGTACGACCCGATCGGCTGGCGCGACGATGCCCTGTTCCGGCAGGAGACGCGGTTGAAGTTCCAGGAAATCCTGGCGCTGGGCTATACGGAGGCGTTTCGGTCCCTGCATCCCGGTCTGGTGCCGGCCTACAGTTTCTGGGACTATCAGGCCGGCGCCTGGCCGCGTAATAACGGCCTGCGCATCGACCATTTCCTGCTGTCGCCACAGGCTGCCGACCGTCTGGTCGCCTGCGACATCGACAAGGGTCCGCGGGGCCGGGAGAAGGCGTCGGACCATACGCCGGTGGTGCTGACCCTGGACTGACGGCGGCCCCTTACCGCCGCCGCTTGGTGTTCTTGCCCCCGAACTCGATCCCGCCGACCTCCAGCCCGCCATCCTTGGTCTTGGCCGCCCCCTTGGTACGGCCACCAGCGGGCTTCTTCTCCGGCTTGGACTGCATACGCGGCCGTTCGCCCTGCGCGGATGCCCGGATGGGGCTGGCGCCCGGCGACAGGCCCAGATCGATGGCTTCCAGCCGGCGGATCTCGTCGCGAATGCGCCCCGCCTCCTCGAACTCCAGGTCGGCGGCGGCCGCGCGCATCTTCTTTTCCAGCTCAGCGATGATGGTCTTGATGTCCTTGCCGGCCAGCCCGATGCCTTCCGCCGCCCCCGTATCCACCTCCACCCGGTCGCCGCGTTCATAGACGCTGCCCAGGATGTCGGCGATGTTCTTCTTCACCGATTCCGGGGTGATGCCGTGGGCGGCGTTATATTCCAACTGCTTGGCCCGGCGGCGTGCCGTTTCCTCCAGCGCTGCCTTCATGCTGTTGGTTTCACGGTCGGCATAAAGGATGGCGCGGCCTTCGACATTACGGGCTGCGCGCCCGATGGTCTGGATCAGGCTGGTCCGGCTGCGCAGATAGCCTTCCTTGTCGGCATCCAGGATGGCGACAAGCCCGCATTCGGGAATGTCCAGCCCTTCGCGCAGCAGGTTGATGCCGATCAGCACATCGAACACGCCCAGGCGCAGATCACGGATAATCTCAATACGTTCAAGGGTTTCTACGTCGGAATGGATGTAGCGGACCTTGATCCCCGCCTCCATCATATATTCCGTCAGCGCTTCGGCCATCTTCTTGGTCAAGGTGGTGACCAGCACGCGCAGGCCCTTGGCCGTGACCTCCCGCACCTCCGCCATTACGTCGTCGACCTGGGTATCGGTGGGGCGGATAATGACCGGCGGGTCGACCAGACCGGTGGGGCGCACCACCTGTTCCACGAACACGCCGCCCGTGCGTTCCAGTTCCCAATCGCCCGGCGTGGCCGAAACAAAGACCGTGGGCGGGCGCATGGCGTCCCATTCCTCGAACTTCAGCGGACGGTTGTCGGCACAGGATGGCAGGCGGAATCCGTAATCGGCCAGGGTCGACTTGCGCATGAAGTCGCCCCGGTACATGCCGCCCACCTGCGGCACCATCACATGGCTTTCATCGACGATCAGCAACGCGTCGGGCGGCAGATATTCAAACAGGGTCGGCGGCGGTTCTCCCGGATTGCGCCCCGAGAGGTAACGGGAATAATTCTCGATCCCGGCGCAGGAACCGGTCGCCACCATCATTTCGATATCGAAGGTCGTGCGCTGCTCAATACGCTGCGCCTCCAACAATTTTCCTTGTTGAACAAACTCTTCCAGTCTGATCTTCAGGTCACGCTTGATCTGCTCAACCGCTTGGAACAGGGTCGGCTTGGGCGTGACATAGTGGCTGTTGGCATAGATGCGGACCTCCTTCATCGATGCCAGCTTCTCGCCGGTCAGCGGGTCGATCTCGTTGATTGCCTCCAACTCGTCCCCGAACAGGGACAGGCGCCAGGCCCGATCCTCCAGATGGGCAGGGAACAGTTCCACCGTGTCGCCGCGCACCCGGAACGATCCGCGCCCAAAGCCGACATCGCTGCGCCGATATTGCAGTTCAACCAATCTCTGAAGAAAGCCCTGCCGGTTCAGCACCTGCCCCACCTTCAGCGGGATGGTCATTTCCGAATAGGTTTCGACCGACCCGATACCGTAGATGCAGGAAACAGAGGCCACGATGATGCAGTCCTTGCGCTCCAGCAGGGCGCGGGTGGCCGCGTGGCGCATGCGGTCGATCTGTTCGTTGATCGAGCTTTCCTTCTCGATATAGGTGTCGGTCCGGGGCACATAGGCCTCGGGCTGATAGTAATCGTAGTAGGAAACGAAATACTCCACGGCGTTGTTTGGAAAGAAACTTTTCATCTCTCCATACAATTGCGCCGCCAGCGTCTTGTTGGGCGCCAGGACCAGGGTCGGGCGCTGCACGCGCTGGATGACATGGGCCATGGTGAAGGTCTTGCCCGACCCGGTGACGCCCAGCAGAACCTGGTCGCGGTCGCCATTCACCAGCCCGGCGGTCAATTCCTCGATCGCCCGGGGCTGATCGCCGGCCGGGGTATATTCCGACACCACGGTCAACGGTTCGATAAAGGGGCGCTCCTCCACCTCAATGCGCCAGGGCATCGTGTTGGCGGCGGCAGCGACGGTGGGGATCTGTGTCTGGCTCATGGGCGTTAATCTAAGCCGAGCCGCGCCGACGGAAAAGGGGTTTGATCTGTTTTTGTTCACACCCGGACCATTCGGCGCATCGCGTCCGGATCACGGCGGTGGCGGCCTGACCGGCGACTGGAGGGGCGCTGTCTAGCCGGCCTTGGCGGCGCCATTGCCGCCGGCGGCGGCCGACCCCTGCTTAAGGGCCAGCGACAGGCTGTCCCAGGCAGCATCCATGGCCTGGTTGGGAGGCCCATCTTCGGCCGCCATCTCGCGGATCATGCGGATCAGGTCGTCGGGCAGGCAGGCCGTCTTGATATTGCTGCCGATGAATTCGGCCGTGCGGGGGAACACACACAGCACCCGCACGCGGACCAGCGGGAAGCGGCTGCGGATCGCGGTAATCAGCGGATGCAGTTGCAGGACCGGATTGATGAAGGCGCCGACATTGTGGTCGGCACGCACATATTTCCAATGGCCGGCGTTCGGGTTACAGCGTACCTGCCCCGTCGCGTCCGGCGGCGATGACATGATCATCAGGATACTGGCCGGCAGCCTCATGACGTGATCAACCCGGATCAGTCCCGCCTTGCCGCCGCCCACCTTGATGTCGTTCAACATGGGATAGGAGAGTTCCTCCAGTTCCATGCGGCGCTTGAACAGTTCGGCATTGTATTGCCGCACGCTGGGACGCTTGACACGCTTGGGCTTGACCGACAAAGCGAACGTCACCATCAGCGTGATCACGACCGCGGTGATCGCCGAAAAGGTGATCAGGTCCACCACCGGGACCCCAAGCCATTTCGCAATTTCATTCAACATGGGCTTGGGAAATACCCCAGCAGGTGGAGGATGTCATCATCCCTACGGGGCATAGGCCGTTTGGGGGGCGTTCCCCACCCCTGCCCAAAACGCGGTTGTCCTATAACATTCCTGTGCTTGGCGACAATGATCGACCGCTTTAAGGTCCCTGCCCGGTCATAATCCGTCCCAACCAGGGGAAAATGAATGTCGTTCCTTGCCGACCGCCTGTCCCGCATCAAGCCCTCGCCCACCATCGCGGTGACGAGCAAGGCCCGCGCACTGAAAGCCGCCGGCCGTGATGTGATCGGTCTGGGCGCTGGTGAACCCGATTTCGACACGCCGGAAAATATCCGCGCCGCCGGCATCCGCGCCATCGAGCAGGGCCAGACCCGTTACACCGACGTGGACGGCACGCCGGAGCTGAAGAAGGCCATCGTCGCCAAGTTCGCGCGGGAGAATGGCCTGACCTACACCCCGGACCAGGTGACGGTCGGCGTGGGCGGCAAGCAGGTGCTGTACAATGCCCTGATGGCCACCCTGAATGCCGGGGACGAGGTGATCATCCCCGCCCCCTACTGGGTCTCCTACCCCGACATGGTGCAGTTGGCCGAGGGCACGCCCGTGTCCGTCGCCTGCCCGGCGGAAAACGGCTTCAAGCTGCAACCGGCCGATCTGGAAGCGGCCATCACGCCCAAGACCAAGTGGCTGATCCTGAACAGCCCGTCCAACCCGACGGGTGCCGCCTATACGGCGGACGAGTTGAAGGCCCTGGGCGAGGTGCTGCTGCGCCACGCCCATGTCTACATCATGACCGATGACATGTATGAACATCTGGTCTTTGATGATTTCAAATTCACCACCATCGCCCAGGTCGTGCCGGCGCTCTATGACCGCACCCTGACGGTCAATGGCGTGTCCAAGTCCTATTCGATGACGGGCTGGCGTATTGGTTACGCCGCCGGCCCCAAGGCCCTGATCAAGGCCATGGGCGTGATCCAGAGCCAGTCGACCAGCAACCCGACCAGCATCTCCCAGGCCGCCGCCGTGGAGGCGCTGAACGGCCCGCAGGACTTCATCAAGGAACGCGCCGCCGTGTTCCAGGGCCGCCGCGATCTGGTCGTGTCCATGCTGAACCAGGCGGCGGGCCTGTCCTGCCCCAACCCGGAAGGCGCCTTCTACGTCTACCCGTCCTGCGCCGGCACCATCGGCAAGACGGCGCCCACGGGCAAGGTCATCGAGACGGACGAGGATTTCGCGTCCGAACTGCTGGAAGCCGAAGGCGTGGCCGTGGTGCATGGCGCGGCCTTCGGCCTGTCCCCCTTCTTCCGCATCTCCTACGCCACCAGCAACGAGGTGCTGGAAGAAGCCTGCACGCGCATCCAGCGTTTCTGCGGCAGCTTGAAGTAAGTCAACAACATCACTCGGAACCATCCACTGCCTCCCCCGCGAAAGCGGGGGTCCAGGGGCCAAGCGCACCGACATGTGGTTCTTGGTGGCCCCTGGATCCCCGCTTTCGCGGGGAAGGCACCTTGGTGATTTTGGAAAGGCCAGCCCTAAACCAAAACATCCAGCAACCGCTGGAAATTCTGCTGATCGCTCTTAATGATGGCGGCACTGACGCCCGCCGTCACTTCGGCCTGCTTCACATCCAGGATCACGGCCGGGTCCAGGTTGCCCGCCGCCACCTGTTCGGTCGCCGCCTGCACGGTCGCCTGCGCCGCCGTGAAGCCTTCCAGGCCGGCGCGCGTCAGGTCCATCGGGGCGCTGTTGATGCTGCTGATCGACATGGGCCACAGCTTAGCATGGCCGCTATCAAAGCGTCAGGGGTGAAACCGCCCCCGTGACATTGTAGGGTCATTCCCCCACCGCAACGGAACCCGCCGCCATGGACAGCATCGACCGCCAGGATATCGCCTCCGTCATGGATGGTTTGGGCCGCCGCGCCCGCGCCGCGTCCGCGATTGTGGCGATGGCGCCAGCGGCGGCGCGGGATCAGGCGTTGCGCGTGGCGGCATCCACCCTGCGCGCCCGCATGGCCGACATCCTGGCCGCCAATGCGCTGGACATGGACGGGGCCACGGAAAAGGGCCTGTCGCCCTCCCTGCTGGACCGGCTGATGCTGAACCCGGCGCGGGTGGAGGCGATGGCCAAGGGGCTGGAGGAGATCGCGGACCGGCCCGATCCGCTGGGCACCGTGCTGGAACGCTGGGAACGGCCCAATGGCTTGCGGTTTGAAAAGGTGCGCGTGCCGCTGGGCGTCATCGCCATCATCTTTGAAAGCCGGCCGAACGTGACGGCCGATGCCGGCGGCCTATGCCTGAAATCCGGCAATGCCGCCATCCTGCGTGGCGGGTCGGAAAGCTTCCATTCCGCCCGCGCCATCCTGGCGGCCCTGCATGCCGGGCTGGACGCGGCCGGACTGCCGCGTGACGCCATCCAGATGCCGCCCACCACGGACCGCGCGGCCGTGGGCGAAATGCTGACCATGACCCGTTGGATCGACGTGGTCATCCCGCGCGGCGGTAAGTCGCTGACGGGCCGTGTCGCCGCCGAAAGCCGCGTGCCCGTGATCTATCACCTGGACGGCATCTGTCATGTCTATCTGGACAAGGAAGCTGATCCGGACAAGGCGCGGCGCGTGACGCTGAACGCCAAGATGCGCCGCACCGGCATCTGCGGGGCGGCCGAAACCCTGCTGGTCCACAAGGACATCGCCGCATCCCTGCTGCCCCCCATCCTGGACGATCTGATCCAGGCGGGATGTGAGGTCCGGGGCGATGCCGGCGTGCAGGCCCTGGATGCCCGCGTGAAGCCGGCCACAGAAGAGGATTGGGACACCGAATATCTGGATGCCATCCTGTCGGTGAAGCTGGTCGACGATGTGGACGCCGCCATCGACCATATCGGCCGCCATGGCAGCCACCACACCGACAGCATCATCACGGAGGACGCGGACACCGCCACCCGATTCCTGGCCCGCGTCGACAGCGGCATCGTCCTGCACAATGCCTCCACCCAGTTCGCCGATGGCGGCGAATTCGGCTTTGGCGCGGAAATCGGCATTTCCACGGGCAAGCTGCATGCCCGTGGCCCCGTGGGGGCCGAACAGCTGACCAGCTACAAGTATGTGGTGCGGGGCGATGGGCATACGCGGCCCTGACCGCCCTGCCCCGCCCGCCGCGCATGGCAGGGCCGTTCGCGCCCTGCCGAAGCCACTGGCCGGCAGCCTGTGGAAGGGCATGCGCATCGGGCTGCTGGGCGGGTCCTTCAACCCCGCCCATGATGGCCACCGGCACATGTCGCTGATGGCGCTGAAGCGGCTGGGCCTGGATCAGGTCTGGTGGCTGGTCAGCCCGCAAAATCCGCTGAAGCCCTTGGACGGCATGGGAAAACTGGCCGACCGGCTGGCCCGCGCGCGGACCGTTGCCGCCCATCCGCGCATCGTGGTGACGGACATCGAAACCAGCCTTGGCACCCGCTACACGGTGGATACGCTGGCGGCCCTGAAACGGCATTTTCCAGGGGTGAAATTCGTCTGGCTGATGGGGGCGGATAACCTGTTGCAGGTGCCGCACTGGCGATCATGGACGCGGATTTTCACCCAGGTCCCGGTTGCGATATTCCCCAGACATCCCTATTCTACCTCTGCGCTGGGCGGCAAGGCTTCCCGGCGTTTTGCCGCTGCGCGGGTGAATGTGCGACGGGCGAAGGGTCTGGCCGACCTGCCGCCCCCCGTCTGGGTGTTCCTGGACGCCCCCCTTCATCCCGCTTCGGCGACCGCCATCCGGCAGGGGCTGGCTGGCGGCAGGCAAGGCAGTTGATCATTTTCGCCCAAGGATAGATGTCGGTGACCCAGATCGTGAGTGCAGAACCTTCCCAGCAGCCGGCCGGTGGCGTTATCGCCGCCGAAGACATGCCGGAGCGCACCCTTGCCCTGATCCTGTCCGTGTTGGACGAGGATCAGGCCGAGGACACGATCACCATCGACCTGCGCGGCAAGACCAGCATGGCCGACTATCTGGTCGTCACCACGGGCCGGTCGGCCCGTCAGGTGGGCGCCATGGCCGACCATATGGTGCGCAAGCTGCGCGACCTGGGCATCCATGCCGGTAATCCGGAAGGCTATCCGCAGTGCGACTGGGTGCTGGTCGACAGCGGTGACGTCATCGTCCACCTGTTCCGCCCGGAAGTGCGCGCCTTCTACTGCATCGAAAAGATGTGGGGCGTGGAGCCGCCGGCCTCGCTGAAGGCGCTGACGGCCGGGTTCGACGGCGGGCCGGCGCAGTAATGCGCCTGTGGCTGGCGGCGGTCGGCAAGGCCAAGCCGGGCCCCGCCCGCGATCTGTTTGATGAATACAAGGCCCGCATCACCTGGCCCTTCCAGCTGCGCGAGGTTGAAACCAAGAAGCGGCTGGAAGGCGAAGAGCTGAAGCGGGCGGAGGCGGAGCTGCTGCTTTCCGCCATTCCCAGCGGTGCGACCATCGTGGCGCTGGATGAACGCGGCCGCATGATGGGGTCGGAAGATTTCGCCGCCCGCATGGGCCAATGGCGCGACGCCGCCGTGGGCGATCTGGCCTTCGTCATTGGCGGGGCGGACGGGCTGGACCCGTCGGTGCGGCAGAAGGCGGCCCTGGTCCTGGCCTTCAGCCCCATGACCTGGCCGCACATGATGGTGCGCGGCATGCTGGCCGAACAGATCTACCGTGCCCAGCAGATCCTGGCCGGGCATCCCTATCACCGGGTGTGAGTTGACTTAAAAAGACAAACGGCGGCGGATCATCGACCCGCCGCCGTTCTGATTCAGCGCTGCACCACGCCATCCACCCGGCGGGCGATGCCCAGCGGATTGTCACGCTTCAGGGCTGCCGGCAGCAGGGCATCGGGGATGTCCTGATAGCTGACGGGGCGCAGGAAACGGTCGATGGCCAGCGTGCCGACCGACGTGGTCCGGCTGTCGGACGTGGCCGGGAACGGGCCGCCATGCACCATGGCGTGGCATACCTCGACGCCCGTGGGCCAGCCATTGGCCAGGATGCGCCCGGCACGGCGTTCCAGCGTCGGCAGCAGCGTGGCCGCCGCGTCATGGTCGCCTTCATCCAGATGCAGCGTCGCCGTCAGCTGACCTTCCAGATGTTCCAGCACATCCTTCAGCACCGACAGGTCCGGGCAGCGGACGACGACCGACGACGACCCGAACACCTCATGCCCCAGCACGGGATCGGCCAGGAAGTCGGCGGCGGTGACGCTGAACAGGGCGCCGGCCCCGCGGTTGCCGCCGGCCTCCGCCACGCGGGCCAGCGTGGTCACCTTGTCATGCGACGCCAGCGTCTCCACACCAGAACGGTACGCCTTGCAGATACCGGGCGTCAGCATGGTGATGGGGGCGACATTGGCCAGGGCGGCGGCGGCGGCGGCCGTGAACCGGTCCAGCGCCTCCCCTTCCACGGCCAGGATCAGGCCGGGATTGGTGCAGAACTGCCCCGCCCCCATGGTCAGCGACCCGATGAAGGCCCCACCCAGCGCCTCGGCCCGCGCCGACAGGGCGGCCGGCAGCAGCACGACAGGGTTGATGCTGCTCATCTCCGCATAGACGGGGATCGGCTCCGGACGGCTCTGCGCGATCTGGATCAGGGCCTGACCACCCCCGCGGGAGCCCGTAAAGCCCACGGCCTTGATATGCGGATGGGCGACCAGCGCCTGGCCATATTCCCGCTTGGTGCCGCACAGCAGGGAGAAGACCCCCTCCGGCAGGCCCAGTTCGGCGACGGCGGCGGCAATGGCCTCGCCCACCAGTTCCGACGTGCCGGGATGGGCCGAATGCGCCTTCACCACCACCGGGCAGCCGGCAGCCAGGGCCGAGGCCGTGTCGCCACCGGCGACGGAGAAGGCCAGCGGGAAGTTCGATGCGCCGAACACAGCCACCGGCCCCACGGGGATGAAGCGCAGCCGGATATCGGCGCGCGGCAGCGGCTTGCGGTCGGGCATGGCCGGATCGATGCGGGCGCCGTTCCAGTCACCCTGGCGCAGAACGCTGGCGAACAGGCGCAGCTGGCCCATGGTGCGGCCGCGTTCGCCTTCCAGGCGGGCGCGCGGCAGGCCAGTTTCGGCCCCGGCGCGCTCCAGCAGTTCATCCCCCAGCGCCAGGATATTGTCGGCAATCTTTTCCAGGAAGCGGGCACGCGTCTCCGCCGGCGTCTCTCGGAACGTATCGAACGCGGCCCAGGCCAGCTTGGCTGCCGCATCGGTATGGTCGGGCGTGGCCTGGGCGAAGCTGGTCGGCAATTCGCCATCCGTGGACGGATCGATGGCGAAGAAGCCGCCTTCCGTGGCGACGCGGCTGCGGCCGATCAGCAATTTCCCGTGCAGAGGCATGATCCGTTTCCTTATACCTTCAGGTTTGGCCGCATCCTTAGACTTTTTTGTCCGACAATTCCAGCCTTGTCATGGCCGGAAGCCGGCCGTCGGCCGGACATTGTCGCCCCCATATGGGCAGGATTCCCACGCATGCAATGGAGTAGCTGGCGTCAATTGTCGGAGTATACTATTAGCAGCATATCCACCATGCAGACAGGCGATACCATGCAGGCCAGCGCGCCCATCCCTCCCCGTCCCGGCTGTCTTCCCTTCGGCCGGATGCCGGACGGACGGGACGTGCAGGCCGTGACCATCACGGGCGGCCGCCTGACCCTGCGACTGCTGACCCTGGGGGCGGCCGTACAGTCGCTGTGGGCGCCCGACCGGTCGGGCAAGCTGGACGACATCGTCCTGGGCCATGACAGCGTGGCCGATTATCTGGCCACCCGGACCTTTTTCGGGTCCATCGCCGGCCGCTGCGCCAACCGCATCGCCGGGGGCCGCTTCACCCTGGATGGGCAGGCCTATCAGGTGCCTTGCAATGACGGGCCGAACTGCCTGCATGGCGGGATGCTGGGGCTGGATCTGCGACTTTGGACACTGGCGGGTCAGGACGATCACAGTGCCCGCTTCACCTATCACAGCCCGGCGGGAGAGGAAGGGTTTCCCGGTGCCTTGGACATCACGGCCGATTATGCGCTGGATGATGACGACCGGCTGACGGTGACGCTGACGGCCAGGACCGATGCGCCCACCATCGTCAACCTGACCAACCATGCCTATTTCAATTTGGCCGGCCTGTCCGCCGGCGCCGATGTGCTGGACCATGTGCTGACCCTGGATGGGGACCGCATCACACCCGTCGGCCCCGACCTGATCCCGACGGGGGACTTCAGGGATGTGGCCGGCACGCCCTTTGATTTCCGGCAGCCGACCGCCATCGGCGCCCGCATCCGCGACGGGCGCGACCCGCAACTGACCCTGGCCCGTGGCTACGACCATAATTACGTGCTGAATGGTGGAAAAATGGCGGCCCATGTCCTGCATCCGGATTCTGGCCGGGCCCTGACCCTGACGACAACGGAGCCGGGGCTGCAATTCTATTCGGGCAATTTCCTGCCCGGCAGCCTGATCGGCAAGGGCGGGCGGCTTTACCGGCAGGCGGATGGCTTCTGCCTGGAACCGCAGCGCTTCCCCGATGCGGCCAACCAGCCGCATTTCGGCAGCGTCCGGCTTGATCCCGGTGCCGAATACCGTCATGTCTCCACCTATCATTTCTCGACGGAGCCGGAGCGGACCTGATGGCGAAAAGCGACCTTCCGGCCAAGCCCACCCGCCGTCACGGCGCCATCGCCCGCCGGCTGGGCACGGCCATCGTCACGGGCGAATATAAGCCGGGCCAGGTGCTGGAAACGGAAATCGCCTTTTCCGAACAATTGCAGGTCTCCCGCAGCGCCTATCGGGAGGCGCTGCGCACGCTCGCGGCCAAGGGTCTGGTGGAAAGCCGGACCAAGACGGGTACCACCGTCTGCGCCCGCTCCCGCTGGAACCTGCTGGACCCCGACGTGCTGTCCTGGGTGTTTGAGAATGAGCCCAGCCCCGATCTGGTGCGCAACCTGTTCGAACTGCGCATGATCGTGGAGCCGGAGGTGGCGGCCCTGGCCGCCGAACGGCGCGACGCCACCCAGGTCACCCGCATGCGTCAGGCGTTGCAGCGCATGGAACAGCATGGGCTGGAAACCCAGGAAGGCCGCGACGCCGATATCGAGTTTCACGAGCAGGTGCTGGAGGCGGCTTCCAACCCGCTGCTGGCCCAGTTGTCGACGGGCATCACGGCTGCCGTGCGCTGGACCACCATCTTCAAGGCAAGGCGCAGCGCCCTGCCCCGTGACCCGATGGGCGACCATTGGGCCGTGTTCGATGCCATCGCGGCCGGCGGTCCCGATGCGGCCCGGACGGCCATGCGCACGCTGGTGTCAGGCGCCCTACGCGATACCGAAAGCTCCCTGCGTCCCCGCCCGGCCGAATAAAGGCCGCTGCAGATTTCACACAAGCCCGGTATATAAGGCGCCACCGGCCCGCCGATCCTGTCACGGGGCGATCAACCCATAATGGATGGCAGTCCTTGCTTACCGATATCATCGAATTCCTGGCCGTCGGCATCATCGCTGTGATCGAGGCCATGGGCTATGCCGGCGTCGCACTGCTGATGGCGATCGAATCCGCCTGCATTCCGCTGCCGTCGGAAATCATCATGCCGTTCGCGGGTTATCTGGCCTCCACCGGCCAGATGAACCTGCTGATGGTTGCAACGGCCGGGGCGATCGGCTGCAATATCGGGTCGGAAGTGGCCTATCTGGTCGGCCGTTATGGCGGGCGCACGGCGATCCTGCGCTGGGGCCGCTATGTGCTTCTGGATGCATCCGACCTGGACATGGCCGACCGGTTCTTCGCCCGCTTCGGCAATGCCGCGGTATTCATCGCCCGCCTGCTGCCCGTCATCCGCACCTTCATCGCCCTGCCCGCCGGCATTGCCGGCATGCCCAAGCTGCCGTTCCACCTCTACACCTTCGCCGGTTCCTGGCCCTGGTGCTATGGCCTGGCCTATATCGGCATGGCGCTGGGGGAGGAATGGAACAGCAATCCGGTGCTGAAGACCTGGCTGCACCGGTTCGACGCGCTGATCGTTGTCGCGATTCTGGCGCTGGGCGGCCTGTTTCTCTGGCACAAGCTGCATAAGCGCAAGGGCTGATCGGCCCTGTCACAAAAAGGCCCCCGCCGGATCGCACCGACGGGGGCCTTTTTACTTTCAGTACCTCAAGCGCCGGCGCCAACATTCGTTGGCTAGGCTTCACGCGGCATGTGCCGCGCGGCGGCGGTCGCCGCCGTTCCAACGGTCATCATTGATGACCGTTGGACACACCCGGATCAATCCCCCGCCGCCACCATCTGCGCCGGGATCACGGGCTGCGATGCCTGACGGTTGGCGCCCACCATGAAGCGCAGCAGCACATAGAAGACGGGCGTCAGCAGCAGGCCGAACAGGGTCACGCCCAGCATGCCGGCGAACACGGCCACACCCATGGCATGGCGCATTTCGGCACCGGCACCGGATGAGGTGACCAGCGGCACCACACCCATGATGAAGGCGATGGAGGTCATCAGGATGGGGCGCAGACGCATGCGGCTGGCCTCAATCGCCGCCTGCACGGCCGTGCGGCCGTGATGTTCCAACTCGCGGGCGAATTCCACGATCAGGATGGCGTTCTTGGCCGACAGCCCCACCAGCACCATGAAGCCGATCTGGGTGAAGATGTTGTTGTCGCCCCCCGTGATCCAGACGCCGGCCAGGGCGGACATCAGGCTCATCGGCACAATCATCAGGATGGCCAGCGGCAGGGTCAGGCTTTCATACTGGGCGGCCAGCACCAGGAAGACCAGCAGGACGGAGATGGGGAACACCCACAGCGCCGCATTGCCCGCCAGGATCTGCTGATAGGTCAGGTCGGTCCATTCATACTTGATCCCGCGCGGCAGCACTTCCGCCGCGATCCGCTCCGCCGCGGCCTGCGCCTGACCCGATGAGTAACCGGGCGCCGGGCCGCCATTGATATCGGCCGCGGTATAGCCGTTATAGCGGACGACCATTTCCGGACCATAGCTCTGCGCCACGGTCACCAGCGACGACAGCGGCACCATCACGCCGCGTTCGTTGCGGGTCTTCAGCAGGCCGATATCATCGGCATGGGCGCGGAACGGCGCATCAGCCTGCACCCGCACCTGATAGACGCGGCCGAAAGCGTTGAAATCGTTGACATACAGCGAACCGAGATAGACCTGCATCGTCTCGAACACATCCGTCACCTGCACGCCCAGCTGCTTGGCCTTCACCCGGTCCAGATGCACATCCAGCTGCGGCACGTTGATTTCATAGGAACTGAAGGTCGGCCCCAGTTCCGGCGTGGCCCGCGCCTTCATCACGAAATCATTGGCGGCCTTGGCCAGCGCCTCGTACCCCAGCGATCCGCGATCTTCCAGTTGCAGCTTGAACCCGCCCAGCGTGCCCAGGCCCATGACGGGCGGCGGCGGGAACACGGCCACAAAGGCTTCCTTAACGCCCATGAACTGCTGTTGCAGGCTGGTGGCGATGACATTGGCCGACAGGCCCTGCGCCGCCCGCTCCTCATAGGGTTTCAGGGTGGCGAAGACGATGCCGGCGGAAGAGGAATTGGTGAAGCCATTCACCGACAGGCCGGGGAAGGCCACGGCATGGTCGACGCCCGGCTGTTTCAGCGCCAGGTCGGTCATGGTGCGGATGACATCTTCCGTCCGGTCCAGCGAGGCGCCGGTGGGCAACTGGGCAAAGGCGATCAGATATTCCTTGTCCTGCGCCGGCACGAAGCCCCCCGGCACGGCGCGACCCAGGAACACGGTCAGGCCCAGCAGCAGGACATAGACCAGCATCATGCCGCCCTTGTGCCGGATGACGCCGCCCACACCCTTGCCATAGGCATCCGACCCGCGCTGGAACACGCGGTTGAAGCCGCGGAAGAAGCCGCCCAGCACCTTGTTCATGGCCAGGGTCAGCCAGTCCGGCTTGTCATGGTGCCCCTTCAGCAGCAGGGCGGACAGAGCCGGCGACAGGGTGAGCGAGTTGAAGGCCGAAATGACGGTGGAAATCGCGATGGTCATCGCGAACTGCTTGTAGAACTCGCCCGACAGGCCGGACATGGCGGCCAGCGGCACGAACACGGCGACCAGGGTCAGGGCGATGGCAATGATGGGGCCGCTCACCTCCTGCATGGCCTTGTAGGTGGCCTGCTTGGGACTGAGACCCTGGGAGATGTTGCGCTCGACATTCTCCACCACGACGATGGCGTCATCGACAACGATGCCGATAGCCAGCACCATGCCGAACAGCGACAGGGCGTTGATGGAGAAGCCGAACAGCAGCATCAAGGAGAAGGTGCCGACGATCGACACCGGCACGGCCAACAGCGGGATGATCGACGCGCGCCAGGTCTGCAGGAACACGATCACCACCAGCACGACCAGGGCGATGGCTTCCAGCAGCGTATGGATCACGGCGTCGATGCTGGCCTGCACGAAGCGGGTCGGGTCATAGACGATGGAATGCTCCACCCCGTCGGGCATGTCCTTCTGCAACTCTGCCATCGTCTCCCGCACCTGGTTGGAGATGGCAAGCGCATTGGCGCCCGGCGCCTGATTGATGGCAATCGCCACGGCCGGCTTGTTGTCCAGCAGGGAGCGCAGACCATATTGAGAGGCGGCCAGTTCCACCCGCGCCACATCGCGCAGATAGGTGACGGCCCCCTGGTCCGTCTTCAGGACGATGTTCTGGAATTCCTCGACATTCTGCAACCGGCCCTGGGCATTGACCGAAAGCTGCAGGGGCGCGTCCACCACGGACGGGCTGGCGCCGATGACGCCGGCCGCCACCTGCACATTCTGTTCGCGGATGGCATTGACCACGTCATTGGCGGTCAGGCCGCGTTCGGCCACCTTCTGCGGATCCAGCCAGACGCGCATGGCATAATCGCCCGAACCCCACAGCAGCACCTCGCCCACCCCGGAAATGCGCGCCAGACGGTCGCGCACATTCAGGACGGCGTAATTGCGCAGGTAGGTCATGTCATAGCGGTCGTCGGGCGAGCGCAGATGCACGACCATGGTCAGCGTGGGTGAGGACTTGACCGTGGTCACGCCCAGCCGCTGCACATCCTGCGGCAGGCGCGGCAGCGCCTGGGCCACGCGGTTCTGCACCAGTTGCGTGGCCTTGTCCGGGTCGGTGCCCAGCTTGAAGGTCACGGTCAGGGCCATGTTGCCGTCGCTGTTGGCCTGGGACTGCATATACAGCATGTCCTCCACGCCATTGATCTGTTCTTCCAGCGGCGAGGCGACGGTTTCGGCAATGACCTTGGGATTGGCCCCGGGATACTGGGCGCGCACGACCACGGATGGCGGCACGACCTCCGGATATTCAGAGATAGGAAGCTGGAACAGGGCAATGAACCCAGCCAGGAAGACGACCACCGACAACACGCCCGCGAAGATCGGGCGGTCGATGAAGAAACGCGAAATATTCATGACAAGCCTCGATCCGCGCGGTCAGCGCGGGATGGGTTGGGCTTAAAGTTGGGCAAAGCATCCCCGTCATCCCGCAGAAGGGATGCAAATCAAGCCGACACCCGTTCTCCCTGCCTCCCCCGCGAAAGCGGGGGTCCAGGGGCCGCTTTCACCACCTGTCGGGCCTTTGGCCCCTGGGTCCCCGCTTTCGCAGGGAAGGCAGGTCGGTGCAATAGGAAACGAAGTGATCGACCCGAACCGGGGCAATCGATACGGTTGAGGTTCTTACCGCTCCGCCACCTGCGTCGCCGGGCGTTCCATCGCCACCGGCTTGGGCTGCACCACGTCGCCGGGGCGGGCCCGCTGGATGCCGTTGACGATGATGCGTTCACCGGGATTCAGGCCAGCGGTCACGATGCGCAACCCTTCCTGCCGGCTGCCCAGCGATACCGGCCGATAGGCGACCTTGTTGTCGTCACCAACAACCAGGACGAACTTCTTGTCCTGGTCCGTGCCGATGGCACGTTCATCCACCATCACGGCCGCCTGCGGATCAGACCCACCGACCTTGATGCGGGCATAAAGGCCGGGCACCAGCAAGCCATCGGGATTGTCGAACCGGGCGCGCACGCGGATGGTGCCGGAAACCGGGTCCAGGCGGTTATCGACATCATCGACAGCGCCGGTGCGGGAATATTCCGTCTCGTTGGCCAGCCCCAACTGTACCGGCACGCCCGCCTGATCCTTCACCGATGCGATATGGCGCAGATAGGTCTGTTCGTCCACGTCGAACGACGCATAGATGGGGGAGACAGAGACCAGCGTGGTCAGCACTTCCGCCGCGGCACCGGCCGCCACGACATTGCCCTCGGTGATCTCGGCCCGCGACGCCCGGCCGGCGATGGGGGCGGTGACACTGGTATAGGACAGGTTCAGGCGCGCCACCTGCAGCTCGGCCTCTGCCGCGTGCAGGCTGGCCGCCGCGTCGCGGGCATTGTGCTCGCGTTCATCCAGGGTGCGGCGGGGGATGGTGCTGTCGGCCACCAACTGGTTGGCACGGTCCAGTTCCGCCTTGGTGAAGCGGACACGGGCCTGCGCCCCCGCCAACTGCGCCTCGGCCCGCGCCACCTCGGCCCGGTAGGGGGCGGGATCGATGGTAAATAGGACATCGCCCTTCTTCACCAGGGCGCCATTCTTGAAATGCACCTGGGTGATGGTGCCGGAGACGCGGGGCCGGATATCCACCCGCTCCACCGCCTCCAGCCGCCCGGAATAGCTTTGCCAGTCCACGACCTTGCGGGCGACGACGGGGGCGACATCCACCTCCACCGCCGGCCGCGCCGCGGCGGCCACGGCGACGGGCTTGTCTTCGGCCTGTCCCTGGATGCTGACGCCGGCGATCACGACCAACGACACTCCGGCTGCCATGATATAAGCCAGCTTGGATCGCGTAATCGACATGGGTTTGCTCCTGCAAAAAGGGTGCAGACAAGGGCCTCCCGCCATCGTTTCCGAAGGGGAAATCACAAGACGGGTCAGCCCGGTGAAAGCACCGCCCATCAGGCGCCCGATCTGTCGGGGCCTCTGTCCATTGCCTCTGGTTTTCGGTTAACGGGCCGCTTCCGGGTGGAAGACAACCCCTCGATCATTGCTTTTATCGGCTTTGCTGCGCTGCCGCTGTGATGGCCGTCGCAGGGATTAATTTTTTTTCATTTCCTGATCCAAAAAATTCGACAATGCCAACAACCTCTTCATATCAAACGTAAAATAGAAAATCGCCCCCACGGACGAAACTCCTGGAGCATTTGTGCAGGTGCAACATGACGCCAACCGGTTCACGAATAAAGACGGATTTTCTGACAAGACAATTCGTCCATTCCGAACAATTAAGCCGCTGACACGCCCCGCAGCCGCTCCCCCTGATAGCAGGCCAGCGTATCCTCCCGCCCCTGCAGGATGGGGCAGGCCTCAAACAGACTGACCACCCAGTCGATGAACAGTCGCACCTTGGGCGAGGGCTGGCGGTTCTGCGGATAGACGGCGGATATGGGCATGGGTTCCGGGCGCATATGCGGCAGCACCTCCACCAGTTCGCCGCGCTGCAACTGTCCCAGTACCATGAACAGCCCCGGCTGGATCAGCCCATGCCCGTCAACGCCGCAGGCGATATAGGCTTCGCTGTCATTGACGGAGACGGCGGCTTTCATCGGCACTTCCACACTTCCCCCCTCCACCCTGAAATCGAACGGGTAGGAACGGTTGCCCAGATGCGGGGAAAAATAATTGACGCCCTGATGTCCGGCCAGATCTTCCAACCCTTGCGGCACCCCGAACCGCTCCAGATAGGCGGGGCTGGCGCAGGTCAGGCGCGACAGGGTACCCAGCCGGCGGGCGACCAGCGAACTGTCCGACAGTTCGCCCACGCGCAGCACGCAATCCACCCCTTCCTGCACCATGTCGATCTGCCGATCATTCATGCCCAGCTTCAATTCGATGTCCGGATACAGCGCGTGGAATTTCCGCAGGGCCGGCACAACGATCAGCCGCCCGACGGAGGTGGGCATATCGACATGCAGCCGACCCTTGGGCTGGCGGGCACCATTCAGGAAGGTGGCTTCCACCTCCTCCACCTCGGCCAGGATGCGCTGAGCCCGTTCATAGAAGCTCTCACCATCGGCGGTCAGGCTGAGGCTGCGGGTCGTGCGCTGCATCAGGCGCACACCCAGATGCGCTTCCAGATTCTGGATGATGGTGGTGACCGACGCGCGCGGCAGGCCCAGCTTGTCGGCCGCGCGGGCAAAGCCATTCTGGTCCACCACCTGGATGAAGACCTGCATTGCCTGCAACTTGTCCATCGCCCGCCCCTGTCCTGTCCCCGGCCGACCGCCCAGATGGTGACGGATGATCGTGATGGCAAGGACGGGCCTGGCGCAAGGCTACCCTGCCCACCCATGGCCAGAAACTGGAAGACCCTGCCCGCCATCTGACGAATATTGTTGCAATGAAGAAGCGGGCGCACCAAGGCCCGGCATCGCCAAGGAGAAGAGAATTGGCGGAGATTTCGATCCTGGAATTGGGCCGCGTGCGCGAAGGCGGCAGCCGCCGCGACGCGCTGGACGAGGCGCGCACCCTGGGCCAGCAGGCCGAAAACTGGGGCTATAGGCGCCTGTGGGTGGCCGAACACCATAACATGCCCACCGTCACCACCGCGGCCACCGCGCTGGTGATCCAGCATATCGCGGCCGGTACGAAGCATATCCGCGTGGGGGCCGGCGGCATCATGCTGCCCAACCACGCGCCCTATGTCATCGCCGAACAGTTCGGCACGCTGGAGACCTTGTATCCCGGCCGCATCGATCTGGGCCTGGGCCGCGCACCGGGCACCGACCAGTTGACCTTGCGGGCCCTGCGCCGCGATCCGGGCAGTGCCGAGAATTTCCCGCAGGATGTGCAGGAGTTGCAGGCCTTCCTGGCGCCCGCCGGCCCGGGACAGCGCATCGAAGCCGTGCCGGGTTCCGGCACCAACATCCCGCTCTGGATTCTGGGGTCCAGCCTGTTCGGCGCGCATCTGGCGGCGGAACTGGGCCTGCCCTATGGCTTCGCCTCCCACTTCGCGCCCGGTGCGCTGGATCAGGCGCTTTCCATCTATCGCAGCCGGTTCAAACCGTCCGAACAGGCGGACCGGCCCTATGCCCTGGTCGGCGTCAATATCATCGCCGCCGAAACGGATGCGGAGGCGCGGTATCTGGCGACGTCACAGCAGATGTCCTTTGCCAATCTGGTTCGCGGGGCGCGCAAGCTGACCCAGCCCCCCATCCCGGATATCGACGCCTACTGGTCGCCGCAGGAAAAGGCCCAGGCCGGCCAGATGCTGGGCTGCAGCATCATCGGCAATGCCGACACGGTGCGCCGGGGCATCGACGCCCTGCTGGAACGCACGCAGGCGGACGAGTTGATGATCGTGTCCGACATGTACGATTTCAGCAAACGTCTGCGGTCGTTCCAGATCATTGCCGAAACCATGGCCGCGCGGGCGGGGTGATCCCCCGCCCGTTCAGGGCTCCACGCGGATATCGGCCCGGCGGCGGGAGGTCTCGGTCAGCCCGTCAAAGGCGGGGTCGGCCAGCGGCGCAGGGTTCAACCGCCACTCCAGCGTGACACGGTCCGCCGCCACACCCAGGCTGACCAGCCACAGCCGCACCATCTCCGCCCGCTGCCGGGCCAGCGTCGCCGGTTCGGCCAGAACCTGGCCGGAAACGGTGAAGGGTTCCGTTTCGGCATAGCCCGTGATCCGCACCTTACCGCCCGCCGCCTTGGCATAGGTGGCGGCCTGCACCAGCATCCAATCGCTCTGCTGATAGACGGCGAAATCGCGGCCGAAATCGAACGGGATGACGAACAGCCGGGCCATATAGGGCGGTGGCGGGGCCGGTTCCGGGGCGTAGAGCGGGCGGATATTGCGGGCCGGCAGCACGAAGCGCCGACCAGAGAAGCCTTCGGCCGGGATCATGGCCCGGGTACAGGCCAGGTCCGGCAGGACGGACACGCGCACAGGCTCCAGCACCGTGGCCCCGCAGGCATTGTCCTGCGTCTCCGCAATGCGCCCTTCAACCAGCACCCCCATGGACCAGTCGGGCTTGGTGGCGGATGGGGTGATGTCGAAGCGCCGCCCGCTCTCCCGTTCCTCCGCCAGCCAGCAGCCGGATTTACGGCCGGCATCGGTGTCGCGGTAGATCGGGCAAGAGACGAAGCGCACCGCCTCGCCCGCCTGCGCCAGACTGTTGAAACTGAGCAGGGCCAGCAGGGCCGGGATGATCCACCGCATCTAAAGCGCCCCCATCAGATTGACCAGGTCGCGCTTTTCCTGCTCCGTATAGCCGATATTGTAGCGCCGGTCGTAATAGTCGATGACGGCCCGCAGGTCGGGTGCGGAACCGCTGGCGAAATAAGGCGCCCTGCCCGTCAGCCCGCGCAGGGTCTGCAAGGTGATCTTGCCGACATCGGCGCAGCGGCCCGTGGTCAGGGCATAGCCCGGATCATGGGAGTGGATGACGCGGCCATAATGCGGGTGCGGCGGCCCCTTGCAGGTCAGCCGGAACAGCGGCAGCCAGGGCTGCGGGTCCGCGAACGGCATGGTGGTCGTGCCCAGATCCACCTGCCCCGGCGCCACATCCATGCCCATCTGGCTCATATTATGGCAGAAGACGCAGGCATTGCGGACCGGGTTGCCGAAGCCGACGGGGGAATTGATGCCGGCGCTGTCGGTAATCAGAAAGGTCTTCTCACGGAAGATGCGGGCCCCGCGCGCCACGGATTCCCGATAGGCGCGCTGTTCGGGCGACAGGGTGGCATCGGCGGGGATCTTCTCCCACGCGGCGAACTCGCTCCACACGGCCGTGCCCTGGCTGCCCAGCCGGCCGGGTTCGGACCGGGCCAGCGTCTCCGGCCCGCCCTTGGCCCCGTCGGCATCCAGGTCGCCACCCACCCTGTCCTTCTGCCGGGCCACGAAGATGCGATCCTCAAAATCGCGGATACGCCTGATCTCGTCCGGGGTCAGGGCGTCGAAACCCTGGTGGGACTGGGCGGCGTCGCGCATCTGCGCTTCCAGCGACAGGGCGCGGCGGTCGGCCATCAGATTGCCGCTGACCATCTTGCCCGTTTCCGGATCGATGGGCAGCGGCTTGCCGACCTTGGGATCAACCGCAAAACCCATGGCCAGGATGTACTTGAAATTGGCCACGGGCCGCGGCCGGCGGAAGACGGAGACATGCGGGTCCTTGGCGGCCAGCCCCCAGACCTTGGACCCATTGCACCCCGTGGGGTCGCGCACAACTTCCAGGGTGAAGTCCGGCTCAATCTTCCGACCCTCCGCATCCACCGGCGGCCAGGGCCGGGCCACGCGGAACAGGCCATGATCCAGCAGCAGGGAATGGGACGCCCACTCCCCCGCCGGCAGATCGGGGCAATTGGCCCCGTCGATGCTGGCGAACAGCGGATCGGTGCCCGCCGTTTCCTGCCAGCGCACGCGCGCGGTTTCGGCCGACAGGCTCATCCCGTCGCCCGGCTGGTGGCAGGTGACACAGGCCCGGCCATAGGGGCCCTTGGCTTCGAAGAAGGGATGCCCCTTCGTGTCCAGCGGCCCCCCTTGCAGCAGCAGCCGGGTGACGCCGTCCGCGTCGGCATCATCCAGTTGTGCGGGAAATGGCGTACCATCGCCGGGGGACCACCATTTGGCCCCTGCCGGCAGCGTCAGCGCCGCCAGCAGGGCCAGGGTCGAAACCAAGGACCGTTTCATCCCTTGCCCCCCAACTCAGAACCGATAGGTCAGGCGGCCGCCATATTGCCGGCGGGCGCCATAGATGATGCCACCATCGGCCGACGAGGAGTTCTGCAGCTGGCTGGCGATATAGGTTTCATCAAACAGGTTGGTGACGAACAGTTCCAGCCGGACGGCATCCGTGGGATCGATGGACAGGCGGGCATCCACCACATCACGCGACGGCAGCGTGGTCACCGCACTGGGGAACGGCGTGCCATAGCTTTCGCCCACATGGCTCCATTGCAGGCGCGGGGTGATGGCGATATCGCCGGCCATGATCTCGTACTGGATGCCGGCATTGAGGGTCCATTCGGGCGAGAATGGCAGGGTGCTGCCCTTCTTCACCAACTCGTTCTTGTTGCTGACCGTGTTCTGCAAGGTCGTGTCCTTGGCGAACTCCGCATCCAGATAGCCGATGCCGGCATTGAAGCCGAACCCGCCGAACCGGCCTTCCAGTTCCAACTCCCCACCCATGGACTGGCCGCCGGCGGCGTTCTGCGTCAAGGGCAGGCCGTTGGCCAGACTGGCCAGCTGCATATCCTTATAGTCGGAATAGAACAGGGAGCCGTTCAGGCGCAGATGCTTGTCCAGCAGCGTGGTCTTCCAGCCCGTTTCATAGACCAGATTGGTTTCCGGTCCGAAACTGGGGCTGGCGGCCGGCAGATTGCCGCCGCCCGCCTTGTACCCGCGCGCCACGCTGGCATAGAGCATGGTGTCGTCGGTGACATGGTAATTGGCGCCCACCTTGCCCGTCAGCTTGCGGGAACTGAGGGAGGAAAGGCCGGTGCCGCCCGTGCTGACGATGCGGTTATAGGTCTGATCGTCCCAGGAATGGCGGGCACCGACGATCAGTTCCACCTGCTCCGTCGCGAAGTAATTCACCTGACCGAACAGGGACTGCGACTTGTTCTCCACCTTGGAGATGATGGTGGAGGTGGCGGAGACAAAATCGACCGTGTGGTTATTGTCGCGCAGCACGGACAGGGGAATATCCTCATCCATGCGGAAGGCACCGACGACCCAGGTTAGCGGGCCGTCGCCGCTGGACAGCAGATTCACTTCGTTGATCAGCGTCCGGATGGTCGTGTCGGTATAGCCGATGCGGCCGACATTGGCGGCGGGCGGGCGCGGCAGGGCCGTGGCGGTGCGGTCGCCATCGGTCTGGTCCGTGGTGCTGCCATCCTGCCAAGAGGTCACGGCCCGCAGGTCAATACCGTCATTCAGCGACCATTTCAGCTCACCCGACAGGCGATAGCCTTCCTGCTTCAGATAGGAGACGGCGTCTTCCTGGATGATATAGGGGTTGGTGCTGACAATATCGTTGCGGCGCTTGACGGCATTGTTGTCGCTGTCGCTGTTGAAATATTCCCCGCGCAGATTGATGCGCAGCGTTTCCGCGTCATTGCGCAGGGCGATGTTGATGCGGGCCCCTTCCAGATCGGTATTGCCGGGCTGGCTGTGACTGGGGCCGATATTCCTGGTGAAGCTGTCGCGCTTGTCACGGACGGCACCCACGCGCACGGCGACATTGTCGCCCATGCCGACATTCAACGCACCCGTCGTGCGGAACCAGTCATAAGACGCGACGGTCTGATCGATGAAGCCCTTGGTGACACCGAATTCCGGATCGGGCGTGCGCACATAGATGGCGCCACCCGTGGAATTCTGGCCCGTCAGCGTGCCCTGCGGTCCGCGCAGCACTTCCATGGAGCCGATATCGTAGAAGGACTGGCTGATGAACTGTTCATGCGGGATCAACTGCCCGTCGATGTAATAGGCGACACCGGGGCTGGAACTGGGCGCGGTCTGCGCGATGCCGACGCCGCGGATATTCACATAGGTGGAACGGTTCACCTGATTGATGGCGATGGAGGGCGAAACCTGCTGGATATCGGCCAGATTGGACACGCCCTTGCGCATGATGTCCTCGGCCGACAACACAGTGGCACTGATCGGCACGTCCTGCAGGCTCTGCGTCCGGCGCTCCGCCGTCACCACGATCTCTTCCAGGACGGGATTGGCGTCGGCCTGGGCCAGGGCGGCAGGCGTGATGGTGCTGCCGGCCAGCAACAGGGTAAGCAGACGCGCCGCCGGGCGCGATGCCAGCTTGTTCATGGGGTATCTCCCTTGAAGCGTCCCGCGGCGCCGTTTCGCCGGACGGGCTCGTTATTCGTTGAATGTTCCAACGATACGACAGGTCAAATCGTAATGCAATATAACCGATGACAAGCTCAACGTTTTTTCGATCCGCCACGGGGGCGACGGGACGGCAGGTTTCCCCGCAATCGGCCGTGACCAGGGCTTCGTGGGCACCGTGCCCACGATGGGATTTGCCCCGGAACCAGGCATTCCCCTGCCCAATTCCGCCCTGAAAACAAGCATTTCGGCGGAGATTCGCCATACATCATCAATTTTCGTTACATCTCATAATAATTGTATTGGACAAGCGCTGATGCCGGTGCTTTAAATGGGGTGGAGATTTCCGCCCGATCTTGCCGCCATCGGCCGCAGTTGGCGACTGGCCCCAGGGTCCGGACGGCGAAACGCTCACCATCCGGACATCCCGCGCCCAATTCCCGCTGTCGTTCGATCACGCTGGAAACGCAAGCCCGGGCATTTCCCCATCTGATCTCTTAAGTCAGGACAAGCATGATGACGGATACCGTTGCTTACGATGTCGTTGCTGGCATTGCCTGGGTGCGTTTCAACCGCCCGGAGAAGCGCAATTGCATGAGCCCGGCGCTGAACCGTCGGATGATGGAAGTTCTGGACGCGCTGGAATTCCGCGACGATGTCGGCGTTCTGGTGCTGACGGGCGAAGGGTCAGCCTGGTCGGCGGGCATGGACCTGAAGGAATATTTCCGCGAGACGGAAAAGCACGGCCTGGGCGCCACGCGTCAGGCACAGCGGGAGGCCTATGGCTGGTGGCGGCGCCTGCGCTGGTACCAGAAGCCGACCATCGCCATGGTCAATGGCTGGTGCTTTGGCGGCGGCTATGGTCCGCTTTATGCCTGCGATCTGGCCATTGCCGCGGAAGAGGCGAAGTTCGGCCTGTCGGAGATCAACTGGGGCATCCTGCCCGGCGGCGGCGCCACCAAGGTGGCCGTCGACCTGATGTCCATGCGCGATGCCATGTACCACACGCTGACCGGCGAGGCGATCGACGGGCGCAAGGCCGCCGAATGGCGCCTGGTGAATGAGGCGGTGCCGCTGGCCCAACTCAAGGAACGGGTGACCGAACTGGCCAAGGTGCTGCTGGCAAAGAACCCGGTCGCCCTGAAGGCTGCCAAGGACGCCGTCCGCCGCGTCAAGGACATGACCTACGACAATGCCGAGGATTTCCTGGTCCGCGCCCAGGAAGCCGCCAATTCCTTCGACAATGACGGTCGCAAGGAAGGCATCCGCCAGTTCATCGACGAGAAAAGCTACAAGCCCGGCCTCGGCGCCTATCGCCGGGAGTGACGCTCCTCCCTGCCCTGATTTCCCCTCCCAGTGCCTCACGGCCCGTCGGCGTCATTCGCCAACGGGCCGTCTTTTTTGTTATATTAAATAACCATATATCGTACGAAGACGGGCCGATCAGAGTCGGAAACAGCTTTGATAGATCCGATCCAGCAAGGATAGCAGCGTGGTCCGCTCCTCTGCCGACAGATGGGCCATGACGTCGCGCTCCGTCTCCTCCAGATTGGCGAAAAGCTGGGCCAGCGCCTCCTGACCGGCTGGCGTCACTTCCAATTCATAGAAGCGGCGGTCATTGGCGGACCGGCGGCGTTCCGCCCAGCCGCGCCCTTCCAGATCATCAACGATCTGCACCGTCGCCGATTTGTCCAATCCCACTTCCCGCGACAGGAGATTCTGAGAAATCCCGGGATTGGCGGCGATGATGGCCAGCGAGCTGAACAGGCCGGAACGCAGGTTCCACTCGGCATTGCGGGTGGAGAAATTACGGGACAGATGGTTCTGGATCCGGCGCAGCCGGAAGCCGATGAAATCGCCCAGGCGGCCCAGATCGATCTCCGCAGGTTCCGAATTGTCGGTTTTGTCGTTCGCCATGGTCTTTGTCGGAATGGAGGAAGTTTGTCGAAAACCTTGATAAACCATGCGCCCTCGCCTGTCCGCTTTTTCCGTTCTCAGGAAGCGCATTCGGGGAAATAGATAGTTGTGAACATCAACCGTCTATGTTATGAACAATAACGAAAGGCGCAATGGCCTTCAAAAGGGGCGGAGAAACCCCGCCGGATCATCCAGGGAGGATAGAATGTTCCAGAAGTGGACGCCCCGCGGCGCCGCGCCCGTGGCGCTGGCCATCGGCCTGTGCGCCCTGCCGACGCAGGCCTTCGGCCAGCAGGCCCCGGGCCCCATCCAGCTAGAAGAGATCATTGTGACGGCCCAGCGCCGCACCACCAATCTTCAGGACACGCCCATCGCCATCACCGCCCTGACGGCCGAAGATCTGCGTGAAAAGGGTGTTGTCGACTTGAAGGGCGTGGCAGAGGCCACCCCGAACTTCCAGATGACCACGTCGGGCAACGGCTCCGGCGGCAGCAATTTTGCCCAGTTGTTCATCCGTGGCGTGGGCCAGCCCGACTTCATCATCACCAAGGACCCGGCCGTCGGCATCTATATCGACGGGGTCTATCTGGCGCGTGCGCCCGGTGCCGTGCTGGAACTGCTGGATATCGAACGGGTGGAAGTGCTGCGCGGCCCCCAGGGCACGCTGTTCGGCAAGAACACCTCGGGCGGCGCCCTGAACATCACCACCAAGGCCCCGTCGGATAATTTCGGCGGCGTGGCAGAACTGCGCGTCGGCAATTACGGGCGCCTGGATGTCGGCGGTTCCGTTAATGTGCCGCTGGTGGAAGACAAGTTGGCGCTGCGCGTCAGCGCCCTGTCGCGCGACCAGGATGGCTATTACAAGCGCCTGCTGCCCTCTGCCGACGGCACGAAGCGCAATGGCAATGATGTGAATGTGCGCAGCGGCCGGGCCACCCTGGCCTGGACCCCGACCGATACCATCAGCGTCACCCTGTCGGGCGACGTCACCCGGGAACGCCAGGCGGCCACCGATTATCAGGCGGTGGGCATCACCAACAGCGCCGCCAGCGCCCCTAATATCGAGCTGTATAACCGCGTCGTGCTGGCTCCGCAGGGCACGGCCTATGACAGCCGCTGGGTCGCCGCCGACCCCTGGACCACCTATTCCACCTCCGCCAGCTACGCCAATTCCGATGTCTGGGGCGTTTCCAGCGTCATCAACTGGGACCCCGGCGCCGTGAAGATGAAGTCGATCACCGCCTATCGCGACCTGGATGTCAGCAGCAAGGCCGATGCCGACGGCACACCCGCCGACATCGTGGCCTCTGCCGGCATCAATGTGCAGCAGCACCAGTTCAGCCAGGAATTCCAGTTCAGCGGAGAAGCCTTCGACGACCGGCTGAACTGGCTGGTCGGCCTCTGGTATTTCGAAGAAAAGGCCACGGACACGCAGTCGTCGCGGCAATTGGTCGGTCTGGTGGAAGCGCTGCGCGCCGCCCCCAACCGGTCCATCGCCCCGCCGGGCGTGGCGGCATCCGTGTGCCCGGCCAGCGGCACGGGTCCGGCCAGTTGCCTGGGCGGTGCCAATAACAGCGCCAATCTGCGCTATGACCAGACCCGCCTGGGCAATCGCTGGCTGGACGGGTCCAGCTATGCCGCCTTCGCCAATGCCGATTACAAGGTCACGGATGCCTTCAGCCTGACGGCCGGTGCCCGCGTCAGCAAGGAGAAGAAGGACTTCCGCTATTACGAAGTCCGGCCCTTGCAGAACAATCTGGTCAGCTTCAACAATGTCACGGCTGGCGATACCTGGAACGTGTTCACGCCCAAGCTGGGCGCCCAGTACCGCTTCTCCAAGGACCTGATGGCCTATGTGTCCTGGTCCAAGGGTTTCAAGGCCGGTGGCGTGAATGGCCGCCCCACCCGCGCCGACCTGTTCAACACCTTCGGCCCGGAACGGCTGGCAGCCTATGAGGCCGGCCTGAAGGGCGATTTCTGGGATCGGCGCCTGCGCCTGAACCTGGCCGCCTATTACAGCGATTACAAGGACATCCAGATCACCCGCAACACCACCGACAGCACGGGCGCCTTCATCCGCCTGGAAACCAACGGTGGCGATGGCGAGATCAAGGGCCTGGAGGCCGAGGCGACGGCGCTGCTGGCCGAGGGGCTGACCCTCAATGCCGGCCTTGGCTATACAGACTTCAAGTTCACCAAGCTGCTGCCGCAGCAGGCGGCGGCGGGTACTGCGCTGCTGACACTGGACAACAAGCTGCCCTTCGTGCCGAAATTCACCGGCAATCTGGGCCTGACCTATGAGGTGCCGTTGTCAGCCGAGGGTACGGCCCTGCGCCTGCATGGCGATTGGCGCCATTCCAGCAGCTATTTCATCGATATCGACAATACGGCGGCCGTGGCCCAGGGCGCTTATGACATGTTCGACGGCCGCATCACCTATGTACCGGCCGCCGGCACCTGGGAATTGTTCGTGGCGATGAGCAACATCACCAACAAGGCCGTCATCGCCAATGGCGTCGCCTCCCCCGCCAACGGCAACCAGATGGTCACCTACAAGCCGCCGCGCATGACCTATGGCGGCATTCGGGTCACCTTCTGATCGGTGCTGCATACCTGAAAGAAGACTGAAACCGCTTTCCCGGACTTCACTTATAGGCGTCAACCCAGACACTTTTGCATCTTCCTGCCTCCCCCGCGAAAGCGGGGGAGGCACTGTTGGGCAAGCTCTTGATCTGGCGCCTATGAAAACGTTTTCCAGGAAGGCGGTCGTGAATTGTTGGCAAATTCTGGGTTTGATTGTCCAAGGAGCGCATTTTGCCCCCACGCTTTGACAAACCGCCACCCGTCCGCGGCGGGCTGCTGACCCGGATTTCCTTTGCCCTGGGGGCGGCTGGATTGTTGACTGCGATGGCGGCGGATGCCGTGGCCGTGCTGGGCCGGCATGTGGGTTTCACGGTCCTGGGTGCCATTGAGGTGGTGCAGGCCAGCGTCGTGCTGGCTGCATCCGCCGCCATGGTCGGTGCCACCCTGTCAGGCGCGCATGCCCGCGTGCATATCCTGATCGAACGGCTGGGCCCCATCTGGCACCGGCGGTTCGACCGGGCCGCGGATATGGGAAGCTGCCTGTTCTTCCTGTTTCTGGCCGCGGGGTCCGCCTGGGTGGCGGCCGAATTGTGGCCGGGATACGAGATCACGGAAATCCTGGGGCTACCGCTGCGCTGGCTGCGGCTGGTCTGGATCGGGTCCTGCCTGTTGATCGCACTGCTGCTCCTGCTGCACGCCGTTGGAAAGGGGGGCCGACATGAGCCCTGAACTCTGGGGCGCCTTGGGCGTCATCGCCTTGCTGGGCCTGCTGACGCTGGGCCTGCCCATCGGCGTGGCGCTGGCCGCGGTGGGGGCCGGGGGCATCGCCATCCTGGTCACGCCGGAAGCAGCATTGATCAAGGCCGGCGTCGTGGCCTTTGAAACCATCGCCAAGTACGAATTGGGCGTGCTTCCCTTGTTCCTGCTGATGGCACATCTGTGCTTTGCCGCCGGGGCCAGCCGCGATTTCTTTGACGCGGCCGCCCGCTTCATCGGCCATCGGCCGGGCGGGCTGGCACTGGCCTCCATCGCCGGCTGCGCCGGGTTCGGCGCCATCAGCGGGTCCAGCCTGGCCACGGCGGCCACCATCGGTTCCGTGGCCCTGCCGGAAATGCGCAAGCATAATTACTCCCCCGCCTTTGCCACAGGGGCGCTGGCGGCGGGCGGCACGCTAGGGTCGCTGATCCCGCCGTCCGGCGCCCTGATCGTGTTCGGCATCATCGCCGAACAATCGATCAGCCGGCTGTTCGCCGCCGCCATCGTGCCGGGCCTGACCCAGGCCCTGTTCTACATGATCGGCATCTATATCCTGTGCCGCCTGCGCCCCGCCCTGGGGCCGCGCACGCAGCGGGTGGCCTGGCGCGACCGGCTGCCGGCCCTGCGTCGCATCATCGACATTGTCGCCCTGGTCGTCTTTGTCATTGGCGGGCTGATGGTCGGCTGGTTCACACCGACGGAGGCCGCTTCGGTCGGGGCGTCGGGTGCCTTCCTGCTCTGCGCCATCCGCGGTGCGCTGACGCGGGCCGCCATCACCAAGGCCCTGTCGGACACGCTGCGCACCACGGGCATGATCTATATCGTCATCATCGGCGCCATCCTGTTTTCCACCTTCATCAGCCTGACCGGCATCACGGGCCACATGTCCGCCCTGGTGGCCGACCTGAATGCCGGGCCGATGGCGGCCGTGCTGGTGATGGCCTTGCTGCTGCTGGTGCTGGGATCGTTCCTGGACGGGCTGGCGCTGATGCTGCTGACGGCACCCATCTTCCTGCCCATCATCATCGATCTGGGCCTGTCGCCCGTCTGGTTCGGCATCTTCCTGGTGCGGACCATGGAAATCGGCTTCGTGCATCCGCCGCTGGGCCTGAACTGCTACGTCATCCATGGCATCGCCAAGGATATCCCGCTTTCCACCATCTTCCGGGGGATCGTGCCCTTTCTGGTCATGGATTTCCTGCATCTGGCCCTGATCATCGCCTTCCCGGCGCTGACCCTGTGGCTGCCCAAGGTTCTGGGGGCATGATGATGGCCAAGCATCTGCGAACCCTTCTCGCCACCGTCGCCCTCTGTGCCCTGGCCGCCTGTGGCGCCAGGCAGGAGGAACGGGCGGACGCGGTCACCCTGTCCTATGCCAGCCCCTATCCGCCCACCCATCCGTTCAGCAAGGCCGATCAGGAATGGATGAAGGCGGTGGCGGAGAAATCGGGCGGGCGGCTGGTGATCAAGCCCTTCTGGGCCGGCTCCCTGCTGTCATCGGACCAGAGCATGGTGGAAATCCGCCATGGCGTGGCCGATATCGGCCTGATCACCCCGATCTATGCCCGTGGCGGCGCCCATGCCCTGCGCGGTCAGGCCGGCTTTTACGGCGGCATCCGCGACATGGGCGATCAGGTCGCCATCTATAAATGCCTGGCCGACGCCTTCCCCGTCTTCGGACAGGAACTGGAGGGGCTGCATGTGCTGGCCGTGCAGGGGGGCAATTTCCCCGGCGTGCTGACAAGGCACAAACCCATCGAGAAGCTGGAGGATTTGCGCGGCCTGCGCCTGCGCGCCCAGACCGAAGCCCTGGGCATGCTGCGCGAACTGGGGGCCGATCCCGTCAACATGCCGATGGGGGAGGTCTATTCGGCCCTGGCCAAGGGCGTGATCGACGGGGTGGTGGCGCCGGCCGACACCATCCAGTCCCTGCATTTCGGGGAGGTGACGCGCTATTTCACCGCCCTGCATTTCGACCGCGGCGCCTATCCCGCCCGCGCCATGTCCGACAAGGCCTGGCAACGGCTGACACCGGAATTGCGCCAGGTGTTGAAGGACGCCCAGCCCGTGTGGGAGGCGGCGCTGGCCCGCCAGATCCTGACGGCCGAAGAACGCGGCCTGGAAAAGGGCAAGGCCCTGAACATGGGCATGACGCTCTCACTGCCGCCCGCCGATCAGGAACGGTTCCGCGCGCTTTACGCCGAAAATGCCCGGCATATCGCGGCGGAACTAAGCCAGTTCGGCATCGATGGCGACCCAATCCTGGACCATGCCCAGGACCTGATCGCCGCCCGCACGCGCGGGGAAACTCCGCCCTGCTTCACCCCGCCCACCGCGGAGAATGCACCATGACCAGAAAAGGCCCCCTGTCCGGACTGCGCGTCGCCGATTTCAGCTGGGTCGGCGCCGGCCCGCGCGCCACCAAGGATCTGGCCGATTACGGCGCCACCGTCATCAAGGTGGAAAGCGCAAAGCGCCTGGACCTTGGCCGCCAGTCCCCGCCCTTCAAGGACGGCAAGCGCCATCCCGACGCCTCTGCCTTTTTCGCCATCACCAATACCGGCAAGCAGGGTATCACCATCAACCTGAACGACCCGCGCGGGATCGCGGTAGCGAAGAAGCTGGTCGCCTGGGCCGATGTGGTGGTGGAGAATTTCGGCAAGGGCTACATGGACCGTATCGGCCTGTCCTATGACACGCTGAAATCCATCCGGCCCGGCATCATCCTGCTGTCGGTCAGCGTCACCGGGCGCACCGGCCCCCTGTCCGACCTGCGCGGCTATGGCAATTCGGCTGCCGCCCTGTCGGGTTTCGCCGCCCTGTCCGGCTGGCCCGACCGGGGCCCGCACATGGCGCCCTTTGCCTATGGCGATGTGGTGGCGCCGATGATGGCGACGGTGGCCGTGCTGGCCGCCCTGGAACATCGCCGGCAGACGGGCGAAGGCCAGCATCTGGACGTGTCGCAGGTCGAACCGATGATGCTGGTCACGTCCGATTGTCTGGCCGATCATCAGCGCGGTCTGGCCGCCCGGCGCGGCAATGACGATCCGCGCATGGAACCGCATGGCCTGTTCCCCTGCCGCGGGCCCGACCAATGGTGCGCCATCGCCGTGCGCGACGACACCGACTGGCAGGCGCTTTCGGCATTGTCTTGCATCACCGACGCGCGCTTCGCCACGCTGGCCGGGCGCAAGGCCCATGCCGCCGACCTGAACGCCGCCCTGTCCGCCTGGACCAGTCCGCAGGACAAGCACCGTCTGGCTGACCTTCTGGCGGCGGCGGGCGTTCCGGCCGAAGCGGTGAATGACGGCCGCGATGTCTTCTGTGATCCGGAACTGGAAAGTGCCGGCCATTACCACCGCATCCAGCATGAAAAGCTGGGCGATTGCGAAATGCCGGGGCCGCCGCTGCGCTTTTCCGATGCCGCCATCCATGTCGGCCCGCCGCCCCTGCTGGGCGGGGACAATCAGGCCGTCTTCGTCGACCTGCTGGGCCTGGACCCGGCGGAGGTCGCCGACCTGACAGCCGCCGGCGCCCTGGCCTGAGGAACGGAATGATGCTGAACCATCTGACCATCATCGATGCCACGGGCGAACTGGGCGCCCTGGCCGGCCGCATGCTGGCCCAGTTGGGGGCGCGCGTGACGCGGCTGGTGCCGGCCACGGGCGACGCGGCCGACCCGGTGTGGAATATCGGCAAGCAGTGCGTGCCGATGGACGCCGCCGCCCTGCCCGCCCTGCTGTCCGGGGCCGATATCCTGCTGCGCAACGGGCCGCTGCCGGGGGTGGAGCCGGGGGATTATCCGGGCCTGATTGACGTGCTGCTGGCGCCCTTTGATCCGGACGGGGAACGGGCCGCGCGCCCCGCCACCGATCTGACCCTGATCGCGCGGTCGGGCCTGCTGCATATCGGCGGCGACCCGGACCGGGAGCCGCTGCGTCTGCCGGGCCAGCAGGCCTATGCGCTGGGCGCCATCCAGGCCGTGATCGGGGCGCTGACGGCGCTGAACGCCCGCAGCTTTACCGGCGCCGGGCAGCATGTCTCTGTCTCCGCCTATCAATCGGCCGTGCTGGCCAATTACCGGGAACCGGTGATGTGGGACTGGGCCGGCAAGGTGGGCGCCCGCACCGGCAACCGGCTGGTGCGCGGCAAGTCCGGCGTCAACCAGATCTGGAAAGTCGCGGATGGCTGGGTCACCTGGGCCCTGGTCGATAATCCGGGCATGATGCGGGCCATGGTCGCGCTGATGCAGGCCGATGGCATGGCGGGGCCGCTGGCCGATATCGACTGGGACAAGCTTCTGGTCGCCGACATGCCGCAGGAAACCTTGGTGGAATGGGAGAAGATCGTCGCCGCCTTCCTGGCGACCAAGACCCGCGCCTTCCTGGCCGAACAGTCGAACCGCACAGGCCTGGGCCTGTCGGCCATTGACGGGCCGGACGATGTGCTGTCCAGTCCACAACATGCGGCCCGCGCTGCCTTTGTCGATTTCGCCGACCCCCTGTCGGGCCGCACGATCCGCGTGCCCGGCGCCCTGTTCCAGACCGATGATGGGGAGGATGCGCGATGAGCGGACCCCTTTCCGGCCTGACGGTCGTCGATTTCTCCAAATTCCTGCCCGGCCCCTATTGCACCTGGATGCTGGGCAATCTGGGCGCCGATGTCATCCGCCTGGAAAACCCGCGCGAACTGGCTAAGCAGGCGCAGGTCTTCGGCTGGGACAAGCTCGACGATGATGCCCGTGCGGCGCTCCGCGCCCGCGACATCTATGCCCGCAACAAGCGCAGCCTGGTCATCGATCCCGGCCATGCCGATGCCCGCCCGGTGATCGAGGCGCTGGTCGCCAAGGCCGACATATTGGTGGAGGATTACCGGCCGGGCGTGATGGACAGCATGGGCTATGGTGCGGCCGCCATGCTGGCCCTGAACCCGCGCCTCGTCTATGCGTCGGTGACGCTGTGCGGCCAGACCGGGCCGTACCGGGACAAACCGGGGCATGATCCGGTGGCGCTGGCCATCGCCGGCGCCCTGTCACGCATTGGGGAGGATGCGGCCAAGCCCAGCTTCCCCGGCGTGCCCGTGGCCGATCTGTTGAGCGGGTCGAACGCCGTCATCGGCATCCTGTCGGCCATCATCGCCCGTGGTACGACGGGCCGGGGCCAGCATGTCGACATCGCCATGTCGGATGCGTCCATGGCCCTGGTCGCCAGCACCATTGCCCGCAATCCCGACCTGTCAAAGGTACCGGCGCGTGGTCAGCGCCGGGCGGACAGCGGCATCTGGGAAACGGCCGATGGCCGGTTCATCACCACCACCGACATGGAACCACGCTACTGGCAGCGTTTCTGCACAGCCGTCGGCCGGCCGGATTTCGCAGGCGCCCAGATGGACCTGTCACGCCGGGCGGAGATTGCGGACGCGCTGGCCGTCCTCTTCCGCACCCGCACCTTGGCCGAATGGCTGGACGTCCTGGCCGCTGCCGACACGCAGTTCGCCCCCGTGCATGATCTGTCCGACGCCCTGGCAGACCCGCATAACCGGGCGCGCGGCATGGTGTTCGAGGTGGCGTTGCCCGGCGGCGGCACCGCCCCGCATATCGGCCTGCCCATCCGCCTGAGCGACACCCCGCCCGCCCCGCCCCGCCCAGCGGCCCCGGCCGGTGGCGACAGCGACGACATCCTGGCCGGCCTCGGCCTTTCCCCCGACGACATCAATGCATTGCGCGACAAGGGTGCGGTTTCCGCCCGTCAAGGATCACGAGCATGAGCACGAACGACACCATTCAGCAGCGCCCCCTGGAAGGGCTTCGCGTCCTGGACCTGACCCGCGCCCTGGCCGGCCCCTATGCCACCCTGCTGCTGGCAGGGCTGGGGGCGGAAGTGATCAAACTGGAAGACCCGGCCGGCGGCGATCTGGCGCGCGACAACAGCCCCTATGTCGGGCGCGACGGGGTGGTGGTGGAACGCCGGCATGAGGACGACCTGTCCATCTCCCACCTGACCCGGGCGCGCGGCAAATATGGGGTGACGCTGAACCTGAAGCATCCCGATGCCAAATCCGTCTTCGCCGATCTGGTGAAGACCTGCGACATCGTGGTGGAGAATTTCACCAGCGGCACGGCCGACCGGCTGGGCGTGGGCTACGCGGCGGCGCGCGCCGCCAACCCCCGCGTCATCTATTGCTCCCTGTCCGGGTTCGGCGCCAACGGGTCAGAGGGTGGCAAGGCCATGGATGTCATCATCCAGGCCCTGTCGGGCGCCATGTACACGTCGGGCGCGCCGGGGGAGCCTCCCGTACGCATGGGCGTGCCCATGGCCGACATGCTGGCCCCCGTGTTTGCCGTCATCGGCATCCTGTCGGCGCTGGAACAGCGGCACCGGACCGGTGAGGGCCAACATATCGACGTGTCGATGCTGGGCGCGCTCACCTCCTTCGTCGCTATCGAGAACTGGTCGGCCATGGCAGCGGCGGGCATGCAGGCGCGCACAGGCTTGACGGTGCAGCGCCTGTCGCCCTTCGGCGTGTTCGAATGTGCCGACGGTTACATCGCCCTGGTCGCCGTGCATGACAAGCTGGCTGCCGGCCTGTTCCGCGCCATGGGGCAGCCGGAGCTGTTGCAGGACCCGCAATTCGCCACCCGCGACGCCCGCGTCGCCAATGCCCCCGTTCTGGAAGCGCGGATCAATGCCTGGTCGCGGCAGCTTCCCACCGCCCAGGTGGTGGCAGCGCTGGAGGCGCAGGGCGTGCCCGTGGCCCCCGTGCGCCATCCCGAAGATGCCCTGGTCGACCCGCGCGTCGTCGCCCGGAATGAGACGATGCCCATCGCCCATCCCAGCTACACGTCCGACATCGACCTACGCACCGCCGGCATCCCCATCCTGTTCTCCGGCGCGCGCACCGGCTTCGACCCCGTGCTGCCCGTAGCGATCGGGGAGCATAACGCCACCGTCTATGAGAAGCTGACCGGCTATTCGGCCGACCGGCTGGAAGCCTTGAAGCAGCGCGGGGTCATCTGATGACCCGCCACCCCGCCCTGACCCCGCTGCTGGACGCCGCCAACGATCCCAACGGCACCCTGGACGCGCTGCGGCGGCAGGGGCACCGCCCCCTGCGCCTGCTGGGCGTGGATGGTCCGCGCGCCCTGGTGCGGGCAGCGGGCCTGCTGCCCGTGCGGCTGGTGCCTGTCGCCGGCACGACGCCGCTGCTGGACGGGATCATGGGCGGGGCCGGCCTGACGGCGCGGGGAAAATCCCTGCTGGAGCAGCTTGTCGGTGACGGGGCGGTGCCGGACCCGTTACTGATCACCAGCGCCGACAATGAACAGCCCCAGGTCTTCGCCGCCTTGCGCGAATTGGCGCGGGAGGTCGTCGGTCGCCTGGGTCAGGTGCATTTCCTGGACCGGCTTTACGGTCCCGGCGCGGGCGTGGCCCGTTATAATGATCAGCGGCTGGAACAACTCACGCACTGGCTGGCCGGGATCGGTGTACCCGGGGGCGATCTTGGCCGGGCGGAAGCCGACGAGATCCACCTGCGTATCCTGCTGGCCCAGGTGCTGGATTTTCGTCAGGCCAGAAGATTGACGGGTGCGGAGGCCGTCCGGCTGGTGGCGGGTGCAACCATTCTGCCGGTTGACCAGGCGGCGGCGGCCCTGGCGGCGCTGCTGGCCGATCCGCCTGACCTGCTTGGCATGCACGACGGCCTGTTCCTGTGCGGCAGCACCCAGGAGGATTTCCGCACCTATGACAGCCTGGAAGCGGCAGGCATGTTGGTTCTGGGCGAGGATCAGGATTGGGGACGCCCCTTCTGCGACCAGCGCGCGCCCATGGTGCGCCGCGCGCCGACGGACCCGGCCAATCTGGTTGCGACGGCGCAATCAGCGGGTGCGGGACGGCTGCTGCACGTCACCCGTCCAGGCGATGAGGCTGCTCCGTGGGACGTGAAGGGACTGCACGCCGCCTGTGCGGCGGCCGGCCTGCCTTTCCTGGCCGTGACCTGGAACGGCGATGCCGCGCGCATGCCCACCGGGCTGGCGGATTTCCTGGCCGGCCGCGATCCGCAGCCCGCCACAGACACCGCCCCCCGCGCCGCGCGCGGCGGCGGTGGGGGCCGGGCGGCACTGAAGCCACCGGCGCGCAGCCGCAAGTCGCTGTCCGCTGTCGCCAGCTTTGGGCAGTTCCAGCGCGACTGGTTCGCGGGTCTGCGTGAACAGGTGGCTGCCGGCGCACCGCTGGCCGTGGTCAATGCCAATGCCCCGCAGGAAATCCTGCGCGCCATGGACATTCCTTTCGTCGTCAACCAATGGTGGGCCTCCATCGTCGCGGCCAAGCAGCAGTCCGGCCGCTATTTCCGCCTGCTGCGCGACCAGGGCTATCCCGCCGATGTCGAAGCCTACAGCGCCCAGGGGCTGGCTGCCGCCTTCGACCAGGATGGGGAGAATGCACCCTGGGGCGGCCTGCCGAAGCCGGATTTCCTGGCCGCCGTGACGGGCACGGACGCGACGTCGCGCATCTTCCGGCATTGGGCCCAGGAGACGGGGGCCGACCTGTTCCTCTATCAGCGCAGTTTCGACAGCCGCTGGAACATCGACGCCAACTGGTGGGAAACGCTGCCCGGCGATTGGGACCGGCATCTGGAACCCGAACGGCTGGACCTGCTGGAAGGCGAATTGCGGGCGCAGGTGGCCCGGTTGGAGGCGGCGACGGGCCGGCGCTTCGATCCCGACCGGTTCGCGGAAGTGATGGATCTGGTCAACGAGCAGGAGGATTGGTATCGCCGCACCCGCGACCTGATCGCCGCCACCCGTCCCGCCCCCGTCAGCATCGTCGACACCATGCCCGCCACCATGGTTCCGCAATGGCATCGCGGGTCCGTCTGGGCGCGCGACGCCGCCAAGGCGCTGTATGAGGAGGTGGCGGCGCGGGTCGTCGCGGGCGATGCCGCCTGCCCCCATGAACGGGTCCGCCTGATGTGGGTCGGGCGCGGCTTGTGGAGCGACATGGGCTTCTACCAGAGATGGGAGGAAAGCCACGGCGCCGTGTTCGTCTGTTCCATGTATCTGTCGCTGGCCGCCGATGGTTATATCCGCCAGCACGACCGGGGGCGCGACCCGATGCGGGCCCTGGCCGCCCGTTTCGCCACCATGGGCGACGAATTGCGCATGCCCACCTGGGCCGGCGCCTGGCATGTCCGCGATGCGCAGATCCATGGCGTCCATGGCGCCGTGGCCCTGACCGACGCCGACCCGTTCGTCCTGCGCGCCCTGGACGCGGCCGGCATCCCCGTGCTGCGGCTGGATCTGGATAATTACAACCAGGAAAGTGCCGATGCCGCCGCCGTCGATAATGCCATCACGCATTTCATCGAAGGGCTGGGAACAAACTGAACCTGTCTTTTCGTGACCTCGCCGGCAAAGCCCCGTGGATTGCAGCCAAGGTCACGAAAAGACCGAACTTTCAGCCCCAACCGGCGGAGGCGCCAGAGCGCGGGACATTGCCATCATTGACGGTCCCAATCTCCGTATCGCCTGGACAGGCCTCTGCATAATCGCGTTCCCGATACTCGAACCAGTCGAAATCGGCGGGACGGCCAGTACCCGACATGTCCTGGCAGGCCATGCCGACAAAGGCTCCGGTGAAATTGGGCGCGCCGGGGCTGGTCGCCTCGTCCGACAGGATGCTGGCATCGAATATCTGGGGCAGCCACGTCCAGGAGATGCCATCCAGACTGAAGGCGAAGCGCAGCCGTTCAAAGTCGACCTCGACCCGCAGGGTGATGGGGTCGGACGGGATGGCGACGGGATCGGTAAAGGCATCCGCCTGCGGGGAATCCGGCAGCGCCGACATGACGCGCAGGTGCCGGCCGCGGACTTCATCATGACTGACATGGAGATAGTGGAACTTGGTGGCGCCGTAGTAGCAGATCAGGCCCGCCGCCTGCTGAAAATGCTCGGGCTGGAAATCCATGCGGGTGGACGCGGAATAGCAGAAGGATTGCTGGCGGCGGGCCACCAGGGCCTGGCGGTACTGGCTGCCGACACTCTCCCGCCCGTGCAGCCGCAGCCAGCCTGGCCGATCGGTCAGGCTGAAAAGATCATCGGCATAGGGAGAACGCAGCCATTGGAAATCGACCGGCAACTCCCCCATGTCAAAATCCGACCGCGCTGGGGCATGCGGAAATGGATGCGGGATCAGGCCCGGTGAGGGTGTGACCAGCGACGGCATGCCCTGGCCATCGGCCGTGCGCAGCCAGCCATCCGCGCCCCACACCATGCGCTGGATCGCCGTTTCCCGCCCCAGAACACAACGACCCCGGTTCGGCAGGGGTCGGCCGCACAGATAGACGGCATAGGTGTCCCCCTCGGCCGTCTGCACCAGATCGGCATGGCCCGCCCGCTGCAAGGCCGCGTCGGGCCGGGTGCGTGAGCTTAGAATATGGGTATCGGGATGCAGTTCATAAGGACCGTCGATCCGGCGGGACCGCGCCATGGTCACGGCATGGTTCCAGCCCGTCCCCCCCTCTGCCGTCAGCAGATAATACCAGCCGTCGCGCTTGTAGAGATGCGGTGCTTCCGTCAGGCCCAGGGACGTGCCTTTGAAGATCAGGCGCCGTTCCCCGATCAGTTTGCCCGCTGCTGGTGAATATTCCTGACAGACGATGCCGGCAAAGCGGTTCTGGCCGGGGCGATGATCCCACAGCATGTTGACCAGATATTTGCGCCCATCATCATCATGGAACAGCGACGGGTCGAAGCCGCTGCTGTTCAGGAAGACCGGATCGGACCAATCCCCATCGATGGTGGGCGAGGTCACCAGATAATTGTGGAAGTCGCGCAGCGACGCGCCGGAAGCACCGGCCACGGTCGTCCGGCCATACCGCTTCACGTCGGTATAGACCAGATGGAAAAGCCCGTCTGCATGGGTCAGGCACGGCGCCCACACGCCGCAACTGTCCGGCGCGCCCAGCATGTTGAGCTGGCTGGCCCGTCGCAGCGGTCGCGTCAGCAACCGCCAATGCACCAGATCGCGCGAATGGTGGATCTGCACGCCGGGAAACCATTCGAAGGTGGACGTGGCGATGTAATAATCCGCGCCGACGCGGACGATGGACGGATCAGGATTGAAACCCGGCAGGATGGGATTGCGGATCATGGTTTCACCATTGCGACCCCGTGGTCACGGACCAGGGTCCAGAGCAGGATCGTGCCCAGCAGGTCCAGCACCCCCAGCGCCAGGAAGAACGGGTCGTAACCGACCGTCGCCACCAGCCCGCCGATCAGCAGCGAAAAGACCAGGACCCCCAGATTGCCCATCGTGCCGGCCATGCCGGCGACCGTCGCCACCTCGTTCCGGCGGAACAGGTCTGATGACAGGGTGATGACGGTGACCGACAGGGTCTGATGCGCGAAACCACCCAGGCAGAGCAAAAGGATGGCGGCGTAAGGGCTGTCCACACGGCCGACAAAGGCCATGCCCGTCATCATCAACGCCCCCAGCGTGAAGGCGCCGCGCCGGGCGTTCAGCAGGCTGAGCCCGCGCCGGTGCAGAAAGGCGGCCACGGTGGGCCCGAACAGACAGCCCAGATCGGCGGCAACGAAGGGCAGCCAGGCGAACATGGCGATGGCGGCCAGATCGAAGCCACGCACGGTCATCAGATAGAGCGGCACCCAGAAGGCCAGTGTGCCCCAGGTCGGGTCGGCCAGGAAGCGCGGCAGGGCGATTCCCCAGAAATTCCGCTGCTTCAACAGCATCAGGATTGATGGTCGGCTGCCGTCGCCCGCCAGATGGTTTTCCTGGCCCTCCGCGATGTGCTTTCGCTCTTCCTCTGACAAGGCGGGATGCGTGGCCGGCGACTGATAGTATTTCAGCCACAGCGCCACCCACACCAGACCCAGGGCACCGGCCAGCACGAACGCCATCCGCCAGTTCCAGAACAGGATGGCCCAGGCCACCAGCGGCGGCGCCAGCATCGATCCGACAGAGGCGCCGATATTGTAGACGCCCCCGGCATGCCCCCGTTCGCGCGCCGGGAACCATTCGGACACGGCCTTCATCCCGGCCGGATTGGCCGACCCCTCCGCCACCCCCAACAGACCGCGAAGAATGGCAAGCGCCGGCCAGTTTCCGGCAAGGCCATGCGCCATGGTCAGCAGCGACCAGACCGCCGCGAAGATGGCAAACCCGGTCTTCAGTCCGATAACGTCCAGCACATAGCCGCACAGGGGCTGCATCATCACGCCCAACTGGAAGGCGCTGGTGATCCAGCCATATTCCTCCGTCGTGATCGACAAATCGGCCAACACGGTGGGTGCTGCCACGCCCAGGGTGGCACGGGTCAGATAGTTGATGATCGCGCCCAGCATGATCAGCCCGATCATCCACCATCGCAGAGCCCTGACCCCCGCCCTCATGACGGCAGACCGATGGTCAGTGACGTCAGCACGAGGTTGTCGTCGATGCGCCAGACCTTGACGACATGATGACCGGCCTTGAGGCCGTTAAAGACAACCTCCACCGTGTAACTGTTGTTCTTCACGGCCTCCACCCAGGCCGCCTGTTCCGGCGTCGTGATGGCCCCGGGCGTCGGGATCAGGTGTGATGTCACCGTCTTCACCGGACCGTCATCCAGGGAAATCCCGATCCGGATGCCACTGCCACCCGTCGTGTCCAGCGTGGGGGAAAGATTGAGCGCGACGCGGATATCCCCGTTGACGGCTGTCGTGATCCCATATTCAAGACGCATCCCATCGTCGGGCGCGGTCGGCTGTCGGCCCTGCGGCAGGGCCACGACGGCACTGCCTGTCCCCAGCATGGGCAGTACGTGCCAGGACAGGCCCTTGGCCCCCACGGCCCGATCGAACGTCGCCGCCGGCACGATGATCCGCTTTGGATCAACCGGTGCAGACGGGGCGAAACGGATCTGGGCCGCCAACCGGTCCGGCGGGGTATCGGCCGACACGCGACTGATGCTGGGCATGGTCTGCTGGGTCGGGGTCTGCCAGATCACATAGCTCATATGGACCTGGTTCATCATGCCGGCCCACTTGCCGCCATTCAGCGCGTGATATTGCGCCGTCAGTTCGGCATCGCGCCGGAAAGTCCGCTCCACCATGTCGGCAAAATAGTTGGCACGGGGATCATTGCGGGTCATCAGCCGCTGGTTCCAGGCGGCGGCATAATACATCTCGTACAGGTTCGACAGGGCCAGCACGGGATATTCGACCAGTTGGAAATAGGCATCCTGCTGGTCGGGGCGCAGCGCTGTCTTGATCCGCGCCACCTTCGCCACCAGGGTGCGCCACTCCTCCACCATCCGCCCGAAGGCGCCGCCATCCAGCAATGGGCCCACCCCCTCGCCAAGCGGGAAGCTGTTCTGGTCGATCAGTTCCGGTTTGCGGCGTGCGGCATAGGCGGCATAGGTCTCCAGCACCTCACCGATCTCCGCCCCCAACCCGGCGCCGAACGTGTCGCCGGCCCACCGCGCCGGATAGGCCGACAGGGCGGAAGGCGTCATCGCTTCCGGGTTCCAGGCCATGTCCAGGAAGAAATCCAGCGGATATTCCATCGGCTTGATGTCGCCGACATTGACGATCCAGATCGCGCGTGCGCCCTTTTCATAGGCGAGATTCATCTGCTGCCAGGTCTTGGCAATCTGGTTGGTGTTGATCCATTTGTAATTCCGCGGCGCCCCGACATAGTCGAAATGGTAATAGACCCCGTAGCCACCCGCCCGATCCTTCGGATCGCGCCCGGTGATGGGCAGGCGGCGGATCTGTCCCCAATTGTCGTCGGCGAACAGCAGGGTCACGTCATCAGGCACCTGCATGCCGTGATCGTAATAATCCTGCACTTCCTTATAAAGCGCCCAGACCTGCGGTGTCTTTTCCGGGGGCTTGCCCGTCACCTCCGCGATGATGCGGCGCTGGTCGGCAACGATGCTTTCCAGCATGCGTGTGGCCGTACCTTCCGACATGGGTTCATCCCCGTCGCCGCGCATGCCGACGGTCAGCAGGCTGTCATAGGCGCCGCCATTGCCCTTCGACATCATGCGCTCGATGCCGCCCTGCCAGAAGGCGCGCAGATTGTCGGCATTGCTGGCGTAATCCCAGGGACCACCCGTGACGCCCTTGTCCTTGTTCCGATGCCATTCGGCCTGGGCACGCGTCATGGGCTCGTGATGGGAGGTTCCCATGACCACGCCCATCTCATCGGCCAGCACCATGTTGCGCGGATCGTCATCATTGAAGGCCTTGGGCGCCCACATGGCAGGCCACAGGTAGTTGCCCTTCAGGCGCAGCAGCAAGTCAAAGACATGGCCGTAAAGATCGGCATTGATGCCGCCGAACCTTGCCCTTGCCCAACCGCTGAAGGCTGGATCCTCATCATTGATGAAAAAGCCGCGATATCTTACCCGCGGATGATCGGCCCGCATGCCTGCCGTCAGATACAGGTCGCGCTGTTTGGTTACGGGCACATCGGCCCACCACGCCCAGGGCGAAACCCCGATCCGCTCCGACAGGTCATAGGCACCATAGACGGCCCCGCGCCGGTCGGACCCAACGATGACCAGGGCGCTTGGAACACCGGGGAACGGACGATCCACCACGATCTGCCGGAACCCTTCCCACTGTCCCGCCAATCCCTGGACGTCCAGGCGCCTGGCCCGAACCAGGTCGTCAATGGCCGCACTGGCGCCCAGGACACCTATGATCACCACCGGTCCCTTAGCGGCCGACAAGGTGTCCAGACGCGCCGCCTCGCCACCGCTGACGCGCCCCAGGTCGCGGCGCAGCCCCTCTGCCGCATGCTTGACCGCCGGGTCCGCGACCGGATCAACATAGAGCGCCGCCGCCTGCCCCGCCTGGATCAAGGGCATCCCGGTCCGATCCGGCTTGCCACATGCACTGACCGGGGTGTCACAGGCCAGCACCGGCGGGACGGCCAGGAAACCCAGCACCGCAAGCACGACCGCCCGCAATGCCGTCGATCTGCGTCGGGTCTCCGACAATGTCAAAAGCCCTCTGGCGCTGCGACACGTCTTGCGGACCATGGTCGGGAGGCAGGCCCCCCGGCGGCGAAACCCATGCATCTTCCCTCCCTGCCGTCACCCTTGATCGGGGACATTTGCCGTTTTGGTGTCAGCCGGATCAATGCGCCCTCTTCCGCGGACCGATCGGATCACCTTCCTTTCTGGTATGGTAGTATACATGAATGGTGGCGACAACGCCGTTTTTCCCGCGGCCACCGTCTTCGGCTGCCCGGAACGGGGCTGGACAGGGGGCCGCTATCGGCGTCGGCCCGGAAAGCAGCATTCCTGTCAACAGGCAGGGCCCGGCCCCCGGGCCCTGCCATGCGTTGTCAGCGTTTGGCCAGCTTGGCTTCCAGTTTGGCCAGCACGGCCTGGATTTCCTCGCGCCGGCCGGCATCGGCGACCTCACGCCCCGGGCGCGGGGCTGCCGCCAGCGCATGGTTCAGCACGTCGCGCGCCTGAGCATATTCACCCTGCCGGAACAGGAAATCGCCATAAAAATAGTTGGGATCGATCCCATCGGGATTCTGGGCCAGCGCCTTTTCCAGATAGGCCTTGGCTTTCTTGTCGCTGCCAAAGCCGATGGGGAAGCCGGGCACCTGATAATAAAGGCTGCCCAGAGAGGTATTCACCGACCCGTCCAAGGCCGTCGGATCAATTTTTTCCGCAGCTTCCAGCTTGGTCTTTGCTTCCTTCACCAGCGACAGGGCCCCCATGCCGCCTTTGACGCCGGCCTCCGACGACAGGATGATCGCCTCCCAGATCAGGGGCTCCGCCTTGTCGGGATAGGCACTGGTCACTGTTCTGGCCTGGTTGGCCAGTCCCTCCATCCCGGCAAGCTGCGCGTCCTCCCCCTTCACCTCGTACTTCACATGGGCCCAACCGGCCTGCAATTCTGCGATCTTCGCATCCATGGCGGGATCGGCGGATGCCAGCGCGGTGCCGGCCAGCAGCAGGGACAGGGTGGCAAGGATCAGTTTCCTGTCAACGTACATGGGTTTCCTCCCGGATCGAATTGATGGTGGCGGTGCCGACATTGGCGGCATTCGTTGTGAACAGGCTGGCGGCCTTGGCGTCATTGCGCGCCAGCGCCCGGTCAATCAAACCGGGGAACAGCGCATTCAGGCGGGTAAAGATGGCTTCGGGCCAGCCGATGACGGTTTCGGCCCTGCCGGCCTGTGCCGCCGCAAGGATGCGGCGGGCCACCAGGATGGGGTCGTCCTGGGTCATCCCGGTCAGTTGCGCGAACCGCTGGACCAACGGTCCGTTAAAGCCCGTGCGCACCGCGCGCGGCGCAACGTGGCAGACGGTGACGCCCGTTCCCCTGACCTCCCGCCGCAAGGCCTGGCTGAAACCCCGCAGCCCGGCCTTGGCGCTGGAATAGCCGGCGAAATGCGCAAAGGCGATGGACCCGAAGACGGACCCGACATTGACGATGTGCCCCCGCCCGCGCTGTTTCATCACGGGCAATACCGCCTGCGCCATCGTGACCGGCGCCACCAGATTGACCATGTAATCGCCCAGCAGATCGGCGGGTCGCTGCCCTTCGAACGGTCCGAAATATTGCCGGCCGGCGACATTGAACAACATTTGCGGTGCCAGCAGACGGGCCTGCTCCGCGGCGGTCGCTATGCCGGCCAGCGTCGACAGATCGGCGCGGATATGCCGTCCCGGCATCTCGCCCCGCCCCAAGGTGGTGACGATCGCGCCGTGATGACGCAACAGGCTGACCAGCGGCGATCCGATCCCACCGGCCCCGCCGGTGACCAGAACGACGCGCCCTTCCAGATTGTCTTCATGCGACATGGCGCACATCCTCGGTCCGATGATGGGGGATGGCACGGAACAGCCCCGCGAACAGGCCGAAGACACAGTTCGCCATGGTCACAATCGCCTGCTGATCGCGTGGATCGGTGACCTGGTTCATCAAGTTGCGGAAGAATTCCATATGCTGGATATCCAGCGCCCCATGGCTGGTCAGATAGGAGAAGCAGCTTTTCGGCAGGTTCAGGGACAGGCGCACCGCATCGGCCCCGTGGGTGGCGATGGCCGTGCTGGTGCCTTCCAGCACATAGACCATGCCGAAAAAGCCGGCGGCATTCTCCTCCCGGATGAAACGATAGGCCTCGTCCACCATGGCTTGCGTTGCCGCGCGCGGCGTGCCGTGGCGGACGGCCTCGGCATCACCGCCAGCATGGCGGATATCGTTGAGGATCCATTCCTCGTGCCCCTCCTCCTCCTCGATATATTCTTCAAGGGCGGGGATCAGCCATTCCTGGCCGGGGCGCAGATGCGCACGCGCCGCCCGCATCAGTGGGACCGTGTGCTTCACATGGTGGTAAGCCTCTGTCAGATAGGCGATGTAGGTTTCCAGGCTGATGCGGCCGGTCAGTCCATCCTGAATCTGGGGTACGGACAGCAGGGCCAGGCGCGCCGGCTCCGTCTCCGTTACCAGACGGTCGAAGAAGGGTTGGGGCATGGGGGCTTCATCCTCATTCGCGGAAAGCAGGGCGGCATGGGCGGCGGCGATCCGATCGCGGCGCGCGCGGCCGTTGGGGGTTAACTGGCCGTTCATCGGCGTGAAGGCGGGTACGACGTGCCATCGGGCGACGCGGGCATAGGGCGGCAGCGCGCCATTGGCCCTGGCGATGGCCAGTGACAGGGCGGCGGGTTCCTGGCCCCACCGGCTGGGTACGACCAGTGCTGTCAGTTCCGCCTGCCCGTCACCGAACAGCACCGCCTGCAGGACCTCCGGCTGGGCGGTCAGCTCGGCTTCGACCCATTCAGGTGCGATATTGCGGCCGAAAGCATTGATGATGATGTTGCGCGACCGCCCCTGAATGGACAGGAAGCCGTCAGCGTCCATGACGCCCAGATCGGCCGTGGCGATACGGGCCGGAGCGGCGTCACCGCCGACATAGCCCAGGAAGGCGTGATTATTGACGCTGACCTCGCTGGTGGTCGGGTCGATCTCCAAATCAAGGTGCGGCAGCACGCGCCCGACGCTGCCCACGCGATTGGCGGCAGGGGTGTTCAAAGCCACCACCGAACCGCACTCCGACAGGCCATAGCCCTGGTACACGGGCAGACCCAACATCGCCGCCTGTGACAGCAGGGCCGGCGCCACACGCGCCCCGCCCACGGCAACCAGCGTCAGGTCCGGCAGGCTGCACCGTCCCTGCGACATGGCGGCCATCAGACCGCGCAGCAACTCCGGCACCAGGATGACGCTGTTGGCCCGCATGGCAGATAATGCCGACAGCAGCCGGGCGAAATCCGGCCGGAACGGTTCATCAAGGCCCAGCGCGGCCGGCGCCGCCGCCAGATAGTGCCCACCGGCCAGCAGCGTGCTGTACAGCCCGGCAACATTCTCAAGCAGAACCGGCAATGGCAGGATGGCGACATGGCGGCCCGCGTAACCGCGACCGATCGCCTGCACCAGGGATTCCGCCACCTGCTCCAGGCCGCTGGCGGACAGACAGACACCCTTGGGTGCGCCCGTCGTGCCGGACGTGTAGGTGATCTTGGCGGTCCCCGCCGGCAACGTCGCCGGCTCATGGTCCAGGCGGTGGAGATAAAGTGTCTCACCACCCACGCGCAAAATGTCACCGCCGTCACCGGCGCGGTCGGTGACCAACCAGCCGGCACCGGCATCCGCCAGCGCATGCTGGCGCTGGTCGGGGGTGAAGAAGCCGGGCAACGGCAGGGATGGCATGCCCAGCGACAACAAGGCCAGGTCAAGCAACACCCAGGCGGCGGCGTTGCCGGCCTCTATCGCCACCGGGCGGACGCCGGTGCCGATCAGGTCACCAAGTTCGGCAGCCAGCTTGTCAACGGCACCGGCAAGGGCGCCATAGGTCCAGTCGTTGACGGCGGGCCGACCGGGATCTTGCTGGCGAATGGCGGAAAGAACGCGGCTCATGCGGTTACCTCTGTCGCCATGATGGCGGGATGCAGACGGGAAAAGGTTGGGCGGGCCGGCAGCACCTCCCGTGCATCGCCAGCCAGGAAGCGGTCCAGGCAGTCGGCACCGAAGGTGACATTGCCGCAGACGATGCGTGGATCATTGGCGTAGTAACTGCCCCAGGCTGCGGCAGCCGGACCGATGCGATCCGGCGTGGCACGCCCCAGTTCCTGCGTGTCGAAACCGATGCACCGGAACAGGCGGCGCAGGGGACGGGTAGCGGTGACCACCGCCTTTTCAAACCCCTGGCCGTGCAGATAGGCAGCCATGGCCATGAACAGCAGATAGGACGCGCCGGTTTCCGCCGCAGCCAGATTGCCGATTTCCACAATGGCTTCCCGCGGCGCAGCGCCCGGGATCAAGGCCTCTACCGGCTGGTCCAGATAGGTTTCCAGAAACAGCCGGCCTGTCGCGGCCGGGCGGAAGCCCACGCCGGCCAGGATGCGGTCATCGGCATCGCGCAGGCTCATCAACATCGGATAGGTGACGGCAATGTCACCACCATAGGTCTGCGCATAGGTGTGGCGGATCATCGCCTCCACCCGCCGGCGTTCCGGGGCGAAATGGTGGGTGATGGCCACGACCGCCGGCCGGCACCGCGTGAGGCCGCCCAGCCGTTCGGCGTCAAACCGCAGGCAGCCCTGCACACCATCCTCATCACGCATCAGCATTACAATCACAGGCGTCGCTCCGCCGGTTGGTTCGGCCGGATCGACCGGCCTTCATTGGAACGACGGCGCCGTCCGCAGCGGACCGCAGGTGCGAACAGAAAAATTTTCGGCGCTGTGTCTGAAACGGCATACCGCATTGATCGGTCGCAGCCCTGGGACTATATCGAAGGGCATCGCCCGTTGAGCTCAGGTTCCCACCATCGCTTCGCCCGCCCCCCTGGTCGCATCCTATCTGGAGCACCGCGCCTTCCTGCTGCGGCTGTTGACGGCGCGTACGGGCAACGCTGCGGAGGCGGAAGATATCGTACAGGAGATGTACGAGAGGCTGACGAGCCTGCCCGATGACGGCCGGGACGTGCAGAACGTGCCCGCTTTCCTGAACCGCATGGCCATGAATCTGGCATTTGATCGCCAGCGCAGCGGTTCACGCGCGGCCGCCCGCGATGGGGCCTGGCTGTCGGCGAATGCGCTGGTGGAAGGGCCGGAACCGATCGCGGAGGCCCCGACCGCAGAGGATGTGGTGACCGGGCGTCAGGAATTGCGCCTGCTGCGCGATGCCATCGACGCCCTGCCCCCCCAGGGTCGGCGCGTGTTCGAAATGCATAAGCTTCAGGGTCGCCCGCATGCGGAAGTGGCCGCCATTCTTGGCATTTCCCGAAGTGCGGTGGAAAAGCACATGGCGGCAGCCATGAAGAACCTGTTGAAACGGCTGGGTCGCCGGCTTGAATGAAAAAAATTTCATCCCGATGTGGGGTACGCCCCCGTCGGTGACGTCAACAGGACAGAGCCAGAAGCAGAAGCTGACCCATGGTGAATCACCCGCCCGAAACACCCCTTGATCCCCGCCTGGAGCAGGCGGCGGATTGGCACGCCCGCCTGCAGGGTGATGCCGAACAGGCAGTGTGGCTGGCATTCACCGAATGGCTGGAGGCTGACCCCACCCACCGCGACGCCTACAACCAGGTGGAAGGCCTGTGGCGGCAATTGTCTGTGCTGCCCGATCGGCCCGGGGATGCGGGCATCATTGATCTGAACAGCAGGCGCAAGCCCATGCCGGCGCCGGCGAACCTGTCGCGGCGCGGGTTCCTGGGGGCGGCGGCCGCCGCCGCAGCGGCCGTGCTGGCAGTGACCTTGACCAGCCGATACGATACGGCACCGACCCCGCAGATATTCGAAACCACGCACGGTCAGCGCCGAACGGTGAAACTGGCCGACGGGTCCAGCGTCATCCTCAATTCCGGCACGCGCCTGTCCGTCGCCCTTTCCGACAACCACCGTGCGGTGGTGTTGGAACAGGGTGAAGCCCTGTTCGACGTCGCGAAGGACGCCGCCCGGCCCTTTACCGTCGCCGCCGACGAACGGCTGGTGACGGTGGTGGGCACGGCCTTCAACGTCCGGAACCTGGACCGGTCGGTGACGGTCACCGTCACGCGTGGGCTGGTTGATGTCGGCGATCGAGATGGCGGATCGAAGGTCCGCCTGACGCCGGGACAGCAGATCACGGCCCGGCAGGGCCACGCGCCCGGTGCCGTCATCTCTGTCGACGCCCAGGCGGCCACCGACTGGACAGAAGGCCGCCTGTCCTTCGACAATGCGCCGCTGCCGGCAGTACTGGCCGAGCTTTCCCGCCATTACCCCCTGCCCATGCGGGCAGAGGGGGCCGCCGCAGACCTGCATTTCTCTGGTGTCCTGCGCCTGGATGGGGATCAGACGGCCTTGTTGGAGACGCTGCGGGGGCTGCTGCCCATTGTTGTCAGTCGCCAAGGTGATAGCTTCGTGTTGTCGATCCGCCGCTGACGGTCCCTCACCTTGCGTCTTCTGTCTGTCTCCTTTCTCGCCGCTTTGCTGTCCGTCTCGCCTAGCCTGGCGGCGGAGACGGGCGTCTCTGTTTCCGCCGGTCCCCTTGCCACGGCGTTGGCCGACCTGTCGCGGCAGACCGGCATCTCAGTCGGCGGCGACCAGCCGCTGGCAGGCCGACAGACGGCCGGAGCGACCGGTACCCTGACACCCGAACAGGCGTTGAAGCGGCTGCTGGCCGGGACGGGCCTGGGATTCCGCAGGGTCGGTCCCGATGCGTATCGCCTGGAAGCGCTGCCACCGCCGACGGTACGGCCGCCAGCCGATCATGGCACGGCCGCTGCCGTCGCCCCCATCATCGTCACGGCGACGAAGCGCGGCGCCGACCCTGTGGACCTTCCCGTTGCCCTGGGCCTGTTGACGGCCGCTGACCTGACCCGTCTCGGCACATCCGATCCGGACGCCGCCCTTCCGCTTCTGGGCGGGGTAGGCAGCACGCATCTGGGGCCCGGCCGCAACAAGCTGGCCATTCGCGGCCTGTCCGACAGCACCTTTACCGGCCAGACGCAAGCGACCGTCGGGCTGTACCTTGACAATGCCAAGGTCAATTACAACGCACCCGATCCGCATCTGCATCTGATCGATGTGGACAGGGTGGAGGTGCTGCGGGGCCCACAGGGGACGCTTTATGGCGGTGGGTCCATCGGTGGCATCCTGCGCATTGTGCCAGCGGCACCCGATTTGTCAGAACGTACGGCACAGGCCCGTCTTTCCGGCAGCCTGACCCGGGGGGGCGCAGCAGGCGGCGAGGTGGAGGCCGTGTTGAACCAGCCATTGCTGACCGACCGGCTGGGCCTGCGATTGGCGCTCTATGCCGACCGGGAAGGAGGCGTGATCGATACGCAGGGCGGACGGCGCAATATCGACCGCACCGACACGCAAGGCGGCCGCCTGCTGTTGGCTTTTGTTCCGAAGGAGGACTGGCGCCTGGAACTGGGCGGTACCTATCAGCTGATCGACACGGATGACAGCCATTACATCCAGGGCCGTCGCGGCTGCTGCACCCGTGCTGCGCAACTGCCGGAACCGCATGACAATGACTTCGACGAGGCGCATGTCACCCTGACCGGCGACCTGTCCTTTGCCGACCTGCACAGCACCACCGCCTTCGTTCGGCATGAGATCGACAGTTTCTACGATGCCGGCGCCGCGCTGCCAGCCCTTGCCGGCGTGCCGGTTCAGCCCGCCCTGTTCCAAGAAGCGCAGCTGTCCCGGCTATGGACCCATGAGACGCGGCTGACCAGCAAGGGCGATGAGGACCCCGTCTTCAGCTGGCTGGCCGGGCTTTATCTATCGCACCAGACCGCGCAATCCAGCCGTCGCCTGGCCAAAGTGAGCGATCCCGGCACGAATTTGTGGCGTCGTGACCGGGACGACGAGGTGAACGAGGCGGCGTTTTTTGGCGAGGTCGCCTGGCGCTTCCAGCCGGATTGGACACTGACGGCCGGCGGTCGCCTGTTTCATGTGGCGCAGGAGGTGGAAGCGACGGCGCTGGCACCGGCATCGTCCATCGCGGAGGCGGAAGGCTATACACGGGAAACCGACTATACGCCCAAGCTGGCCTTGACCTGGCACCCCGGGGAGCACACCAGTTTTTACGCCCAGATGACGGAAGGATACCGTCCAGGCGGTATCAATATCGAAGAAGCGGGCTCAGGCACCGCCGACGATTACCGAACCGCCCGCTTCCATACCGACGAGTTGTGGAACTATGAGCTGGGAACCCGGCTCTCGTTCTGGCAGGGGCGCCTGATGCTGGAGGGCGCGATCTTCCATGCACGGTGGCGGAACATTCAGACCGACCAGCTGCGTGCCGACGGGCTGACGGTTACCACCAATGCCGGCGATGGCAGCAATACCGGTATCGAAATCTCACCGCGCCTGCATCTGGGTCCGTGGCGCCTGACGGCGACGCTGATCCTGAACGACCCGGAACTGACACGCGTCGACCCCGATTTCACCGCCAGGATTGAAGGCGGCCTGCCCGGTGCAGCCCATTCCAGCGGCAGCGCCAGCCTGTCCTGGCAAGGGGCGGTCGCAGACGGCACCCATCTGCTGGCGGCCCTGGACTACACCCATACGGGGCGCACCCACCTGACATTCGGCAACGAGTTGCCCCAGGGCCCGATCGATCTGGTGAACGGACGGGTAAGGCTGGACTGGTCCGACGGCTGGTCCATGGGGCTTGCCGTCGACAATATGCTGAACAGCAATGCCAACCAGTTCGCGTATGGGAACCCCTTCACCCTTCCCGCCGGCCCGCAGGCGACACCGCTGCGCCCAAGACGGGTGACCTTCAGCATCGGCTGGCAGGGATAGCGTCATCGCCAGCAGGTGCCGTCATCACTGAACTGGCCCCCGTTTGGACCGGACAGTCAGACCTGACCTGGGTGGCTTGGGGATATTTCTGAGATCGAGGTTGTCAGGGATGGTGGCCACCCATATTTCGGGTCCGGCGATGGCTGCCAGCCACGGCCGCCATCGCCTGCAATCCCTGCATCACATCATCGTCATGGGTGATCCGTGCGCTCGGGCGTCCCGCAATCGCCCACCCGGACGATGACCCGTCCCTTGATCCGCCCGGACAGAATGTCGGGGGCCAGGGACAGCAGATCGGCGAGGGTGGTCTCCGTCTGCATTGTTTCCAGCAGGCAGGGGTCAAGGTCTGTCGACAACCGATCCCAGGCCTGCCGGCGCAGCGCGGCCGGCGCCATGACGCTGTCCACACCGCACAGGGTCACATTGCGCAGCACCAGCGGCAGCATGCTGGCTTGCAGATCGACGCCCTGGGCAATGCCGGTGGCCGCCACCACACCACCATAGCGCAGGCTGGCGCAGATATTGGCCAGGGTGTGGCTGCCCGCCGTATCGATGGCAGCGGCCCAGCGTTCCGCCTGCATCGGCGCGCCGGGGCTGGACAATGCCCCACGCTCGATGATGTCCGCCGCACCCAGATGGCGCAGATAGTCCGCTTCCTGCGGTCGGCCGGTGGAGGCGACGACGCGGTGCCCCAGGCGCGACAACAGGGCGATGGCAATCGAGCCAACGCCGCCGCTGGCCCCGGTGACCAGTACATCACCGCTGCCGGGCCGCACTCCCTGTCGTTCCAGCGCCAGCACGCACAGCATGGCGGCATAGCCCGCCGTGCCGATGGCCATCGCCTGACGCGTCGTGAATGCCGCCGGACAGGGAACCAGCCAGTCGCCGCTGACACGCGCCAGGCCGGCATAGCCGCCCCAATGCCGCTCCCCCAGGCCCCAGCCATTGGCGATGACCCGATCCCCCGGCCGCCAGCGCGGATCGCGGCTTTCCATGACCACGCCGGCCAGATCAATGCCTGGCACCATCGGGAAGCGCTGGATCAGCGGAATGGCCCCCGTCAGCAACAGGCCATCCTTATAGTTCAGGGTGGAATAATCCACCGCGACGGTGACATCACCGTCCGGCAGATCGGCGGGCGACAGGCGCGTAAAGGACGCGTGCTGCTGTCCGTCCTGGTCGCGGTCGACCAGGATGGCTGGAAAATCGGACATTGCCATTCTCCTTGGGGGGGCGGATGTTCAGGTCAGGTGCGGCGCAACCGTTCAACAAGGGCGCGGCCGTTCAGCAATCCCCACGGGATCAGCAAGCCGGTCCGGGCCTTGTATTCCGCCCAGCCGGGATGCCGGGAAATGGCATGATCCTTCTGGTACATGCGCGGCAGAAAGGTGGAAACGGTGGCCCAGCCGACAATGGCCCAGGCCAGCCAATGGTCGGCCAGCAGGGCGAAGGCTGAATAGAGCATGATCTCGCCCAGATAGTTGGGGTTGCGGGTATAGGCGTAGAGCCCGCCCGTGAACAAACCGCTTTTATGCTTCAAGGTGAAATGCCGCTGGCCGTCGGCAGCGATCATGGTCACCACGCCCAGGGTATGCAGCGCCACGGCCGCGGCCAGGACCGGTCCTGAGGGGTCCACCTGCCGGGAGATGAAAAGCCAGGGGATCAGCCAGTACCAAGCCACCAGCAGCAGGTACATGTTCAGCGCACCCCACCAGGCCGTATCCCGGTCCAGCTGATGGTCGCGGAACCCCAGATCCTTGATCAGCCAGCAATAGCCATAGACCCCGTGCAGGGAGAGATAGACCCAGGCGCCGGTGCTGAAATTCCCGTAATGGTCCATCATGGCGTAGATGATGAAGACGGTGGCGATCTTGTGAAAATTCACCGCCGTGGCAATCTTGATGCGCGGCCGGCCCGCCGCTTCGAAGATCAGATGCTTGTGTATCCAAAGCATCAGCCGGGCCCAGGCGGGTACCGGCTCACGCTCCGGCACGGTGGCAATGACAGCATCGACCATGGCTTTCCCTCCCCCTTTTGCTTTCATGTGGTCAATCGATAGCGAAGACGCGATAGGCGACCCCGCCGGTAACCACCCGGCCGATCCCGACCGCGCAGATGCCGTTCAGCCAGGCATGCTGTGGGCTGGCCGTTTCGAACAATGGCAGGGTCCGGAAATAATAACGGTCGCCGGATATCGGTTCCGGGTTGGCCAGATCCAGCACCTGGGCCTGGATTTCCGCCGGGATGACCAGCCGCCCGCCATAGGTCAGATGGATCAGGGCGCCGTCGTCGGTTTCCACCAGGGCCCGCACATCCAGCACGATGGACCCGTCGCCCCGGATGCGGGCCCAGTCCCCACCGTGGGGCAGAAACCGCCCCTTCAGGCGCGGCCCTTCCAGCCGACCACCCGTCACGGGGAAAATGGCCCGCACCCCTTCCGGCGTGGGCCCGACCATGATCGGCGTACCCAGATCCACATGGGCATCATAAAGCCAGGTACCGCGCAGTTCCGCTTCCATCACGTCCTCCCTCACGCCGCCAGATAGCCGCCATCGACCACCAGTTCGGAACCCATCATGTAGCTGGCATCGTCGCTGGCCAGGAACAGCAGCGGCCGCGCAATCTCCCGCGGGTCGGCCATCCGGCCCAGCGGGATCTTGGACAGCACCGAAGCGGAGAAGGCCGCGGCGTCGTTGCCCAGGCTGGCGACGGCATCGGTAACCAGCCGCGTGACCGTGTAGCCGGGGTGCAGGGAATTGATGCGGATGGGGTAACCTTCGGCGGCACAATGCAGGGCAGCCGCCTTGGTCAGTTGCGACACCCCGCCTTTGGAGGCGTTATAGGCCGCCAGCAGCGGCTCCCCGACATTGGCGGCGATGGAAGCGACATTCACAATGGCGCCGCCGCGCAGCTTCATGGCCCGGATGGCGGCACGGGTGCCCAGGAAGACGCCTTCCAGATTGACCTGCATGGTCTTGCGCCAGACATCCAGACTGGAATGTTCCGCATCGGCCATGATGCCGATGCCGGCATTATTGACCAGCACATCCAGATGCCCGTGCTGCCGGATGATGGTGGCGACGGTTGCATCCCACGCCGCCTCATCCGTGACGTCCTGGATGATGCCGTCAACGCGGCCGCCGGCCGTGCGCAAGGGGGCCAGGGCGCGACCCAGCGCCCCTTCATCCAGGTCGCTGGCGATAACCACCGCCCCTTCCCTTGCAAACTCCGCCACCGCGGCCAGGCCGATACCATTGGCCGCCCCTGTCACCAAAACGACCCTGTCCTGGAACCTGTTCATGTTCCCGCTCCCCCGCTTCAGAACCGCGCCGTGAATTCGACGCCATAGGTGCGGGGCATGCCCCGGTTCAGGTAGTCCAGGCCAAATATGCTGATGTTCAGCCCATAATTGTAATAATATTTGTTGGTCAGGTTCTTGCCCCAAAGAGCCACCGACCAGTCCGGCGTGTCATAGCCCAGGCGGGCATTGAACAGCCAATAGCCCGGATTACCGCAGGCGATGGCCGGACCAGCCTGCAAAACGTTTGAACCAGGGGCCGGCCTGTCGCACGGGCTTTGTCCGTAATCTTTGAACGGGTCGAAGTAATACTTGCCCATATAGGACGTATCCCCGCGCAGCTTCAGGTCGCCCGGCCCGAAGCTGGCGATGTCCCAGTCGAACCCGCCGGAGAAGGTGGTTTTCGGCGCATTGGGGAACGGGTTGCCGTTCACATTGATGGTGGGGCTGGCCGGATTGGTCGGATCGATGCGGTTGCCTTTGTACTTGGTGTTCAACAGGCCCAGCGTCGCATCCAGACGCAGATCGTCCGCCGCCTGCACCGTCAGTTCGGCCTCCCCGCCATACAGCCTGCCGTTGGCGCTGCGGGTGAAGGCGGTGGCGCCGATGATCTGCGTCACCTGGTGATTGGCGTAATCGTAATAGAAGCCGGACAGGTTCAGCTGTACCCGCCGATCGAACAGGCGCGTCTTCAGGCCCGTCTCGTAGGCGTCCACCTTCTCGGGGTGGATGTAATAGACCTGGTTCAGGCCCTGGTATGCCAAGCCGTTGAAGCTGCCGGACCGGTAGCCGCGGCTGTAATTGACATAGCCCATGATCTCGTCGGTGAAATCATAGGACAGGTTGGCGCGGCCGGTCAGCCGGTTGGCGCTCTCCGTCTGGTTCACCGCCTGCAGCGACCCGTTATAGGGGTAGGAATAGGGAATGGTGCTGGCGATGATGTTCTTGCCGGCCAGGTCCAGGATGGTGGTGCGGCCATTCAGGTATTTCACCTTGTCCCAGGTATAGCGCAGGCCCACAGCCAGTTTCAGGTCTTCGGTCAGATCGATGCTGACATCGCCATAGATGGCCTTGGACGGGCGCTTCACCGTGAAATACTGATCGCCCAGGATGGGGGCGAACGGCGGGGCGCCGGCAGTGCGACAGGCCGCCGAGATCGCCCCGCCGAAGCCGCCGCCACTGTCATTGTTGGCGGCGATGTCAGCCAGCAGCGCGATCAGCGAGCGGGCATCCAGGAATCCCTTGGGATTGACGGTGACGGGGGCACAGAATCCGGCATCGCCGGGTTTCAGGCTGGGATTGACGGCAAAGGCCGGGACAATGCCGATGCTGTCCGGTGTGGCGATGGCCGGGTTGCCATAGGACCCCGGCAAGCCCGCCCCCAGCAGCAGGGGGCGCAGCACGCCGAAGAAGTCCGGCTGATTATGGGTATAGACCTGATCCTGCCCGTAATAGGCGCCGCCGATGACGTTGATCCCGTCCCCTTCATAGGCCAGGCGCATATCCTGGTTGAAGTTCTTGCTGGAGGAATAATAGCGGATGGAACAGAGATCGTTGGGCGAGCCGTCGCAGTCGAACGGCGCGTTGCGGTATTTGCCCGTGTCATACCCGGTGATCGAGGTCAGGGACAGCGCGTCCGACAGGTCGTAATTCACGGTCAGCGAGCCGCCGCGCGAGGAGGTGAAATAGTTGCCCCCCTGATCGGCCGCCACCTCATCCTCACCCAGCTTCCGGCCACCCAGCAGGGGCTGTGGATCGAAGCGGGAATAGCCCAGTGCATCCTTGCCGCCGCTCAACTGTCCCTGGGCATAGGGCGTGGCCGCCACCGGGTTGTCGCGGGCCGCGAACAGTTTCACGGTGACGTCCAGCGCGTCGGATGGCTGCCAGCGCAAGGTGGCACGGCCGGCGGCGGAATTGGTGGTGCCGATATCGCGCTTCTGCACGGGATTGTACAGCCAGCCATCCCCCTTGGCGATGGTGCCGGCCAGCCGGATACCCAGCTTGTCCGGCGTCAGCGTGGCTTCCACTGCCCCTTCCGCCGTCTTGGTATCGTAATTGCCGTAGCCCAGGGTCAGGTGGCCTTCATTGCCCTGCAGCGACGGGCGCTTGGTGAAGAAGCTGACGGCGCCGCCCGTGGTGTTGCGGCCATAAAGCGTGCCCTGCGGCCCGCGCAGCACCTCCACCCGGTCCAGGTCGTAAAGCTGCTGGCCATGGCTGGCCCGGAAGCTCTGATAGACCTCGTCCACATAGACGCCGACGGGCGATGCGGTGGAGGCCGAGAACTCGTTGGCCACCGAAATGCCGCGCAGGGAGAAATTGGGCTGGGTGCGGCCATAGGGCGTGGTCACCTGCAGGCTGGGCATCGCGCCCATCAGGTCCGACGTCTCCGTGATGCCCCGGCTTTGCAGCGTGTCGGAACTGACGGCCGATACGGCCACGGGTACTTCCTGCAAATTCTGGGCGCGCTTCTGCGCCGTGACCACGATTTCGTCCAGCGTCACCGCCTCCTGGGCGGCTGCGGAAGCGGTAACCGCCAGCGACAGCAACAGCGCCATGGCAGAGGCGGACCTCAAAGATGCCTTCATGGTTGAAACCTCCCGTTCGTTCGTTTGACCGGGACGCAGTTCTCCTTTCGCCGCGACATGGGGGGCGCGGCGGGGCGTCCGGTTTTGGGTATCTGCGGGAAAAGCGGACGCGCTTACGTCGCCCGCGCCTCCCAGGCGTGATAGCCGCGCTCACCCCAGCAATTCAGGATGGCGCGGGCGCCAATGGCCTTGGCCGGTGACTGGAACCCCTTGGACAGCAGCCGCCCGTCCAGGATGCGTCGGCATGCCTCCGCCGCCAGGGCGCCTGTCTGCATGTAGGGCGCGTTGCCGCGCATCACGACGGAGACGCCGGTCATGTTGCCGCGCCCGATGCAGGAGATGACGGAACGGTTGCGGTCGGGATCCTCCCGCCCCGGTTCCACGCTGGTCAGGTTGCCGCCCAGTTCGTTGGTCACCCGTTCCTGTTCCTCCAGGGGCAGGTGGCGATATTTCTCCTCGAACTCCTGCAACACCGACAGCACGGCGCCGAACATCGCCTGGTTCTTGAAGGCCACCAGCGTCAGACAGTTGCTGACGCGCGGATCATGCTGGTACCAGACCGGCTCTCCCCCGCCCGACCAGGGCAACGCCTTGAAGGTCCGGTGCTGGTCCGGCCCCCGCACATCATAGGCGGTGGCATAGGGCCACATGACCAGCTCATTATGCTCCAGATAATATTGCGGCTTGGTACACATGCGCAGGAAGGATTTGGTCGACGCGACCGACGTGTTGCTGTCGGCCAGATACAGGATATCCAGACTGTCCACACCCGGCGTTTCCAGCGCGATTTCCGCCGCGATATTGCCGGCCGCCCACATGTAGGACGATGCGGGGCAGAGCAGCAGGCCCTTGGCCGCGAACGCCTCTCCATAGCTGTCGCGGATATGGGTCATCCAATCCGCTTCCCCCGTAGTGTCCAGATAGTGACAGCCGGCAGCCAGCGCTGCACGGACGACCGGATCGCCAAGCTGCATGAAGGGGCCGGTGACGTTGTAGACGACGCGGGCGCCCCGGAACAGCTCGGCCAGTGCCCCTTCCTCATGCGCCACGGCGCGGATTTCATATTGCGCGCCGGCCAGCTCCGGTACCAGGGCCACCTGCTCACGCAGCCGTTCCAGGCTGCGGCCGGCGGCGATGAAGGGAATGCGGGCTTCGGCCAGGTGCCACATGATCAGCTTGCCGGTATAGCCGCTGGCCCCATAGACGATGACAGGTGCGCTCATTTCGACATCCTCCCGTTCACGGCCACTGTGCATGGCCCTTCCTTGTTGAAAATGACCGCGTCATCGGCGCCCAGAAGGGCGATCAGGTGCCGGGCCTGTGGCTTTTCCGACGCTGTCTTGGGGATCTCCGCCACCAGCTGGACATAGCTGGGTATGCTGGTCGATCCCAGGGCCGCAGCACAATGGCTGAAAATGCGGGCGGGATCGAATTCGCATCCCGGCTGCGGGACCAGCGCGACAACAACTTCCTTTTCACCCGGCGTGTTCATTGCTGTGGCAACGCCATAGACATGGACATCCGCCACATCTGGCAGGCTGGCGACCGCCGTCTCGATATCCACGGCATTGATGAAGTCGCCATTGCGGCGGATGCTGTCACCGGCCCGGTAGCAGAAATAGACCCAGCCATCGGCATCCTTGAACCCGACATCACCCGTATGGAACCAGCCACCGCGGATCTTCGCGGCTCCGGCTTCCGGGTTGCAGAAATAGGCGACGGGCGCGACGCTGCCATCCTCGTTGCGGAAACAGATTTCGCCCTGCGTGCCCGCCGGCACTTCCACGCAATCCTCGTCCAGGATGGCGCAGATGCTGCCCGCCGGTGCCTTGCCGATGGAACCGACGGGCCCGGTGCCCGGCGGGTTCAGGGTCAGCCCGCCTTCCGCGGCACCATAGAACTCGAAGACACGCAGGGAAAACCGCGTTTCAAACGCTCGCCACATGGCCGCCGGCATGCCCGCACTCAGCACATAGCGGACCTTGTGCCCCCGGTCATGAACCGATGGCGGCTCCGCAAAGATGGCCGTGGCCATGCCGCCCAGCAGGTTGAACATGGTGCAGCCATAGCGGTGCAGGATGGGCCACAGGCGTGACTTGGTGAATTGTCGGCTGATCACCAGCCGCAGCCCCATCGACAGGGCATTGCCCAGGGTGATCAACTGGGCATTAGCATGCGTCAGCGACAGGCCGGTATAGGGCCGGTCCTCCGGCGTCAGGCCGATGACCGGCCCCAACGCCGCCACCCCGGCGAAGCGGGCATAGGGCGCCAGGATGGCCTTGGGATCGCCCGTCGTGCCGGAGGTGTAGAGCATCTGCATCGGGTCCGTCAGCGGGCGCGGGCGTGGATCGTCCCACGGCTCCGCCTTGGACAGCACATCGGACAGCGGCCGGAAGATGCCATCGGCAGCCCCCGCCCCCAGCACCCAGACCCAGCGCAGATGCGGCAAACGGGGCAGCAGCGGTCGCAGTTCGCTCACCAGATCGGACGTGACAATGGCACCCCGGCAATCGGCAAAGCGAAGCATGAAGGACAGCTTGCTGCCTTTCGTGCGCGGATCGATGGGCACGAACACGGTGCCCGCGATTTCCGACGCCACCATGGCATCGACAAATTCCGGGTGGTTGCGCATGACCAGGGCGAAGGCGTCGCCCTCCTGCATCCCGGCGGCACGCAGCGCACCGGCCATGACCCGCCCCCGGGTCAGCAGTCCGGCATAGGTCCGCACCTCATCTTCCAACGTTCCATCCGGCCGGACATCCACGAAGGTCAGGACATCGCGGTCGGGATAGGTCGCCACGCCGTCCAGCACCATCTGCAAGGGGGATCGCAGCGCGCTCATCGGGACAGTACCGTCATGACAATGGCGGCGGCGTCGCTGCCAATCCAGCCGCCGCCATTCTCGGCTACGGCCACACGGGCACCCTCCACCTGCCGGGCGCCGGCCCGGCCCTGCAATTGCCGCGTCAGTTCGAAAATCTGGGCCAGGCCGGTGGCACCGATGGGGTGACCCTTGCGCACAAGCCCGCCCGACGGGTTGACGACAATCCTGCCGCCAAAGGTCGTGGCCCCGCTGCGCAGCAGATCCGGCCCGCCCCCCGGCGGGCACAGCCCCAAAGCTTCGTAATAGATCAGTTCCGCCGGGGCGGTGGCGTCGTGCAGTTCCAGACAGTCGATCTCATCCGGCGTGATCCCGGCCAGGGCAAAGGCGTTGTCCGCCGTTTCCGTGGTCACCGATGCGCGACCGGACACCGGGTCGAAGCCGCTGTTCAGAACCGAACTGCGGATATGGACCGGCGTCGCCAGGCCCAACTGGGCGGCGGCCCTTGCGGAAACGATCACGGCCGCCGCGGCCCCGTCACCGATGGGCGAGCACATGGGCAGGGTCAGCGGGAAGGAGATGGGCCGCGCTGCCAGCACCTGTTCCACCGTCAGTTCCTCGCGGAACTGCGCCAGGGGGTTCAGGGCGCCATGGCGGGAATTCTTGGCCGATACGGCAGCGAAATCCCGCTGCGTCGCGCCACTGGCCGCCATGTAATCGCGGGCCATGCGGGCATAGATGTCCATGAACACTGACCGTCGATCCTTTGGCGCGACAGCCTTGTCCGCATCCGACAGGTCACCCGTCAGATAGGCATCCAGTTGTTCGGGATGGTCGACATCGGTGGCGCCCATATAGACGCGCATGGGCCGTTCCTTGTCCTCGTGATAGAGCTTCTCCACCCCGAAGGCCAGGACCACATCATAGGCGCCGAGAGTGACCATGCTGGCCGCCTGCTGGAACGCCGTGGAAGCCGTGGCACAGGCATTTTCGACATTGACGACAGGCACCCCACCCAGGCCCAGACCACGCAGAGCCACCTGTCCCGCGATGCAGGCCTGTCCCGTGACAAGGCCGGCACCGGCATTGCCGGCCCAGACGGCCTGAATGCGTCCGATATCGATGCCGGCATCGTCAAGCGCCTCCTGGATGGCCTGATGCGCCAGACTGGACAATGTCCGGTCCAGATGCCGGCCGAACGGCGTCATGCCCACGCCGGCGATAAGGGCGTGCTGCTTCATGTGCGGAATCCTTCTTGAAGGTCCGATGGTTCTTTTGGGAAACGATCACAGGATGGCGGCGCCGCAGTCGCGCGGCAGCCCGCCCCCGCCCTCCCGCCGCTTCAGGGCCGGAGGGCAGGGGGAAACGGGTCCCTACATCACACCGTCGCGGGGAGCAGGTCCGGATCGACCATCAATGTCCCGCCCTTGATGGACAGAATCTCGTTGCACCCATCCTCGATCAGGGACGAACGCGCATCGCGAAAAATCTTTTCCACCGGGTATTCCAGGGTGACGCCATTGCCGCCGAACATCTGCACGGCATCGCTGGCCACGTCGACTGCATGCTGGGTGGCGGTGACCTTGGCGAACATGGCAGCCTGCAGGGCCGGCTGGTCGTTCATCATGTTGAATGTCGTCACCCGCCGCGTGATGGCGCGTGACAATTCCACCTTGCGCGCCATATGGAACAGGCGCTTGGCCACGTCCTGGTGGCGGATGATGGGCACCCCGCCCTGCTTGCGCTCGTGCGCATAGGCAAAGGCCAGTTCATAGGCCGCCCGCGCGCAGCCCGTGAAGGTGGCGCCCATCAGGGCATTGGCCTCCGTATGGATGGCATAGACGCCCTTCTTGTAATCCTCCGGTCCCAGCAGCAGATGGTCGATGTCCAGTTCGACATTGTCGAAGAACAGTTCCCCCTGCGGCAAGGCACGTTGTCCCATCTTTTCCAGGGGCTTGCCCTTCGACACGCCGGGCGCGTCCAGCGGCACGACCAGCACGGCACCACGCGACGGATCGACAGTGCCATCACCGGTCTCCGCCATGCAGTAAAGGATGCAGAGGTCGGCAATGGGGCCGTTGGATACCCAGGCCGATTTCTGGCCCCGGATGGTGACCTTGCCGTCGCCGATCCGGGCCAGACAGTTGGGCTGGCCGTATCTGCCCCGCGCATGGGCAATGGCGCCGGTGGTGTCCAGCATGTCGGAACCATGGTCCGGTTCCGTGATGCCCCAGCAGCCGGTCATGGTCTCGGGATAGGTCTTGGCAACGAAGCTGTTGCCGTATTTCGCCGCCATATAGTGCGGCAGCATGCCGGCCCCGACGGAGATGGCCAGGCCGGCATCACCCCAGCCCAGTTCCTCAAACAGCACCGTGAACAGCGCCGGCAATTCCTCGGCCGGAAAATCCGCCAGACCGGCCACATCGATGCCCAGCCTGGCATATTCACGGCGGAATTCCCAATAGCGGGAGCCCTTGTCGATCACCTGCTCCGCCGTCAATCGGTCCAGCTGGCGGCCGATGGGCCGCATAACCTTATCGGCCAGCCCGTGCAGGCTCTCCCGCAGCGCGGCCACGGTCGGCGGCAAGGCCGGCTCGGCCCCCAGGGGGCCCAACCGCACGGATGGCGGGTTGTCCCAACCTGCAAAGGGCCGTGGGCCGCCATTGGCGCCATCCTGCGGCAGCGACAAACGCTGATCCATCTGATTTTCCTCCCTGGCCTCGCCCCTCTTCGCTGGGGGCGGTTATTTGGCAAGAGAATATTCCACCGGGAACGCAGAAAAAAGAATGGCCGGAACCGCCAATAAATTGTCTTTAACTGCCATCCCCTTGTCGCCGCCGAGGATATCCATGCGCAGTGATTCCCTGCTGACAGTCCGCCTGTCAAACCAAAGCATCCGGATCATGGCGGCAATCTTGACGGAGGTTGGCATTCCCCTGGTGCCGCTGTTCCGTCAGGCGGGTCTGGACCCGATCCTGGCCCATGATCCGCATGGAGAGGTCAGCGGGCCGGAGGAATTGCGCTTCCAGCAGGTCTTCGCCGCGGCGACCCGGCATGTGCCGGGGCTGTGGCTGAAGACCGGGATGCGTTACCGGCTGATGTCCTATGGCCCGCTGGGACTGGCGGTCATGGCCGCCGCCAATATCGCCGAGGGGTTGCGCGTGCTGGATGCGTTCCAGGCCCTGACCTACTCGCTGATGATCTACCGGGTGGAGATGGACGGCGATCAGCCGGTCGCCATGGTGGCCGATGACAGCATGGCCCCGCCGGACGTCTGGGAATTCCTGCATGAACGTGCCCTGGGATCGGCGACCATGTTCCTGCATGACATGCGCCAGCAGCCCTTCCCGCTGGAACGGATTGAAAGCGTGCTGGTCCGCCCGCCCAACTGGCTGGATTGTGAAAAACTGCTGGGCGTGACTGTTCGCTTCGGTCAGGCGCGGACCCGGTGGGTGTTCAAGCCGGGTATCGGTGAAGACCCTCTGCCCATGGGCAGCCCCCTGCTGGAAGAGACATACCAGCGCATGTGTACACAGTTGATCGGTCAAGCCCAGGTCAACGATCCCTTTGTGGCCCGGGTCTATGCCGTGCTGGTCCGCTCCTCGCGGAATTTCCCGAGTGCGATCGAAACGGCGAGGCATCTGGCCGTGTCGGAGCGCACATTGCATCGACGGCTGGCCGAACAGGGATTGGCATTCGGCACCATCCTGGACCAGGTGCGGCAGCAACGGGCCTGCGATCTGTTGCAGCGGTCGATGCTGACGGTGGAACAGATCGCCGACATGCTGGGCTTTCAGGAGCCGGCCAGCTTCTCCCGTGCTTTCAAGCGCTGGACAGGCACCACTGCATTGCAGTGGCGACGCCAGGCAATGCGGAATCCGAGAAAATCCGTCACCTGAAGAATAATATCGACAGGGTCTGGTCAGCAAAAAAGCCCCAACCGGATTACGGTGGGGCTTTCCGCAAAGGCCGCTTAAACAAAAAACGCCCCTGGCTTTGGGCCGAGGGGCGTTTTTTTGTTCTGGCATACGTGAAGTTTATACCTGTTACGGGCGGACCTGGCGGCGACCTACTCTCCCGTGTC
>NZ_JBMDKJ010000012.1:0-154573 GCF_057809655.1 Niveispirillum sp. FG148
CTGCCTGCCGTGGCCGCATGACACAACCGGCCAGATAAGCCGGAGAGCGCGATGACAACGCCGCTCCTACACCACGCACGGGGACGTGATCCTGATGAATCTTTGCATTCTGGCTGAATGCCTAAAGATTCTAACGGATGCTGATCATGGGGACGTGATATGCGCGGATAGTATGCGCCCGGCGGTAACTCCATTTTATGCATGGTGAAAGGTGTTTTGGCGAACATTGGTATTCGCTGAAGTGCTTCATGTAAGCTCTCGTTAGAATTCAGAACAATCATCGATCGAGAATCTGGATTAGATAAGTCGACACGCACAGCTTTCGAGCCGTCGAAATGCCAGACCTGAGCGCCGTGGTCACTGGTCGTGCCGAAGAAATCGCCAGCATTTATCTGCTGGCCCCCCAACTCCTCGAGAACTGGGAGGCGCTGCGTCGGTCGTTTGGCGCCCAATGTCATGGATCGCAATTCCACCAGTTGGGAAGGCGTATTATTCCCTTAATACGGGGCAGTGCAAATCATTTCCTCAAGATTCTCGGCACTGCCTACTATTTCTCCTGAGTTTCGGAATGAAGGTTCACTGTGGGTCGCAAAGCCGCCACATCTATCTCCAGCACCCAAAATGGAACTCCCTCCATGCCCACCGACAGCCCCCCGCTCGCCCACTTCACCTTCATTGGTACCGTCATTGAATGGCGGGGGCCGGCGCCGTTCCTGTTCGTCGTACTGCCGCCGGACCGCGTGGAGGAGGTGCGGCATGCGGCGCGGCTGGCCTCCTATGGCTGGGGCGTTGTACCGGTGCAGGCAGCGGTCAACGGTGTCGCCTTCACTACCTCCCTGTTCCCCAAGGATGGCGGCTATCTGTTGCCGCTGAAGGTCGCCGCAAGGAAAGCGGCGGCGATCGGTCTGGGCGACGAGGTGACGGTGGAAATCCGGGTGGTGGCGAAGGGCGGTGCCCAGGGTTGGTTTGCCTGACAGGAACGTCGTGGCCCCTCCCCCTCACGCATCCAGATGGGCGCGGACCAGGGGGGTGACGTCTTCGGCATGGCCGCTGAACAGGCCGCCGGTCCAGGGCAGGTCCGTGACCTGGACGTTGGGGGCCATGCCGCGGGCCCGTGCCGTGACGGGCGACATGCTTTCCTGCGGGTTCAGGATCAGGACCGGCTGTTTCACCTGCCGCAACCCGCCGGCAAAATCATAGGCGAAGGCGGCGTCATGGCCCCAGCCGCGATGCAGCGGGTCGCGGTTCATTTCCCAGAACAGCTTCCAGGCCAGATCATCGCCCAGTTCCTGGCGCATACGCCCGAACTTCGCCCACAGTTCGGGCAGCTTGGCGGCGGCGGCATCCAGGCTGGCGGGGTGGCTGTCGGCCAGACGGGCCTTGTAATCGGCGATTTCCTGGGGCGTGAACAGCGGAGCGGAATGCAGCACAAGGCGCCGCACCGCCCCCGGCCGCTGCCGCGTCAGTTCCACCGCCGTGGCCGATCCCGTATGGCTGCCGACCAGATCCACCTGTTTCAGCCCCAGCGCATCCAGCAGGTCGACCATGGCCCCGGCGAAATCCGCGATGGTGGACGGCTGGGGCGGGCGGTCAGACAGGCCGAAGCCGGGATTGTCGGCGGCGATCACCATCCGGTCCGTGCCCAGCAGGGGTAGGAATCGGCTGAACCCCACGCCCGACCCCGGCGAGGCATGCAGGCACAGCACCGGCAGCCGCGCCGTCTTCACCGCCGGCTTCACGAACTGGTAATGGATCACCCCGAAACGACAGGGCGCCATGCCCTGCTGCATCCCGGCGCCGGCCGCTGCCGACCCTGCCTCCGCAGCCATGGCGGGTTGACCCGTCGCGGCCAATCCGGCAACGGCCATCCCGGTCAGCAGGCGGCGGCGGTCAACGGCATCGGCGGTCATGTTGCGTCTCTCCATCCAGGGTGGGATGGGGCAACCATGACCCACCCGTACCGCCCTGGTCCGCCCCACCCCACACGGTCACCGCTGTGCGGATAGCGTGCGCCCACACGCGGATAGCCTTCCCCGCGAATGGCCCACCCAAGTAAGGATTCAGTCCAGTACTTTCAACACCTTACGCATGCCCAGCGCCGTGGTCAGCACGGCATCGTCGGCGCGGTGCAGGTCGGCGACCGTCACTGGCCGTTCCAGGGCACGCCAGTTCTTCAGCAGGGCTGCGCGCATGGTGCCGGGCAGGGCGCCTTCGGAGACGGGCGGGGTGACCCAATGGCCGTCCAGCGACAGGAACAGGTTGGCGGCCGTGGCTTCGGCCACGCGGCCTTGGGTATTCAGCAGGATGGCATCGTCCGCCCCGCGCGCCGTCGCCTCCCGCCTTGCGATGATGCTGTCCAGGTAGTTCAGGGTCTTCAGCCGCGACAGGGGTGATTTCTCGTTGCGGCAGGTGGTGCGGGCGATGATCAGGCGGGCGGGCGGCGCCTCCGTCGGGAAGGGGCCGGCCGCCAGCATCAGGGTCGGGGTCGGATGATCTGGCCGGGGCAGGCCGCGCGGGGCGGGACCGGCCGTCAGGGTCAGGCGCACCGCCGCCTCATGCAACCCATTGGCCCCGACCAGGCCGGCGATGGCATCGTGCAGGACCATGTCGCCGTGGGGCAGGGGAATCCCCAGGAAGTCCGCCCCGTCGCGCAGGCGCTTCAGATGCGCATCCAGGCGCAGGGGCACGCCAGCCTTGACGGCGATGGTCTCGAACAACCCATCGCCCAGGGTCAGGCCCCGGTCATGGGCCAGCAGGGCCGGCTTGTCGGCGGCCACGAAATCCCCGTTCAGCCAGATCACGCTCATGCCGCCTGCTCCTCTGTCAATCCGATGGCGGGGGGCCAGGCCATGGCCGGGTCGAAGGCGGTCAGGATGGCCTTCGCCTTGGTCAGGCTTTCCTGATATTCGGCTTCCGGGTCGCTGTCGGCGACGATGCCGCCGCCGGCCTGCACCTGCACCCGGTCGCCGGCGATGGCGGCCGTGCGGATGACAATGGAACTGTCCATGGCCCCGTCCCAGCCGATCCACATCACCGACCCGCAATAGGCACCGCGCCGCGCCGGTTCCAGCTCATGAATGATCTCCATGGCCCGGATCTTGGGCGCGCCCGTGATCGACCCACCGGGAAAGCTGGCGCGCAGCAGGTCGACGGGCCCCAGGCCCGGCTTCAACTGCGCCGTGACCACCGAGGTCAGGTGATGGACCGTGCGATAGCTTTCCAGCCCCCACAGGCTGGGCACTCTGACGCTGCCGATGCGGGCCACGCGCGACAGGTCGTTGCGCAGCAGGTCGACGATCATCAGGTTTTCCGCCCGGTCCTTCTCCGACGCCAGCAGTTCGGCGGCCAGTTCGGCGTCGCGGACGGCATCGGCATGGCGGGGCCGGGTACCCTTGATGGGCCGGGTCTCGATGGCGCCATCGGCGGTCAGGGACAGGAACCGTTCCGGCGATCCCGACGCGATGGCCCGCCCGTCACCCAGGTTCAGGAAGGCGGAAAAGGGGGCGGCCGTGCGCGGGCGCAGGCGGCGATAGGCATCCCAGGCGGTCACACCCGGTCGCAGCCGGCCCAGGAACCGCTGGGTCATGTTGGCCTGATAGATGTCGCCCGCCCGGATGTAATCCAGGATGCGCGCCACCTTGGCCCGGTAGTCCGCGGGCGCCAGTTCGGCTTCCCAGCCGGGCCGGCGCAGCAGCCCGTCACCATGATCGCGGGCCAGCGCCGGGGCAGCCCGCAGCCGGTCGCGCAAGGCCCCGGCCAGACGCCGGGCCAGCGCCGGCCGCGCGGCTTCATCCGCCTCCCGCTCCGCCCCCGATATCACCCAGCCTTCCCCCGTTTCATGGTCCAGCACGGCCACCGTGTCATAAAGCCCGAAGGCCATGTCGGGCAGGTCCAGGCCTGTGGCGCGCGGGACGGGCAGCCGCTCCAGATACCGCCCCGCCTCATACCCGATGAAGCCGATGGCCCCGCCCGTGAAGGCGGGCAGGCCGGACAGGGAAGGGCGCTTGAACGGGGCCAGGGCGTTTTCCAGGGCGGTGAACGGGTCGGGGCCCGCCCCCGGCACCTCAATCCAGGCAAAGGGATCGGCGGCCAGGATGCTGTAGCGCGCGCGGCCGCCATCGGCCGCACCGCCATCCAGCAGCACGGAACCCTTCTGCCCCGCCAGCACGGCAAAGGCCGCCAGCAGGTCGGGCAGGGACAAAGGCAGAATATGGGGCAGGTCGGGCAGGCTCATGCGCGACACGTTAGCCGCGGCGGCCCGCTTCAACAATGGGCAGCGTAGGGGGCCCTGACTTCAGGGCGGGTCGACACCATATCATGGCGGCCCGACCTCACCCGTGGCGGCTGCGATTCCCCCCGCCTCTATCGTAACGGGGTTGTTTCGCGGCTGGCCGAACGGGGATCAAGCGGTTAGTCTGGCATCCTTGAGTTCAATTCGGATTGGGTCATGCGCATCATCCTGCGGGTTTTCGCCATCATCGGCTTCCTGTCGGTGCTTATCGTCGCCGGTTTCATCGGCCTGGGCATTCATTTCGCCAACCGGGCGCCGAAGCTGCCGGACAGCATCGTGCTGGAACTGGACCTGGATCAGCCCCTGTCGGAGGCCCCGGCCAACGACCCCATCTCCGGCCTGCTGGGGGAAAAGAAGACGACGGTGGAGGATGTGGTGCGCACCCTGGCGCGCGCCACCAAGGATGACCGCGTGAAGGGCATCATCGCCCGCACCGGTGACGCCCGCTATTCCTTCGCCGTGACGCAGGAACTGCGCGACAGCATCGCCAAGCTGCGCAAATCCGGCCGCTTTGCCATCGCCCATGCCGAAAGCTTCGGTGAGGGCGGCAATGCCATGCAGCCCTATTACCTGTCGACCGCCTTCGAACAGGTGTGGCTGCAGCCCATGGGCGATCTGGCCGTCACGGGCCTGCGCGCCGAAATGGCCTTCCTGCGCGGCACGCTGGACAAGCTGAAGGTGGAGCCGCAGTTCCGCAAGCGCGAGGAATACAAGTCCTTCGCGGAACAATATACGGAAACCGAACCCTCCCCGGCCAACCGGGAGGCGATGGATGCCCTGGTCGGCGACCTGTTCAACCAGTGGGTCACCGATGTGGCCCAGGCCCGCGGTGTCAACGAGGCGGCCGTGCGCGCCGCCGTGGACAAGGCCCCGCTGCTGGACAAGGACGCGGTGGAAGCCAAGCTGATCGACAAGCTGGCCTATTGGGACGAGGCGGTGGATTGGGCGCTGGACAAGGCCAAGACCGCCGGCGCCACGGGCAAGCCGGAACTGGTCGACCTGCATGATTACATGCGCTCGCCGCCGCCCGGCATCGACATGAATCTGGCTGACGCGCCCATGGTGGCCATCATCGTCGGCGAAGGCGCCATCATGCGCGGTGACAGCCAGTCCGACCCCTTCTCCGGGGACGAGGTGTTCGGTGCCGCCACCATCGCCGCCGCCTTTGACGAGGCGATCGAGAATGACAAGGTCAAGGCCATCCTGTTCCGCGTGAACAGCCCCGGCGGCAGCGCCGTGGCATCGGAGGTGGTGCGCCGCAAGGTGCTGAAGGCCAAGGCGGCCGGCAAGCCCGTGGTTATCTCCATGGGCGCCGTTGCGGCGTCCGGCGGCTATTGGGTGTCGATGGGCGCGGACCGCATCGTGGCCCAGCCGGCCACGATCACCGGCTCCATCGGCGTCATCGCCGGCAAGATGGTGACGCGCGGCCTGACCGACATGGTGGGCGTGAATTTCGAGGCCATCGGCCGTGGTGCCAATGCGGGCATGTGGTCGCCCAACACGCCCTTTACGCCGGAGCAGGAAGAACGTCTGAACGCCTTCCTGGACTCAACCTACGCCACCTTCACCCAGGGTGTGGCCGCGGGGCGCAACCTGCCGCTGGACAAGGTGAAGCAGATCGCCAAGGGCCGCGTCTATACGGGCCGCCAGGCCCTGGAACTGGGGCTGGTGGACAAGCTGGGCGGCTATGTGACCGCCATGGGCGAAGTGCGGTCGCTGCTGAAGCTGGCCGAAGATGCGCCTGTGACGGCCATCCGCCTGCCGCACAAGCGGTCGCAGTTCGAGGTGCTGATGAACCTGCTGTCGGGGGATACCCGCGTGTCGCTGACCGATGCCATGGCCGCGCGTGTCACGGCCCGGACGCTGGCCCCGCTGAAGCCCGCCATGACCACCCTGGCGCCCTATCTGCATGCCAACCAGGAAATGTCCGCCGCCATGCCGCCGGTGGTGGCGCACGGGTTCTGATCAGGGACAGTGCTGGAGACGATCTGTTCAGGCCCCGGCAGCGATCCGGGGCCTGTTTTCTTTCATTCCACGCAGGCTTCAGGCCAGCACAACGCGGTTGCGGCCTTCCAGTTTCGCGGCATAGAGCGCGCGGTCGGCGCGGACCAGCAACTGGTCCAGGCTTTCCCCGGACCGCAGGGCGGCGGCGCCGATGCTGACGGTCAGGTGGCGGCCATTGATGGCATCATTGCCGCTGCCCTCCACGGCGCTGCGCAGCCGCTCCGCCGCCAGGGCGGCCCCACCCGCATCGGTGTCGGGCAGCAGCACGGCAAACTCCTCCCCGCCTACACGGCCCATGGCATCCTGGTTGCGCAGCACGCCATGGCAGGCGTTGCAGAACAAGGTCAGGCTGCTGTCGCCCGCCGCATGGCCGAACTGGTCGTTGATGGCCTTGAAATGGTCGATATCCATCATCAGCAGCGACAGGGATGCGCCTGTCATGCCCGATCGGTGCCGTTCCGCCTCCGCCAGATCCATGAAGGCACGGCGGTTCAGCAGGCCGGTCAGGGGGTCGATACTGGCCAACTCGCGGAAATGCGTTTCCAGGCGCGCCCGCTCGGCCACCTCGGCCCGCAAACGCTGGTTCAGTCGGCGAAAGCGGGCCAGAACCAGGGCCACTGCCATTATCAGGACCAGCAACCCGGCCACGATGGCATAGAACCAGGTCAGATCTGGGCGCTGCTCGGGATTGTAGAGGAAGTCCGACAGGTCGAAATCACGCGGCATCAGGCCGGCCGCCGCGAAGCCCTCGGCAATATGGCGCCACCGGCCTGCATGCATATATCCGATCTCGACCATGTCGGGGATCATCAGCCGGGACATCTCCTCCGCCTCAAACGCCAGACGGGAGCGTTCCAGATGGGGCGCGTACCGGTCGAGGATCAGGTTGATGGCAACGCCCGGGTCGGCCAGTGCCGCCCGCCAGCCACGCAGGCTGGCCGCGCGGAAGGCGGCGACCACGGCCGGTGCCTCATGCACCAGCCGTTCGCTGGTGAAGATCGTATCACCATAGAAATCGATGCCGGCTGACCGCGGCGAAATCACCTGATAGGGAATGCCGACGACCCGCAGGTCGTAGGGTTCGCTGGTGGTATAGGCGGTCATGGCATCGACTTCGCCCCGGGCCAGCGGCTCCACCGACCCGTCATGGGGCAGGATGGTCAAGGCCGAGACCGGCACATGTTCCACCGCGAGATAAGCCAGCAGCTCGTCGGCATGGGTTTCCAGCATCAGCCGGTGGCCGGGCAGGTCATGCACATGCGACGGTCCCGTATCACGGCGGGTCAACAGCACGAAGGGCGAATGCTGCAACAGGGCCGCGATGGCCACAACGGGCTTTCCCCGCGCCCGTTCGACCAGCAGACCGGCGCTGCCAATGCCGAAATCCGCTTGGCCCGCGGTCACGCGTGCAACGGCATCAACCGTCGGCCCGCCCTCGATGATCTGCACATCCAGGCCGGCTTCGCGGTAATAGCCGCGCTCCAGCGCCATATAGAAGCCGGCGCCCTGGAACTGATGGGTCCATTTCAGCTGAAGCCTGACAGGGGTCAGATGGCCGGAATCGGCCCCCTGCGCCAGGGCGGGGAATGACAGGGTCAGCAGGAACAAGGCCAGCAGCCGGCAGGCCGTGACCAAGCAACCGGTACACGCCGGAACACGCATCCCTGTACGCATCAATGCCCCGCGGAGATTTCCGTTCAGGATATAACAGGAAAGACGTAACGCCTCCGCCCCAACTTGGCGCAAAAGGTTATGTCCCCTCCGGATCCAGCAGGCCCGCCGGCTCGGCCTTGTCGGGGTCGGGCTTGCCCATCACCTCGGCGCCCCAGTCGGCCACCAGCAGGCTGCGCCGCTCCTCCAGCTCCCGGATCCGGCTCTGGTTGCGCAGGGTGATGAAGGCCGCGACGATCTGCGGGATGAAAAAATACATCAGCCAGCCGATGGCCGCCGCGCCGAACATGATCAGCCAGGAGCCGGGGTCGGCCAGCATGCGCAGCGTCACCGCCATTTCGTGCCCCCGCTGCCACAGCCGGACCACGAAGGGGGCGACACCGCACAGGTTCATGGCCCCCACGGTGATGGCGGCCGACTTCTCCGGGTCGCGGTCGATCAGATAAGCAACAAAGGTGGGCGCCAGCCCGGCCAGGACCAGTACACTGGTCGGCATCATCATCAGCCCGGCCGGCGCCAGCAGCACCAGCAGCATGATGGCTCCACCGCCACCGCTGTTCCGCTGCCGTCCGCGTGCGCTCATGCCATCCTCAACATGTAGATGACCGTGCCGACCATGGTCAGCCCGGCGATGATGGAGGTGATGATTGCGGCGACCTGCCGGCCTGTGCCGTCGGCCATGCCGACCTTGTCGCCGCTGGCCTGACGCAGGCGCTCGATCTGCCGCGTCAGGCTCTCATACTGGCGCATGGCGGCCAGGAACCCTTTGTCATCGGCGCGGACGGCGTCGATATTGTCAACGATGCGCACCAGCCCGTCCAGCACGCCATCCTTGGCGACCTGGGTCACCTCCGCCTTGATGCGTTCCCGCGTCTCACGGTTCTTGAACCGCTTGAACACGGGTTCCATCAGGGCGACCAGCCAGCCGCACAGGTTGGGCACGCGGGCGGGACCGAAGCGATTCTGCACATCGGCCAGCACGGTGATCAGGGCGATCATGCGCCGGGCCGGGTCGTGCGGGTTGGACAGCGGCACCAGCAGCCGGTCGTTCAGCTTCTTGTGATGGGTGGTGATGAAGGCGGCCACATGGCGGTCCATCGGGTCGCGCCCCCGCGTGGGCCGGGTCGCCAGATGATCCAGGGCCATCAGCAGCTCGGCCATGGTCAGCACATAATAGTCGCGCAGCTGCGGTGACAGGCAGGGGCAGGCCGGCGCCATCTCATAGACGATGCGTTCGATACCGAAACCCATGCCGACATGTTCCAGCAGGGCCCGGTACCCGTCATACGCCTGGACCATGGGTACATATTCGGGACGGAATTCATGCTGACAGTTCACCCAGAAATGGGGGAACTGCGCCAGGATGAATTCGGCGAATGGCTGCGGCGACCGGTTCTGCCACATGGCCTCGGCCAGCGCCGGTCCCAGACCGTCGGGCAGGACGGAAAGGCCGCGATAGCGGATGGGCGCAGGCGGGTCCAACGCGATGGATACGCGTGTGACCACCTTGTCTTCCTGGCTGGCACCGCGACCGCCCGCCGCGGCAGAGGTGATGGCGGCCTGCATGGCCTCGGCCCGCGCCTCGTCGCCGACGGAACGGCGCACCCATTTTTCCACATCCCCGCGCTCGATGACGCTGGCAGCGGCGGCACTGTTCCGCGACAGGGCGCGAGACAGCGCCCGGCAATGCATCAGTTCCTCACCCTGGAACTCGAACGGGCGCGCGCCACGGCGCGGTATCTGGGGCTGTTTGGGTGACAGGCGCCTGCCTTGCAGCCACAGATCCAGGTCCGACAGCGACCAGCGCTGGCGTGGATCATCCGTCATCAGGCCGCGCAGCGGCTCTGTCAGGCTTTGCGGCAAGCGAATCTGGCTGGTCAGGGCCGGATAGGTGCCCCGGTCCATCTTCAGCTTCAAGATCGCATCATCATCCAGATCAACCAGCGGGTTGCGGCCCAGATGCATGACCAGCAGCGACACCCCCAGGGCGTAGAGATCGTCGCCAATGGTGCCGGGGCCGCGACCGGACGGCTGGGCCATGCCGCGCTCGATCGTTTCCACCAGGATGGGTTGGCCAAATCCCATGGGCGCGGAAAGACAGTCGCCGATGATCAGATTGGGTGTGGCCGGGTCCTTGTAGAACAGGTTGGTCGGCCGGATGCCGCCGCAGGTGAAGCCGCGCGCATTCATCTCCCGCAGCGCGAACAGCAGGCTGGGCATGATGGTGCGGACGATCAGGTCGTCGCTCACCGGGTCGCGGTTCTCGCTCAGGTCCTGCATGGCCCGGCGTCCACCGGGGCGCTCGTAGATCAGGACGAAGCGCTTGCGCCCCTCGGCTGTCCAATCGACAGTACCCCAGTCCAGCAGGCGCATGACATTGGGGTTCTCCACCGTCCGGAACGTGCCCATCACATCGATGCGGGCGGGCACCGGCTGGTCGGTGACGATGGCGAACGCCTCTGTCCGCCGGTCGCGCGTCAGGCGGGCGGCGAATGCCGCGCCACCGGGCGAATCCAATGCTGGCAGGGGTGTCCCGGGCATGATCTCGCAGCGCCCACCCAGGTCGACGGGCGCCCCGGACAGAACCTCCGCCAGACCGGACCGGACGGGGCCGGTCGGCTGTTCATCTGTGGCGGCGCTGCTGGCCATGGGGGTATCGAACTCCGTCTGCGGGGGCGGTGTGGGGAACCGCGCGGCGATCATCGCAAACCGCTCGCGTTTGCACAATGCCAGCCAAAAGAGGCATGTCCATTACCCGAATGTTCGGGTCGATCACTCGCGATGGCGCAAATCCAGGATCCGCGCAGCGCACAGGGGGCGGTAATAAAAGAAGCCCTGGCCATAATCGCAGCCCGCGGCCGCCACCGCCACCAGCTGACGCAGATGCTCGATCCCTTCCACCACGGTCCGCATGCCCAGATGGTGGGCCAGTTCGGTGATGAAGCGGATGATGGACGCTTGCCGTTCATTGCGCAGAATATTGTCGACGAAGCTCTTGTCGATCTTAAGGGTCGTGACCGGACAGTCGACCAGCATGGACAGGCCCGAATGGTCGCGGCCGAAATCATCGATCGCGATGCCGAAGCCCTCCTGGCGGATGCGCCGGACCTCGGCCATGGCGGCGGCATCGGTCAGCAGCCCCTCAGTGATCTCCAGTTCCACCCGCGCGCGGTCCAGCCGCAGGCGCTGGCATTCATCGGTCAGGATGTCCAGGACCGGCGTGGTGCAGGGATCCGCGTGCAGCTGCACGGGGGAAATGTTGATGGACATGGCGATGTCCTGCCCCTTCTCGCGCCATGCGGCCTGCTGGCGCAGGGACTCCCGGATCAGCCATTCGCCGATGGGCACGATGGCACGGGTCTGTTCGGCCACCGGGATGAACTCTGACGGCCCCACCTTGCCCAGTTCCGGGTGGTTCCAGCGCATCAGCGCCTCCACCCCCATGACAAGGCCCGTCTGGATGTCGATCTTCGGCTGGTAGAGCAGGGACAGGCCACCGCCGCCCCGGCTGGTCCACAACCCATCCTCAATGGCGCGGCTGCGGGCCAGACGATTACGCAGGTCCGCGGCGAACAGCCCGACCGTGCGGTTGCCGGCAACGGCATCGCTGCGGGCGATGCGTGCGGCCATCACCAGCATGTCCATGTTCTCGGCGGCGTCCGGATAGGCGGCGACGCCGCAGGTGATGGACAGGTGGAAGGAAGTCCGGGCGAGGACGAGGGGCGCCTCCAGCACCCGCAGCAGGGTCGAGAGGTCACTTTCCCCCTGTGGCAGCAGAGCGGCGAAACGTTCGCTGTCGAAGCGAGCCAGTAACGCATCGCTGCCGAAGGCCAGTTCCAGGCGGCGACGGATGGCGTTCAGCAGTTCCAGGGCGGATTCGAAGTCCAGGCGTGACACCAGCCCTTCGTAATTCCTGATTTCGATGAACACCACATGCGGGCGATCGCCCGCCGCCACCATCAGCGGCAGCAGCCGGTTGCCTTCCTTGATAAAGCCGTTCTTGTTGTACAGCCCGGTCATCGGGTCCCGCAGCAATGTCGGCGCGTCGGTAGCCACGCTGGACAGCGCGTGCTTGATGGCGTCATAGCTGTCGATGGCCGACATGGTTCACCCGATCTCATATGAGGCGGATTTTGACAAGAATTTATGTAATTACTAGTTATACGAAAGGCTGTGATGGTGATTCAGGGAGATGCAATCGATTCAATTTAATGGTTAATCAATAATTAATATTATTGTCGTGACAAAAAATTAAAATTAACCTTTGGAGAATCTCGTGCAATTCTCGAAACGAAGGTAAGTTTTAGGTGTGGATGCGCCGATTGACCGCCGTAAATCCCATTGGCGGTCAGTGACAGGAGGCAGCTTGGATGTGCAGGCGCCGATCCACGCCCGGATCAGGTCTTGTGACGCAAGTCCGGGATCTGGTTGCCATTCATGGGCCGGTAGTAGAAATAGCCCTGGCCGTAGTCGCAGCCTGCCTCTGCCAGCAGGACCAGTTGCTGCAAATGTTCGATCCCTTCCACCACGGTCTTCATGCCCAGGCGCTTGGCCAGGCCCACGATGAAATGGATCACGGTCTGCTGACGGTCGTTATCGGTGAGATTGTCGACAAAGCTCTTGTCGATCTTCAGTGAGGTGGCGGGGCAATTGACCAACATGGACAAGGCGGAATGATCGCGTCCGAAATCGTCGATAGCGATGCCGTAACCGGCAGCGCTGATATTGCCCACCTGCTCCATCACCGTCCGGTCGCTCAACAGACCTTCCGTGATCTCCAGTTCGACCAGGTGCCGCGCCAGGTCCAGCCGGGTGCATTCCTGGGATAGGATTTCAAGGACGCTGGGCCCTTCGCAATCCGGCTGCAGCTGCAAGGGGGACACATTGATCGACATGCCGATATGCAGCCCCTGTCGCGCCCATTGCGCCTGCTGACGCAGGGCCTCACGCGTCAGCCATTCACCCAGGGGGACGATGGTCCGTGTCCGCTCCGCCAGGGGAATGAACTCGGTGGGGGAGATGGGGCCCAGTTCGGGGTGCCGCCAGCGCAACAGCGCCTCCACCCCCACGACCGCACCATCGGAAATATCGACCTTCGGCTGATAGACCAGGGACATGCCGTGACCGGAGCGACAGTACCAGAGCCCGTCTTCCAATGCCCGTTGCCGGGCCATCCGCTGTTGCAGATCCGCTGCGAAGAACCCGAAGCGGTTTCCGGCACGCAGGGCGTCGTTTCGCGCCGTGCGGGCGGCCATGATCAGCATGTACATGTTGTCGGCCGCGTCGGGATAGCTGGCGACGCCGCAGGTCAGCGACAGGTAGATCGTGGTCGACCGGATCAATAACGGCGCTTCCAGCACCTGCACCAGCCCGGCAATGTCATGATCGACCCGGGGCACCAGGATGGCAAAACGTTCGCTGTCGAACCTGGCCATCATCACATCCTCGCCGAAGGCCCCTTCCAGCCGCTGGCGGACGATGTTCAACATCTGCACCGAATCTTCGAGACCCAAGCGGGAGACCAGGCCTTCGTAATCATTCAGCTCGATATAGATGACCGTTGGCTCGTGCCCGGCGGCGGCCATCTTGCGAAGAGCCTGGTCCCCGGCGAACACGAAACCGAAATTGTTGTAAAGACCGGTCAGGGGATCGCGCTGGACATTGGCGAGGCTATGGTCTCCTCGGCCCGGATCCGTGAACGCATTCACTAATGTACTGACGGTATTCATTGCACACCTTCACATCCCCACATCTGGAATATTAGGAAGGTCCTGTCCAAAATGCAGTCGTCCGGACGGTTAGGTTTCCAAGGTTCCATTCGGTGCATGTGCGGAATCGTGCTTACCTTATGAAATATTGTGACGGCAGCCGGATAATCTTCCACCGCCGACATGGGTATTGCCGAATTTCGCGCCGCCCCTGGGGAAGGGGGCGGGTGTCAGGCGGCGCCGTCACCGTGCGCCGCTTCCACGCGCAGAAGGGCACCGTCAACGCCGGTGACACGGACATGGGTGCCGGCCGGCATGTCGGTGGTTGCCGACACGCTCCATATCCCGTCCCCGATGCGGGCGCGCCCCTTGCCGTTGATCACCGCCTCCGCCAGTGTCACCGTCTGGCCCAGATATTGTTCCCCGCGCCGGTTCAAGGTGCCGGAGAGAATGTCAACGGGTTCCGCTCCGCCGAACCGCCGTGACAGATACCAGCTGGCGACGGCCATGCCCCCGAACAGGACCAGCTGCCAGGCCGGGGCAGGGTCGGTCAGCAGCGTCACCATGCCGACCAGGGCCGCCGCCCCCGCCACCCACAGAAAAGCAGCGCCGGGCAGGAACATCTCCAATGCCGCCAGCACCAGCGCCAGACACCACCAATACCAATACAGGATGCGGACATTTTCCATGGCGCTCCTCCTCAGCCGTTCGCATCGCCCCAGGGCAGTGGCTTGGCGGCTTCAATCTTGGCCAGCTTGTCGGCGAGGTTCCCGGTGCCTGCTGACGGAACGGTTTCCGTCGGCCGCTTCGACACCGTCCTTGCGGATTGCGGCTTTGGTGCCGGCGGCGGCGGCGGTGGCGGGGCGGACCCGTCGGGGCGGCCCCCGAACGCGTCTTTTGCCAATTCGGCCAGCCCACCCAGCGATCCGATCACGCCCGTGGCTTCCATCGGCATGAACATGATCTTCTGGTTGGGGCTATGGGCGAATTCCTTGAACGTCGTCAGATATTGCTGGGCGACGAAATAGTTGATGGCCTGGACATTGCCTCCCGCGATGGCGTCCGACACCATGCGCGTGGCGGCCGCTTCGGCCTCTGCGGCACGTTCGCGTGCCTCGGCGTCGCGGAAGGCGGCCTCTCGCCGGCCCTCCGCCTCCAGGATCGCGGCCTGCTTCTGGCCCTCGGCCTTCAGGATCGCAGACTGCCGGGCGCCCTCGGCCTCCAGGATCAGGGCGCGGCGGTCACGTTCCGCCTTCATCTGGCGGGCCATGCTGTCCACCAGGTCGCGCGGGGGCTGGATGTCGCGGATTTCGATGCGGGTGACCTTGATGCCCCAGGGCTGCGTCGCCTCATCGACCACATGCAGCAGCTGGGCATTGATGCGGTCGCGCTGGGACAGCAGTTCGTCCAGGTCCATGGACCCCATGACCGTCCGGACATTGGTCATGGTCAGGTTAAGGATGGCCAGTTGCAGCTGGTTCACCTCGTACGCAGCGCGGGCGGCGTCCAGCACCTGGAAGAAGACAACGCCATCGACCGTGACCATGGCGTTGTCTTTGGTGATGACCTCCTGGCTGGGCACGTCCAGCACGGTCTCCATCATGTTCATCTTCGCGCCAAGGCGATCCACGAAGGGGACGATGAAATGCAGGCCCGGCCGCAGCGTGTGGGTATAGCGACCGAACCGTTCGACCGTATATTCCATGCCTTGCGGTACGGTCTTGATACCGGCATAGGCCAGCAGGATGCCGAAAAGCGCGACGATGGCGGCGAAGATCTGAATTTCCATTATTGCCCCTTCCCCCCTTGAACAAGGACCGACAGCATCGCATGTGGGTTGGGTGGAACGCGAGCGCAAGTAGGGTTGCGCAACCATCAAATTTTCAACCGCAGGGCCGCCGGCGCGGGCGTGCTTGCGGCTGACCCGCTGGCACCTTACCCTGCGACCCGTTCCGTCATTCCCCTGGCAAGGATGCCCAATATGTCGCGTCGTCTGCTTGCGCTGATCTTCTCCCTGGCCCTGGTCCTGCCCGTTGCCGCGCAGGAGGTGGTGGGGGAGTTCAGCAATGACTGGACCGGCAATGAACTGGACATCACGGCCTTCGCCGATCCCAAGGTGAAGGGTGTCACCTGTCACATCGTTGATTTCGACCGTTCGGTCTGGGATCGTCTGTCCAAGGGCAACTGGTTTGAGGATCCGTCCAACGCCTCCATCGCCTGCCGGCAGACGGGTGCCATCAGCATCGGCGACATCGAACTGTCGAAGCGGGGCGAGGAAGTCTTCTCGGAGCGCAAGAGCCTGATCTTCAAGTCGATCGCCGTGCGCCGAATCTATGATCAGGCCAATGACACGTTGATCTATGTCGTCTACAGCCGGCAGGTGAAGGATGCATCAGCCAAGATGTCCATCACCTCTGTCCCTCTGTTCGGGGCCAATCCTACCTGGGAAAAGGGCAAGCCGCGCTGATCTCATAGTTTTCAATAAAATCCATTCGGAATTTCAAAGCACTGGTTGGTGGGCAGATAAAGGCTCGCAGCCTCGGTGCCGGCCGTCTCCGCCCAGAGCATGGCAGGTTTCCCTGCTCATACGATAGGGTTAATCCATTATTTATTTTGTCGACCAGTGAGTGTTATATAGCTTTGTCCAAAGGACGAGCCATGCTCCAAAATGGGGAAACGGGGATTATGTGGATGTCCAGCCTGACCAGTGGCGGGCGCGGCGGAGCTATTGGCCGGCGTCTGAATTTTGAAGTACACAGCTTCAAGGTCGATCATTGGGTGATCGAAGATACCCTGGCGACCGAAGAGGACGCGCGGGCACTGGCGAACAAGCTGCTGCCCAACCGTGATGGCGTACGGATCGTCCGTGATTTCATGGGCGTCCCTGGCAAGCCGGCCACGGAAACGATCATCTTCTCCGAGATGCGGGAGCAGAAGGGCAAGACCATCACGGTCCAGCCGATCGAAGACAGCCCCGTCTGCACCGATACTCCCGATTATCTCCAGGCGGAAAGCCGTCAGACCATCTCCAAGCTGCTGCGTCAGTATCTGGAGGACAAGGCCCTGACCGCGTCGGAGCTGCTTTACAATGCGGCGGAGATGAAGCGGGCCATCAATTTTGAAAATCTGATCCCTGTGGCCGTGGGCCGCGTGGCCAGCATCCAGGGCAAGGTGACCGGCCAGGATGTGCGCGAACGCCGCGACCTGATCTATTCCAGCCTGACCGATCTCCGGGCCAAGGCGGAGAGTGCGCAGAAGAAGGCCAGCTTCAGTCCCAAACAGGATGGTTTCCGCGGCGCCCTGGACAAGGTGGAAGCGCTGTGCGGTGACGACGTGGCGGAGGCGGATTACCTGTCCAAGGTCATCCTCTGTCGCGATCTGGTGCAGATCCGCAACTTGCTGGGCAAGGTGGAATGGCTGCTGGAGACGGCGGGCGATGCACAGTCGAACAAGCCGGCCCATGTCAGCATCATTGACACGCTGGTCGCCGATGCCAGCAGCTTCCCGTCGGTCATTCAGGACCTGCTGGGCCGGCAGCCTGACCTGGGCACGGCGCTGATGCGCATGCTGGACCTGCTGGAAGGCACGTTTGAGCCGTCGGAACGGGAGATGGCGCCCCCTATTTCGAAGGTGTTGAGCCAATGGCTGGGCCTGGGCCACGCGCCGCAGACCTGGCAGGTGGTGTTCGAAGGTTTCGTGCGCAGCCTGCGCGGGACGGCACCGTTGGCCCGCGATCCCGATCGCAACCGGGCGCACCTGTCGGCGCTTCTGGGCCGGGTGGTCACGCCGTCCGGCCTGTATGGCGGGGCCAAGATGGCAGATGCCCTGACCATGGGTTATCTGCGCTTCATCGAACAGGGTGGCGGCGAGGGGCGGCGCCTGTCGATCGAAGGTGTCATGGGCATGCTGCCGACTGTGCGCGACCGCGCCCTCTATCTGGCCGAACTGGCGGCCGGCGATGTTGGTCAGCGCGAAATGGAAACGGTGGTCGCGCGGCTGCGCCCCCTGCTGTCCACCGACCGCGAAGTCAATACCATGGTGGGCCTGCAGGTCCCCCTGAAGCCCAAGATGCAGGCCATGGCCTCGCTCTATACGGCGGTGCAGAAATCCGGTCTGCCCGACGATGTGCGGCCTGTGCTGGCCGACCGGGTGGATGAGATCGTGACCGCCTATATCGTCAATTCCAAGGTGATCGAACGGTTGGACGATCCGTCGGCCACCCTGCGCATCCGCGCCACGCGGCTGATGCAGTTCGCCGCCAACGACGTCCTGTCCAGTCCCAAGGCCCGTAAGATGGTGCGCGACCAGATTGTCGGCCACCTGCGTCAGCCCAACTTCGACGGCAAGTTTGTCGAAGGTCTGAACACCCCGCAGGAACAGGCCAACGCCCTGCGACAGTTCTACGGTCTGCTGCGTCAGGCGCAGTTCATGTAATGCCGTCGGTCATAATTCATGACTGATGGTACGGCGGCGACCGCCGCCGCGCCGCTTATGCGGCGTCGCAAGGCCTACGGATGGCAGGTGCCGCTGGTATGAATGGCGTCATGGGGGCGGCTCCCCGCCGCCCAGGCGTCGCCACAGGTGGTAGCCGGCCGGCGCCAGCAGGATGATGATCATGATGCGTACGATGTGGTGCGTGGCGACAAAGGCCGCATCCACATGCAGTGACAGGGCCACCAGGCTCATTTCCGCCAGCCCGCCCGGCGCATAGGCCAGGATCAGGGCAGGAAGGCTGAGGCCGGTTGCCAGATGCAGGCCGACCGCCATCGCCACCGTCACCGCCAGCAGCACCAGGGTCAGACCGGCTGCAACAAGGGCGGTGTGGGCGATGCGCATGATCGGGATGCGCACGAAGCGGCCACCGATGCCGGCCCCGATGACGATCTGGGCGATGGCGACCAGGATGCCGGGCGGCTTTCCCTCCATCAGCCCTGTCAGGTGCAGGCCAGCCGACAGCAGCATGGGTCCGACCAGGATCCCTGCAGGCACGCGCAGCCGGTGGGCCACGGGCGCACCCGCGAAGCACAGCAGCATCATGACGTAATCCCGCAAGGCCAGTTCGCCCGGATAGGGTCCCAGGCCGTGCAGGCTCCAGTCCCGTCCAGCCGGGTCGTAGCCGGGCAGGGCCTGGAAGGCGAAAGGCACGGTCATGACCACCAGCATGATGCGCAGACTGTGGCCCAGTGCGATGGTGCGGTCGTCGCCGCCCATGGCGCCGCCCATCATCACCATTTCGCTGAAACCGCCGGGCACGGCCGTGAAATAGGCCGTGACTCCGTCGAACCGCGCCACCCGCTTCAGGAACATCCCGCCGATCAGGGCGGCCACGGCGATATAGACGGCCAGCCCGGCCAGACTGACCGACCATTCCCCCAGATGCGACAGCAAGGACGGTGTGAACGCGCTGCCCAGCATGATGCCCAGGACGATGACCAGCATGTCGCGCAGCGGTGTGGGCACATAGATGCGTGTGCCTGCCATGGCCGCGATGGTCGTTGCCACCATGGACCCGATCATGAAGGCCAGCGGCATATGCAGGCGGAAGCAGAGATAGCCGCCGCCCGCGCCCAATACCATGGCGGTGCCGAAGCCTGTCCAGTCCAGCCGGCGCCAGGATGGCGGCATCATGGCCTGAACCGTCCCAGCCGCACGGCCGTCTGTCCGCGCATGGGCACGCGTGCGGGCATGATCATCACACAGTCGTCATGGGACGTCAGCAGAAGGCGGCCGGCCTCCTCCGCGAAGGCGGTGCCGGCGGTGGGAATGACATCCATGCCTTGGTAATCCTTCAGGAAACGGAACGGCTCTGCTGCCACCGTAACGGTTTGCGTTATGGCCACAAGCCGAGGGGCGGACGGCGGTGCGGATGGCAGCCATGGTGCCAGCGCGTGGGGGGCAACCACGCCCGTCACCGCCAGGAACCGGGCGGTCGTCTCAAGGGCCACGGTGGCGCTGGCCCGATCTTCGTGCCGGCCGCATTCGGCCAGCAGGGCGGTCGGCCCCTCGGTCCCGTCGGTGAAGCGGGGATGGTCGATCAGGCGCAGGCCGCCGGCGTGGCCGGCATCGGTCACGATGATGGACGGAAACCCCACTGCCAGGGCAAGCGCCGCCGCGCGGGTCGACCGGCCGGCCAGCATCAGGGGGATGCGGTCATATTGCATGGAATGCAGGTCCAGCAGCAGATCCGCCGTGGCGAAATGCGGCCATAATGCCGCGGCCCTGCGCCGTTCCGCCGATGAAGCGTTCCCGTCCGCCAGCAGGTCGGGTGACCAGACTCGATTCATGTCCTCGTCCAGATAGCGGGACAGGATGGGAAAGTTGGGGTCGAACTGGGCGAACGCCTCCACATTGGCGAAGCTGAAGGACAGGGAACCCCGCATGGGGCGGATGCCGGCAGACAGCATGGCGGCAACGGCTACCGCGCCGCACATTTCATTCCCATGCATCAGGGCATTGACGACGACATGGGGCCCGGGCACGGCGCTGTCGAAACGATGGACGAAGGGAATGCCGGTATTGCCCTGTGCATAGGGTGACAGGTCCGGTGGCCACAGATCGTCGGGGCCCAGGGGATTGATGCGCACCAGCCTCCTCCTCCTCACCGGCTCGCCCGGCGCCGGACCTGGATGTCCGTTCTGCTGCACCCGCGAGAAGGGCTGGCATTCCGCGCCGGCTATCGACGTTCGACCTCACCTTCTGTATAGAATCCAAGTCATTTCGATGAAAGAGCGGTTTCGTTCGTGTGCCGTCTTGCATCGTTGGGTATGGGGTAACGGGGACGCGCCGATGAGTCTGGTGATCGACGATGTGGTCGTCCGGCATGACCCGGTTGGATCGGCTATCCCGCTGCTGTTCGACAGTCCGCACAGCGGCACGCGCTATCCCGAGGATTTCAATTTCGTCTGCCCCTTCCCCCTGCTGCGTCAGGCGGAGGATACACATGTGGACGAGCTGTTCGGCATGGTCCCCGACATGGGCGCCACATATCTCTGCGCCCTGTTTCCGCGTTCCTATATCGACGTGAACCGCGCGCCGGACGATATCGATCCGTCCATGCTGGAAGGAAGCTGGCCCGGCCCGACCAAACCGACGGGCAAGAGCCTGGCGGGCATGGGGCTGGTGCGTTTCCTGTGCCGGCCCGGCGTGCCCATGTATGATGGACGCCTGCCCGTGTCGGTCGTGCAGGATCGGCTGGAAAATTACTGGCGCCCCTATCACGAACTGCTGTCGGAATCGCTGGACGCACTTCATGCCCGGTTCGGGGCCGTCTACCACGTCAATTGCCATTCCATGCCGTCATTCATCATCGGTCCGGACCGCCAGTCGCCCGATTTTGTCATCGGCGACCGCGATGGCACCACGGCGGAGCCCGGCTTTACCCGTCTGGTGGCCGCGACCCTGCGGGGCATGGGCTACAATGTGCGGATCAACGACCCTTACAAGGGGGTGGAACTGGTCCGGCGTTATTCCGTGCCGACACGCGGGCGCCATTCGATCCAGCTGGAGGTCGACCGTCGGCTGTATATGGACGAGGAAACGCTGGAACCCCATGCCGGCTTCCAGGAACTGCGCGCCAATCTGACCCGTCTGGTCGATGTTCTGCGCGACTATGTGCTGGACTGCACGGCCCGGCTGGCGGCCGAGTAGGGTTACCTGCAGTCTGGCGTTTGAGCGCGGGTCAGGGCGCGAACTGTTCCTTCAGGATGCGCTCTTCCAGCGCCAGTTCCGGATCGAACAGCAGGGTACAGGCGACCTTCCTGTCCTCCCTGATGACGACGCGGGTGACGTCGCGCACTTCCGTGAAGTCCGCCACGGCGCTGACGGGGCGCTTGGACTGTTCCATCACATCGAACTGGATGCGGGCCGTGTGCGGCAACAGCGCGCCACGCCAGCGGCGGGGCCGGAAGGCGCTGATCGGGGTCAGGGCCAGGATGTCGGCGCCCAGGGGCAGAATGGGCCCGTGGGCCGACAGATTATAGGCCGTGCTGCCGGCCGGCGTGGAAACAAGCGCCCCGTCGCAGGTCAGTTCCGCCAGGCGCTCCCGCCCGTCGACACTGATGCGCAGCTTGGCAGCCTGGCGCGTCTCGCGCAGCAGGGACACTTCGTTGAAGGCAAGGCCTTCCAATTCCTCGCCATTGGCCGTGGTCGCAGTCATGCGCAAGGGGTGCAGCACGACACGCTGCGCCCGCATCAGGCGGCGGGTCAGCCCATCCTCGCTATAATCGTTCAGCAGAAAACCGACGGAGCCGCGGTTCATGCCATAGACCGGTACGCCGCGGAACAGGTAGCGGTGCAGGGTTTCCAGCAGGAAGCCGTCGCCCCCCAGCGCCACGATGATCCCCGCTTCCTCCGGGGGAACACCGGCATAGCGCTCAGAAAGCCGTTCGCGTGCGGCGCGTCCCTCCGGCGTGTCGGTGGCGACGAAGGCAAGCGGCACAGGCGTCTGTTGCAAGGCAATGATCCCGGTAGCACAGGGTGGAACGCAGCTTAACCGATGCGACGGCGTGGGGCCAAGCCGGTCGTCAGCCGCCCGTCACGCTCATATGCCGGCCCACGGCCGCCGCGCGGTCCCGGCCGATGACGAAATCATGGCCCTTGGGCTTGGCACGGATGGCCGTGCGGATGGCGTCGGTCAGCAGCCCGTCATCGGCGCTGGCCCGCAAGGGGGCCCGCAGGTCGGCTGCATCCTCCTGCCCCAGGCACATGTAAAGGGTGCCGGTGCAGGTCACCCGCACCCGGTTGCAGCTTTCGCAGAAATTATGGGTAAGCGGCGTGATGAAGCCCAGCCGCCGCCCCGTTTCCCGCACGGTGACATACCGCGCAGGTCCCCCCGTGCGGTGGGTGCTGTCCATCAGGGTCCAGCGCTTCTCCAGATCGGCGCGGACATCGCGCAGCGACAGGAACTGTTCCTCGCGGACGGCCCCGCCGCCATTGCCATCCATGTCGCCCAGCGGCATGACCTCGATCAGGGTCAGATCGAAACCCTGTTCCCCGCACCAGCCCAGCATATGGTCCAGTTCACCGTCATTGACGCCCTTCAGCGCCACGGCGTTGATCTTCACTTCCAGCCCGGCGCGCCTGGCGGCTTCCAGCCCGTCCAGCACCTGGGCCAGCCGGCCCCAGCGGGTGATGGCGGCGAAACGGTCGGCATCCAGCGTGTCGATCGACACATTGATGCGGCGCACGCCGGCGGCGCGCAGATCGTCGGCATAGCGGGCCAGCTGGCTGCCATTGGTGGTCAGCGTCAGCTCGTCCAGCGCGCCGGACCGGACATGCCGGCCCAGGCTTCGGATCAGTTCCATGATATTGCGCCGGACCAGCGGTTCGCCCCCCGTCAGGCGCAGCCGGCGTGTCCCCATGGCGACGAAGGCCGAACAGAGCCTGTCCAGTTCCTCCAGCGACAGGATGTCGGCCTTGGGCAGGAAGGTCATGTCTTCCGACATGCAGTAGACGCAGCGGAAATCGCAGCGATCGGTCACCGACACGCGCACATAGGTGATGGCGCGTCCAAACGGATCGATCAGGGGGGCAGACGGGGTGGCGACTGTCATGGTTCGACGGATATAGCGCCTTTGGCTGGCCCGTCCAAGGCCGCCCACACGAAAGATGCAGCACGCGGCCTTGTTTTAGCCACCGCCGCCTGGAACATTGTATGTTAACGGAACTGCAAGCGGCCCGCCGCGCCCAACCACCAACCCGTTCCTGACGAGACGGATCCAGAGAGCATGCGCAAGATCGCCGTAACCCTGTCCGTGGTACTGCTGCTGGTGATGGCGGCGGCCGTGGCCCTGCCCTTCCTGGTGCCGGTGGGCGCCATCGTGGCGCAGGTGGAACGGGAAGTGGAGGCAACGACGGGCCGGGCCTTGACCATCGGCGGCCGTGTCGACCTGTCCTATTTCCCGTCGATTGCCGTGACGGCGGACGATGTGCGCTTCGCCGGCATCCGGCAGGGCGAGGATCTGCTGCGGGTGAAGCGCATGGCCGTGCGCCTGCGCCTGATGCCCTTGCTGCGCGGCAAGGCGGAGGTGGAGAAATTCGTCCTGACGGAGCCGTTCATCGATCTGACAGTCGATCGGCAGGGCAAGCCCAACTGGGATATCAGCATGGCCCCGGCCGCGGCATCGGCTGCAGACGCTCCGCCCAAAGGCGCAGGCCTGATGGCCGACCTGTCGCTGTCGGATGTGGAGGTGGTGAATGGCCGCCTGCGCTATGCCGATGCTCGCACGGGGCTGGTGCGCGAGGCGACGGCGGTGGATGTCACCCTGTCGCTGCCGGCCCTGGATTCGCCCATGACGCTGGAGGCCGGGCTGCTGCTGAACGGCACCAGGGTGGTGCTGGATATGGGCATTGATCCGGTGCGGCCGCTGCTGGCCGGCGGCGGGTCCGCATTGACCCTGCGGTTGGCCGGTGCCGGGTCCCAACTGGACGTGAAGGGCCGGGTGGAACGCAAGGGAGAGGCGCCGCTGGCACTGGCGGGCGATCTGTCGCTGTCCATCGCTTCACTGGCCGACCTGATGCGGGCGACAGCGGGCGGCCCGCCGCCCTCGCTGCCTGTGGACAAGCTGTCGATGACGGCGCGCCTGACCGGCACGCCGGCCCGGCTGGGGTTGGGCGGGATGAAAGCCACGGCCGGTGACCTGACGGCCAGTGGCGACCTGTCGATCCGCCTGGATGGGGCGCGGCCGGCCCTGGCCGGCACGGTGTCGCTGCCCCGGCTGGAGATGGATCGCTATCTGTCGGCGTCGCCGGCGACCCCCGACGCTGCCGCCTCGCCGCAGACGGGACCCGGCGGGTGGAGCAAGGAACCGATCGACCTGTCGGGCCTGAAATCGGCGGACCTGGACCTGACCCTGCGTCTTGCCGGCCTGGTGGTGAAGGGAGTGGAGGCGGGGGCGACTACCCTGACGCTGAAGCTGACCGATGGACGGCTGCAGGCGGGGCTGGCCGACACGCCTGTGTTCGGCGGAACGCTGGGCGGAAAGCTGACCCTGGACGGTGCGCGCCAGACGGTCAATCTGGGCCTTCAGGCGACGGCGAAGGGTGTGCAGGCCGAACCGCTGCTGACCCATATGGCCGATTTCACGCGCCTGTCGGGCCGTACCGACGGCAGCCTGGATATCCACGCCGCCGGCGCCAATCAGCAGGATCTGATCGGCAGCCTGAATGGCAGGGGGGATGTCGTCTTCCGCGATGGTGCCGTGAAGGGCGTCAATCTGGCGCAGGTGATCCGCAGTGCCATCGGCCAGGGCAGTGCGGAGCTCCCGCAGACCGACTTTGCCGAAATGGGCGGCACCTTCACCCTGACCGACGGCATCGCCGCTACCGACGATTTCCACCTGCTGGCCCCGCTGTTGCGTGTGGCGGGCAAGGGCAATGTCAATCTGCCGGGGCGGCGCGTTGACATGCGTCTGTCCACGAAGCTGGTGGCCAGCCTGGAAGGGCAGGGGACGGCGAAGCCCGATGCCGACGGCATCACCATTCCCGTCCGCGTCCGCGGCACCTTCAGCGACCTGACCTACACCCCCGACCTGTCGGCCGCGGCCAAGGCCGCCTTGAAGGATCCGGCCAAGGCCAAGGAACAGCTGAAGAAGCTGAAATCCAAGGAGGGGGCCAAGTCACTGCTGCAGGGCGTGCTGGGCGGCAAGAAACAATAGGGTCCGGTCGGCGTCCCAGCGGACGCCGCCGCCAGCGCTCGCAGTGCTGCGACTCACGCCACCGCGTCCGGATCGATGATGTCGAGCCGGACGGCGGCGATGTTGATCAGCAACTTGCCCGCATGCTCGAAATTGACAGTCACGCGTGTGCCGATGACGGACTGAACCTGTCCCAGGCCCCAGTCAGGCTGGCCGGGGTGGCGGACGAAGGCGCCGGGCGTCAGGAATTCTTCCATTTGTCGGGTTCCAGCGGGGGAAGGATTTGCCCTATCCTATACCAGTTCCGGTCGGGCCCGTGACCGGCGGATGTGGGGCTGGGGCATTTGGGGGGGCAAGGGGCGTATGGATGTCAGTCTGGGGATAAGGGCCGTGGAGCTTCTTTGCTCCCGCCTTTGCCATGATCTGGTGGGGCCGGTCGGGGCCATCAATAACGGGGTGGAACTGCTGGAGGATGGCGGGGCTGCCAAGGACGATGCGCTGGATCTGATTGCTGACAGCGCTGAAAGTGCGGCCGCCCGGCTGCGGCTTTACCGGCTGGCGCTGGGTGCCGCCGGTGGTCAGTCCGCCCTGTCGCCTGCCGATGGCCGTGCTGCGCTGGAAGGCTGGTTCCGGGCCGGGAAGATTCGCCTGGACTGGACAGCCCGCCTGGATCAGCCGGCGCCGGGCCTGGTAAAGCTGGCACTGCTGGCGGCCCTGATGGCAGAGGAGGCGCTGCCGCGCGGGGGACAGGTGCGGATCGACGGCGCAGACGCTGCCCTGTCCATCATCGCGTCTGGTGTGGGGGCGACCCTGCGTCCCGAAATGGCCGCTGCCCTGGGCGGTCATGTGGCAGAAGCCGATCTGAGCCCACGTTCCATCCTTTCCTTCGCGGTGCCACGCATCGCCCTGGCCTATGGTCTGGACTTCTCCCATGTCGCCGCTGCGGACGTCCGGTTTCTTCTCCGTCGCCCCGGCAATTGATTGCGTTTCGATTCGTCACCGGTAATGCGGGTGGCAAACTGTTCAACCTCACCGGGCGCCGCGCGGATACCGGACAGGGAGAGAAAACGACATTCGAATGGCCGAACCTAACCGAAAAGAGGTAATGTTCCCCTTGCCAAAGCCGGGCCCGACAGGCCATCAATTCCATCACGACACAAAGATTTTAACTGAATTCCGAGACTCTTCATTGGCCGACCGGCGGCCGGGCGCGTACAAGGGTTCTTCACCGGACGAAGGCCGGCGTATGACGCGGAAACTGGAATTTCCCGAAACGGGGCGTGGACCATGGATGATCTGCTGAGTGAATTCCTCACTGAGACCAATGAGAACCTCGCCGTCCTTGACGTCGAGCTGGTAAAGCTGGAGCAGAACCCCAACGATCCGGGGCTGCTGTCCAACATCTTCCGTCTGGTTCATACGATCAAGGGGACCTGCGGCTTCCTGGGGCTGCCGCGGCTGGAATCGGTGGCGCATGCCGCTGAAAACGTGCTGGGCAAGTTCCGCGATGGCGAACTGAATGTCTCGCCCTACGCCGTGTCGCTGATCCTCGAATCGCTGGATACGATCAAGGGCATCCTGTCCGTTCTCGAAGCGACCGAGGCGGAGCCGCCCGGTGGTGACCAGGACCTGATCGACCGCCTGAATGCCATGGCTGAAGGCCGGGAACTGCCGAAGGCCTCCGCTGCTGCTACGGTTGCTGCCGCGCCGGCAGCACCGCCGCCGCCCGAAAACGACCCCGAAGAGTTGTTCGTCCCCGTCCCCGCGCACCTGACCCATACCCTGGCCCCCGCGTCCCCGCCGCCGCCGACGCCAGCTCCGCCGCCGGCCCCGGCGCCCAAGCAGGCTGTGGCTGCGGTTGTCGAGGCGCCGGCCCCGTCCGTGGAAGTGGCCGCCCCGGCCGCCGCCGCTCCGCCGCCGCCGCGTGCAGAGCACCAGGACGAGGTGCGTGGCGAGGCCAAGGAAAGCGCGCTGGCCCAGCAGACGATCCGCGTGCATGTCGACCTGCTCGAAAACCTGATGACCATGGTTTCGGAGCTGGTGCTGACCCGCAACCAGCTTCTGCAGATCCTGCGTTCGCAGAAGGACAGTGAATTCGCCGCCCCCCTGCAGCGTCTGAATCATGTGACGTCGGAGCTGCAGGAAGGCGTCATGAAGACGCGCATGCAGCCCATCGGCAATGCCTGGGCCAAGCTGCCGCGTCTGGTCCGCGATCTCAGCCACGAACTTCACAAGAAGATCGAGCTGCAGATGCTGGGTGCGGAAACGGAACTGGACCGCCAGGTTCTGGAACTGATCAAGGACCCGCTGACACACATGGTCCGCAATTCCGGCGACCATGGTCTGGAAACCCCGGCCGACCGCGTCGCCGCCGGCAAGTCCGAAACGGGCCGCATCACGTTGAACGCCTATCATGAAGGCGGTCACATCATCATCGAGATCAGCGACGACGGTAAGGGTCTGCCGCTGGGCAAGATCAAGGGCAAGATCATCCAGAACGGTCTGGCGACCGAGTCGGAACTGGCCCAGATGTCGGATCAGCAGATCCAGCAGTTCATCTTCAAGCCCGGCTTCTCCACCGCCGCCAAGGTGACGTCGGTGTCCGGCCGCGGCGTTGGCATGGACGTGGTGAAGACCAACATCGAGAAGATCGGCGGCACGATCGAGATGCGGTCGGTCGAAGGCCGTGGCACGACCTTCACCATCAAGATCCCGCTGACGCTGGCGATTGTGTCGGCCCTGATCGTCGAGTGCGCGTCGGAGCGGTTCGCCGTTCCGCAGATCAGCGTCATCGAACTGGTCCGTGCCGCCGACGACAGCGAACACAAGATCGAGCGTATCAACGGCGCCCCGGTCCTGCGTCTGCGCAACCGTCTGCTGCCGCTGGTCAGCCTTCAGCGTCTGCTGAAGCTGGGCACGGCGGAGGATGACGACAAGCGCGAGACCTTCATCGTGGTCAGCCAGGTCGGCAACTACACCTTCGGCATCATCGTCGATCGCGTCTTCGACACCGAAGAAATCGTGGTGAAGCCCGTCGCCCCGATCCTGCGCCATATCGAGCTGTTCTCCGGCAACACGATCCTGGGCGACGGCTCGGTGATCATGATCCTGGACCCCAACGGCATCGCCACAGCGTCGGGCAATATGGCCGGCGTGCAGGATACCCAGGTCGCCACGCAGGATGTGGCCAAGTCCGCCCGCCGCGAGGACGACAAGATGGCCCTGCTGCTGTTCAGCGCCGGCGATGGTGGGCCGAAGGCCGTGCCGCTGTCGCTGGTTGCCCGTCTGGAAGATGTCGATCTCAACCAGGTCGAACTGTCCAACGGCGAGCCGGTGGTTCAGTATCGCGGCAAGCTGATGCCGCTGGTGCCGATCGATCCCAACTGGAAGATCGTGCGCGACAAGCGCCAGCCGGTGGTTGTGTTCGCCGATGGCGACCGCTCCATGGGCCTGGTCGTGGACGAGATCGTCGATATTGTCGAAGACCGTCTGCAGGTCGAACTGGGGACGGAGCGCCAGGGTTTCCTTGGGTCCGCCATCATCGCCAACAAGGCGACCGACGTCATCGACGCCGGCTTCTACCTCACCCGCGCCTTCAAGGACTGGTTCGGCAACAACCACGAAAGCTTCGAGGACGAGCGTCAGCACCGCGTGCTGCTGGTCGATGACAGCCCGTTCTTCCGCAATCTGCTGACCCCGCTGCTGACCGTGTCGGGCTACGATGTCACGGCGGTGGAAAGCGCCGACGAGGCGCTGGCCCTGTGCGAGTCGGGCGAGGATTTTGACGTCATCGTTTCCGACATCGAGATGCCGGGCATGAGCGGTCTGGACTTCGCCCAGGCCGTGCGCAGCAGCAGCCGCTGGGCCGGGACGCCGCTGGTCGCCCTGTCCAGCCATGCCAGCCCGCGTGACCTGGATCGCGGCCGTCAGGCCGGGTTCAACGACTATGTCGCCAAGTTCGACCGTGAAGCCCTGCTCTTCACCCTGCAGCAGACCATTACCGAGAAAGGTGCCGCATGAGTGCCCGTCTCCCCGCCGTCAAGAAGGCTGGTTCCCAGGAAATCGCTACCGTAAAGAACGAGGATTTCGTTACGGCGACGATCGCGAATCAGCTGTTCGGCATTCCCGTGCTGCAGGTGCAGGACGTTCTGGGGCCGCAGAAGATCACGCGTATCCCGCTGGCACCGCCGGAAGTGGCCGGTTCGCTGAATCTGCGCGGCCGTATCGTGACCGCCATTGATGTCCGCATGCGTCTGGGCCTGCCCCCGCGGCCGGCCGACGGCAAGCCGGTGATGAGCATCGTGGTCGACCACAAGGGCGAGCTTTACTCCCTGATGGTCGATAATGTCGGCGAGGTGCTGTCCTTGTCGTCGGAGGACTTTGAGCGTCATCCGGCGACCATGGATCCGCGGTGGCGCGAGATTTCGACGGGCATTTATCGCCTGAAAGAAACGCTGCTTGTCGTTCTCGATGTCTCAAAGCTGCTGAACTTTGCTAATATCGAGGCCGCTTAACCCGCGTCCTGCATGCGAGGTCCGTTAATGAAGTCCTGTCTCGTCGTCGATGACAGCCGCGTCGTCCGCAAGGTAGCGCGCAAGATCCTGGAAGAACTCGGCTTCGCCTGTGATGAAGCCGAGGATGGCAAGCAGGCCATGGATTATTGCGCCAAGCAGATGCCGGACGCGATCCTGTTGGATTGGAACATGCCGGTGATGACTGGCATCGAATTCCTGCGCCGGTTGCGCAAGATGACGGGCGGGCAGGGGCCCAAGGTCGTTTTCTGTACGACGGAAAACGACCTGGCCCATATCCAGGAGGCCCTGTCGGCCGGCGCCAATGAATATATCATGAAGCCGTTCGACAGTGACATCATCCAGACCAAGTTCCAGCAGGTCGGCCTCCTCTGAGGTCGTCCGGGATTGCAGGCAATGAACGAGCTTCCCGGACGTCCGGTACCCCCCGCGGCACCGACCGGAACCGAACCTTATCGAGTGATGGTGGTGGATGACAGTGCGGTCATCCGCGGCCTGCTCACGCGGTCGCTCGAAGGGGATTCGGAGATCAAGGTTGTGGCCTCGGTGGCCAACGGCCAGATGGCGATCAACACGCTGCAGCGGCAGAGTGTCGATGTCATTGTGCTGGATATTGAGATGCCGGTGCTGGACGGGCTGTCGGCGCTGCCGCATCTGCTGGCCGTGGATCCGAACGTCAAGATCGTGATGGCGTCGACACTGACTGCCAAGAACGCGGATATCAGCCTGCGCGCGCTGAAGGCTGGTGCGGCCGACTATATCCCCAAACCGTCCTCCACCCGCGAGCTGACCAGCGCTGATGATTTCAAGCGCGAGCTGACGGAAAAGGTGAAGGCCCTGGGGGCGGCCGCCCGCAAGGCCGATCCGCGGAAGGGGGCGCCCGTGTCCGCCCCGGGCATCGCCCGCCCGGCGCCGGTGAGCAATATCACCCCGACGACCAGTTTCACCCTGCCGCAACCCGTGCGTGTGAAGCCGGAAACCGGCCCCCTGACCCTGCGTCCGCTGCCGGATTTCCGACCGGATATCCTGGCCATCGGGTCTTCCACGGGCGGGCCGCAGGCCCTGTTCGAGGTACTGAGCCATCTGAAGGAAGGCATCAGGCAGCCGATCCTGATTACACAGCATATGCCGGCCACCTTCACCACCATTCTGGCTGAACACATCACCCGCCAATGCGGCGTGCAATGTGCCGAAGCCAAGGACGGCGAACCGATCGTTGGTGGTCGCGCCTATGTGGCGCCTGGCGACTTCCATATGCTGGTGGTTCAGAAGAACGGTGTAAACTGTCTGACCCTGACCAAGGATCCGCCGGAGAATTTCTGTCGCCCGGCCGTCGATCCGATGTTGCGCAGCATCGTCCGTGCCTATGGGCGCAAGGTGCTGGTGACGATCCTGACCGGCATGGGTCATGATGGCCAGCGCGGGTCGGAAGCGGTGGTACAGGCCGGCGGCGCGGTGCTGGGGCAGGATGAACCGTCTTCGGTGGTGTGGGGCATGCCGGGGGCTGTGGCGACGGCGGGCTTGTGCAGCGCCATCTTGCCACTGAAGGAAATAGGGCCTTACATTCGGAAGATCGCATTGAGGCAGGCAGCATGAAGGTCGAAGACTTCGATATGTTCTGCACCCTGCTGAGGCAGCGGTCGGGTCTGGTCTTGACCTCAGATAAGGCCTATCTGCTGGAAAGCCGGCTGATGCCGGTTGCCCGCAAATGGAACCTGAAGGGCTTGGACGAACTCGCGGTTGCTGTCCGCAGCAAGCGGGATGAGGCGTTGCTTCGCGACATCACCGAAGCGATGACGACGAACGAATCATCCTTCTTCCGCGACCAGAAGCCATTTGACCAGTTCAAGGCCGTCGTTCTGCCCCACCTGCTGGCGAATCGGGCCGCCAAGAAACATATGCGCATCTGGTCGGCCGCCTGTTCCTCTGGCCAGGAAGCCTATTCCCTGGCCATGTTGTTGAACGAGGAAGGGTCCAGGCTGGCCGGGTGGAGGATTGAGATCATCGGCACCGACCTGTCGGGGGAGATGGTCAACAAAGCCAAGGCCGGTCTTTATACGCAGTTCGAAGTGCAGCGTGGTCTGCCCATCACCTTGCTGGTGAAGTATTTCAAGCAGGTGGGCGACAAGTGGCAACTGAATGATGATATCCGCAGCAAGGTCCAGTATCGGGAATACAACCTGCTGACTGACCTCACCCCGCTGGGACAATTCGACGTCATCTTCTGTCGCAACGTGCTGATCTATTTCGACCAGCCGACCAAGGGCAAGGTGCTGGAAGCCATGGCCAAGCTGATGCCGGCCGATGGGATTCTGTATCTGGGTGGCGCCGAAACAGTGCTGGGCATCACCGAGAAGTTCAAGCCCATGGAAGGGCAGCGCGGCTTGTATACGCTGGCGGGCAAGTAACCGGCTCCCAGCCGGTCCCGCCGCCGCTGCTTGCTGCGATGCCGGTGGCTCCGGCGCGTCCTATGCGTTTAGTCTCGAGATTTCCGGCGGGAACAAGGCGTATGATAAACGCCTTGGACGCGTTCCGGACGTGTGACATGTCAATCCCACGCCTCTTGCTGTTGCTGTTTCTGTTTCTGCCGGCCCCCTCTGTGGGGGCGGCGGATCGGGTGACGTTTGGCCTGCGTGAGGCGGCACCCTTGGTCTATTCCGACAAGAATGGACAGCTTGCAGGCGTGGAATATGAACTGCTGTCAGCCATCTTCCGGGCGGCCGATCTGGAAATGGACGCCTATATCGGTTCCAACGCCCGGCTTATGGTCGCGGCCAATGGGGCTGCCATCGCGGGTTTGGCTCCCGTCGTCGGCGAGGCTCCACCCGAGGTGCTGCTGACCGACAGCTATATCACCTATCAGAACGTCGCTGTGACGCTGACCGGCCGGGCGATCAAACTGCAGCGACCATCGGATCTCTCCCGCTGGCGGGTACTGGCTTTCCAGCGCGCCTCGAAGGTGCTGGGCGCGGAATTCGCAGATGCTGTTGCTACCTCCCCTTCCTACCGGGAGGAACCGACCCAGGCGCTCCAGGCGCGTGGTCTGCTCTACGGTCGATATGACGTGGTCGTGGGGGAGGTTAGGGTGATGCACTATCACGTCGCCCAGGTGCTGCTGGAAAGCAATGGCGGTGTCCGCCAACCCTTGCCCATCGATACCCATTATATCTTTGCGCCCACCCATTACCGCGCGGGGTTCCGGGACGCGGCCCTGGTGGCGAGGTTCAATGAGGGTTTGCGGCGCATTCGCGCCGATGGCAGCTACGACGCCATCCTGGCCCGCTACAACGTCACGCAATAGGCAGGGGCAGGCGATCGACGCGCAGCGCCCGCACACGGTTCACCACCGACCAGCCGCCGGCCAGTTCCCCCATCGGGGCGACCATCCAATCCCACTCGGCATCGCTGTCGGGCAGTCTGGCGCCGAACAGCGGGTCCTCATTCTTCGATACGCGCCGGTCCGGATCGACGATATGCCGCCAGACGTCGCCGATCAGCAGCGTGGGACAGGCGAAGTGCCGCAGATGCGCCATATGCGCCTCCACGATCGAACGCGCAAAGGCGTCGGCATCGACATGCGGCCAGCGCTTCTGGACCTGTCGGCGCGGGACCAGCGGCAATTGTGAGATCAGGTTGCAGGACACGACCAGCCCAAGGCCCGGTTCGTCCAGAAAGGCCCCGCTGCCCGGTACGGGGGGGCTGCTGGTGAGGGGGATGGCCAAGGGCGCGGCCAGGCCGGTCAGATCACATTCGACCAGATGGATGGCCGGGTGGCGCCGGGCAAGCCGCCGGGCCGCCGGCGGGTGGGCGACATCGACCAGCAACAGCCGGTGGAACCGGGCCAGCAGCTCCGGTATCGGCAGGTCCAGACAGGGGCCCGACCCCAGGATCACGGCCGTGTCGGCATCGGCCGGGACATCATCCAGCGCCGCCAGGATGGCTTCTTTCGTCCGCTGCTGGTGCGGGGCCCAGGCGCGGGTGCAGCGGGCGGCCCGGCTGACGCAGGCTACCGACGCGTATCGGTAGCCCAGCCGGACCAGACCGGGGGCGCAGCGCGTGCGCAGGCTGATCAGGATCTCGCGGATCATGGGCGGTCCGGCCGGAACGGCAAAAGGGCCGCCCGGCGGCGCCGGACGGCCCTTTCAACCCTGGGCTTACTTGGCGGTCAGGCCCGCCGTCTGGATACGCTGGCGCAGCGCGTCCAGAAGGGCGTCGAACTTGCCGCCATTGCTGTCGATGACGCTGGCGAATTCGGACCGTTGCGTGACGCTCATGCTGACATTCTCGACGATGACGTCGATGATCTTGAAGCCGCCATCCTTGTTGCGAACCCGCCAGGAGACATTGACGGGCGGGCCATCGGGCCGCAGCACCTGCGACGAGACGACGGCGTCATTCTCCCCGGACGCCTGGGCGCCGCCAACCTTGAAGCTCTCGCCCGCATACTGGCTGAAACGCTCGGCATAGACCTCTACGATCATCTGCTCGAACAGGGCCTGATATTCCTTCTTCTGGGCGTCAGTGGCGATGTTCCAATAACGGCCCAGCACGAAGCGGCTGATGGTGTTGATATCGAAATTCTGGTTCAGCAGGTCGCGGAACACGACCTTCGCCTGATCCTTGCTGTTCTTGGGGTCGGCCAGGGTAGCGATGGCCCTGTCGCCCAGGGACTGCACGAACTTGGCGGCGGCCTGGGAGGTCGGGGCGGCTTCGGCCTGCGCCGTGCCGATCACCATGGCCGGCGCGGTGAGGGCAGCCACCCCGGCCAGCAACAGCAGGGCAGCGCCAGTCAGCGGCGAACGACGATGGAAAGTGGGGTTGCTCACGTCTCAATCCTTTGGATTACTGCACCAATCTGCCGGTCGGCCGGGCCGCCGACAGTGACGCGCGTCACGATTCCGTCAATGCCCGGTAATCGTTCCTTCAACACATGGATAACGCGCAATTGCGTCCGATCTGGGGCGTCCCACCGATAGCGTGCCACGGCCCGCTTGAAAAGCCGCATCGCGCGGGGGTCGGCCAGCCGCAGATGAAGGGGTGTTTACATCGCATAAAGATATCTTTATATCTTGATCTGATGCTGAGTTGAGGGGGCGGGTATGGAGTTCCTGTTGAATGCGCTGAAAGCGGCGGCGGAGCCGACAAGGCTGCGTCTGCTGGCGCTGTGCGCACACGGGGAACTGACCGTGACCGAGCTTACCCAGATTCTGGGCCAAAGCCAGCCGCGCGTATCGCGCCATCTGAAGCTGCTGTGTGAGGCGGGGTTGCTGGAACGGTTCCGGGAAGGCATCTGGGCCTATTACCGGCTGGCGGAACGGGGGGCGGTGGCGGAACTGGCCCGCACCCTGGTCGATGCCATTCCCGATGAGGATGGCGGGCTGACGCTGGATCTGGAGCGGCTGGACCTGATCAAGCAGGGGCGGCGTGAAGCCGCCGACCGCTATTTCAGCGAAAATGCCGCCCGCTGGCACGAAATCCGGGGCCTGCATGTGCCGGAGCGGGAGGTGGAGGAGGCGCTGCTGTCGCTGCTGCCGGAAAGCGGGATCAGTGACCTGCTGGATGTCGGCACGGGCACCGGGCGCATTCTGGAACTGTTTGGCCCGCGCATCGCCCATGGCCTGGGTGTCGATGCCTCGCGGGAGATGCTGGCCGTGGCGCGGGTCAATCTGGAACAGGCGGGCCTGCGCCATTGCCAGGTGCGACTGGGTGACATGTACCAGCTGGCGCTTCCCGGCCAGAGCCAGGACGCCGTGATCTTCCATCAGGTGCTGCATTACGCGGAGGAGCCGGCCACCGCCATTGCCGAGGCGGCGCGCGTGCTGCGGCCCGGCGGCATCATGCTGGTGGTCGATTTTGCCCGTCACGAGCTGGAATATCTTCGCGAGCAGCAGGCGCATCGCCGCCTGGGCTTCACGGACGAGGAAGTGCGGGGCTGGCTGGTCCGTGCGGGCCTTGCGCCCGAACCCGTGCGCACCTTGCCCGGCGATCCCCTGACCGTCTGCATCTGGCGCGCCGTGCGCACCGATACCCCTGCCATCCGGCCGACGGCCGTCAAGATTTCGTAAGGGAGAGACCCCATGAGCCTGAACGACCTGATGGATGCGGCGGCCACCCCCGCCCCCCTGATCACGGCCCCCGGCGACCTGACCGTCAGTTTCGAATTCTTCCCGCCCAAGACGGAGAAGATGCACGAGAATCTGTGGACGGCGATTCGTCGTCTGGCACCGCTGAAGCCGGCCTTCATGTCGGTGACCTATGGCGCCGGCGGATCGACGCGGGAACGCACCCATGCCACCGTCACCGCCATCCAGGCGGAAACCGGCATCCCGGCTGCGGCCCACCTGACCTGCGTGGCCGCGACGAAGGAAGAGATCGACGAGATCGCCCGCAGTTACTGGGCCGCCGGCATCCGCCATATTGTGGCCCTGCGCGGCGATCCGCCGCCGCGCGCCGACGGCACGGGCGGCCTGGGCGGCCGGGGCTATGAACCGCATCCCGGCGGCTATGCCTATGCGGCCGATCTGGTTGCGGGGCTGAAGCGCATTGCCGATTTCGACATTTCCGTCGCCTGCTTCCCGGAAGTCCACCCGGAGGCGCCCAGCGCCCAGGTCGATCTGGATAATCTGAAGCGCAAGGTCGATGCCGGGGCCAACCGCGCCATCAGCCAGTTCTTCTTCGATGCCGATGCTTTTCTGCGTTTCCGGGACAAGGCCGACGCCGCCGGCATCGCGGTGCCGATGGTCCCCGGTATCCTGCCCATCCTGAATTTCCAGAAGGCGGCCGAGATGGGGGCCAAGTGCAACACGGCCATGCCGGCCTGGATGCATGACCTGTTCGACGGGTTGGACGATGCGCCGGAGACCAGGCATCTGGTCGCCGCCACGGTGGCCGTTGAACAGTGCCGCTATCTGGAACGTCATGGCGTGAAGCAGTTCCATTTCTACACCATGAACCGTGCCGACCTGACGGTGGCCATCTGCCATATGCTGGGTGTACGCGCGGCCAGGGGCTGACGCCCGGTCATTCGGGGCGGATGACCTGTCCGCTCCGAATGAAGGCTGCCAAGCGCGACATGATGCAACAGGGCGGCACCCCCTGTTGCACGGGGCGGCGCTATTCGTCCTGCCAGTAATCCACGGCCGATCCCGGCGTGGTGATCAGCCGGAAGCCGCTGCCGACATGGGAGATGCCGATCTTGCCGCTGTCGGGATAATCCACGATGTCGGGTGACTGCATGGTGCTGATCGCCAGGTAGCGCAGGTCGTCCGTTCCATTGTTCAGGATCTGGTGCGCGCTTTCCACGCCGCCGGGCGGGCAGGCCACGATATCGCCGGCGCGCAGCGGGTGGGTTTCGTCGCCCAGCCGTAAGATGCCTGTGCCCGACAGGATGATGAACATTTCCTCATTGATGCGATGGTTGTGCAGCGGGAAAGCGCGCTTTCCCGGCGGCAGCACCGTCAGCGTACAGCCCAGATGGCGGGCGCCGATCTTGGGGCCGATCCGGGCCCGCAGCGGTGCGAACCGTTCCGCCGCGTCGCCCGGTGGCTGCCGTTCCGGCGGAAACGGTTCCGGCGTGATGTCGGCCATATTGATGATCGGGTTTGTCTTCGCCTCAGTCATGGTCACTTCCGCCCTGATGTACTTGTTTTGTTCCCTAAGGATCGCACAAAAAAGGCGCCTCGTCCAGGAAGCGCCTTGGCGGGTCAGGCCGAGAACGGCGGTGCCGTTCCCACCCTTACCATTTGCGTTCGGTCTTCATCTGGCCGCCGTTCAATGCGTCCAGGAAGCTGTTGGACTTGCCGCCCTTGGCCCGGACCATGCGCGGATTGGGCTTGCGCTTGGCCTGTTCGACCACCTTGATGGCCGTCGTGGTCGCATCATTTTCCACCCGGCGACGCACATCGCCATCCAGGCCTTCGAAAGCCTGACGGGCGAAGGTGAGCGCGTTTTCTGACTGGGTTTCCACAACCTGACGCAAAGCATTGGCCGCCATCAGGCATTCCAGCCGATCGGGGCCGGTGATGTCATCCAACGTGCTGGCCAATATCCCAATCGCTTCCAGCGTCTTGGGATCCTTCAATTCCACGGACATTCCTATCTGCACCCTTCAGGTACACTTGCTCGTGCATATAGTCACACCGTCCGCAAAAATACGCAATACGTGGGCGTGGTTAAAATTCCGTCATGCGGCCGTGGCGGGGCCCGTCTGCGTCGATATCTGCTGAGATGGACTTTACAGGAAGAGAGGCTGACGCCATGGTCATACCCATGTCGCACCTGACCATGACCACTAGCACCACGACTAAAAAGACCACCCTGCGGGGCGGGCTTCTTGTCGTGCGCGCGGTCTGACGCGACGGTCGACAGAAGCCAGATGCCCCGCCGGGAACGGACGGGGCGGCTCCAGGTGGACCAGACCCTGTCTCCGGCATAGCCGTTGAAGGAACAGGGTTGAAATGAATGTCCGCGTCGCCCCCGATAGCCTGAGCCAGTCCGCCGGTCGCCCCATTTCCGTCGCCGTTGTCGGTGCCACCGGCGCCGTCGGCGTTGAAATCCGCGAATGCCTGGAAAAGTCGGGCCTGAACCTGGCCCAGGTGCGCCTCTTGGCTTCCAAGCGATCGGCCGGCTATGCCGTACCCTTCAAGGACGGCACCCTGGTGGTGGAAGAACTGACCGACGACAGTTTCCAGGGTATCGACTATGCCCTGTTCTCCGCCGGCAGCGGCGTGTCCAAGCAGTTCGCGCCCAAGGCCGTCGCGGCCGGTGCCGTGGTCATCGACAATTCATCCGCCTTCCGCATGGAAGCCGAGATCCCGCTGGTGGTGCCGGAGGTCAACGCGGACGTGATCCCGGCCCAGCCCGGCATCATCGCCAATCCCAATTGCGTGGCCATCATCGCCACGGTGCCGCTGGCCCCGCTGGAGGCGCAGCACAAGATCCGCCGCCTGAACATCGCGACATATCAGGCGGCCAGCGGGGCGGGTGCGGCCGCCATGGAGGAGCTGCGTGCCTCCACCGCCGCCTATCTGGCCGGCGAAGCCTATGCGCCGCGTGTGCTGCCGCATCCCTATGCCTTCAACGTCTTCTCCCACAACGCTGCCATCAACCCGGAGACGGGCTATAATGGCGAGGAGGAGAAGGTGATCGAAGAGACGCGCAAGATCATGCGCCGTCCCGACCTGCATATCAGCATCACCTGCGTGCGCGTGCCGGTGCTGCGCGCCCATTCCATGGCCGTGACCGTGGAGTTCGAGGAGGAGGTGACCCCCGATCAGGTCCGCGCCATCCTGCGCGATGCGCCCGGCGTGCGCATTGTCGAGGACATTGCCGGCAACCATTTCCCGATGCCCAACGAGGCGTCGGGCCAGGGCGATGTGCTGGTTGGTCGTATCCGCCGCGACGTCGGCGACCCGACCGGCCGCTCCATCGCCCTGTTCCTGGCCGGCGACCAGTTGCTGAAGGGCGCGGCACTGAACGCCGTGCAGATCCTGGAACAGCTGGTGGGGTAAAACGGGCGCTTCTGCCCATTCATGGGCGATGATGCCCAGACGCCTTTTGATCCGCGGCGGGACAGCTTGACCGATGGTCACGCTGTCCCGTCCCTTGATCACCGGTCATCCATGATGGCTGGCGATATTACTTCACCTCCACCTTGGTCAGGTTGTCGTCGGAATTGCGGTCGATCAGCTTGTTGTAAGGGTCGATGCCGACATGGGTGGGCAGTTTGTCGACGATCACCTCGATCCGGCCACCCTGGTCGGTGAAGGGCCGCTTCTCCAGCAGGATCACCTTGTCGGCGGCAAAATCATCGGCACCGGGGCTGGCGGTGAACAGGCCGATATCGATGGGCAGGGCGAAGGGGGCCTTGGTCTCCTTGCCCTTGCCATCGGCATAGGCCTTGGACGCCGTCACCTGGAAGCTGACCTTGTACTTGCCGTCCTCCTGCTTCTCCGCCTTGGCATCGGTGGCCTTCAGATCGTAGAGCGTGATTTTTTCCAGCATGTCGCTGATCAGCTCTGCCTTGTCCGGGCCGGCCTCTTCCTTCAGCAGCGCGATCAGGTCGGTGGAGCGGGGATAGGGGTCGGCCTTGTATTTATGGCCGGCCACCAGCCGGGCCAGCGCCCGGTTCACCACGCCCTCTCCCAACTGGTCGCGCAGGAAATAGAGCGCGCCGGAGCCCTTGTTATAGTGGATGTACTGCTGGTTCTCCACGCGGGCCAGCGGCTGCTCCTCGATCTCCTCCTGCCCGCGGGCGCGCAGATAGCGGTCCAGTTCATATTTCAGGAAACGGCGGATCTTGTCGGGGCCGTAGGTCTTTTCCATGACCATCAGGGCGCTGTATTGCGACAGGCTTTCCGACAGCAGGGTGGCACCCTGGACATTGGCCCCCATCACCTGATGCGCCCACCATTGGTGGGCCACCTCATGCGCGGTGACGTAATAGACATAGTCGATCTTTTCCGGCTTGCGCACATCGGTGATGAAGCCGATGGCCTCTGAATAGGGCACGGTGTTGGGGAAGGACTGGGCAAAGCTGGCATAGGCCGGGAATTCCAGGATGCGCATCTGCCGGTGTTGATAGGGGCCGAACTCCTTGCCGAAATAATCCAGGCTGTCCTTCACCGACTGGATCATGCGGTCGATATTGTAGGCATGCGGCGCGTGGTAATAGACGGCCACATCCACATCGTTCCACTTGTCCTGCTTCACTTCATAGCGGGCCGACAGCCAGGAATAGAAATGCAGGATGGGGGCGTCCATCTTGTAATGGAAATAACGCCGGCCGTTCTCCGTCCATTCCTTTTCCAGATAGCCCGGCGCCATGGCGATCTGATCCGCGCTGGTCGAGATGGTGGTCTCGAAGGTCACGAAGTCGCTGTCGCTGCGCAGGTAGTTGTTGCGCCACTCACTCTCATCCTCCAGCGCCGGCATGCGGTCGTTGGGCGGCAGGTCATATTTGCGACGGTCGCCCCGCCCCTGGATCATCAGGTCGCCATCGAAGCCGATGACGGGGGTGACGTCAGGATTGTGGATGAAGCTGCCATTGTAGACCACGTTCGTCCCGCCGCCTTCGTTGGCGAAGCCCTGGTAATGCAGGCGGGTGGCGAAATCCAGCGACAGGCGCTCGCCGGGCCTCAAAGGTTCGGAGAGCGTGATGGTGTAATGGTTGTACTTCTCATCAATCTTGGTGTCCTTGGCCCGTTCCAGGGTGACGGATGGGATGGTGAAGGGCTTGGAGCGGGGCCGGAACTGCAAGTGGATGACGGGGATGTCCTGGTCCGTCTTGTTTTCCAGCACATAATGCCCCCGCACCTCCAGCCGCCGTTCGGCGGGGAACAGGTCCGCGTCGGTCTTCACCTCCGTGATACGCGGCTGCGGCAGCTTTTCCAGATGGCGGTAGGTCTTTTCATATTCCACCTGCGCCAGTTCTCTCTCCTTCTTCGATGAGACGGCATTCAACTGGTGGGTGTTGTGGAAGATGAAGGTGCCGGTGGCGATGAAGCCCGCCAGGCACAGCCCGGCAAGGGCGCCCTGCGGCAGGGTCCAGCCACGGGCCAGGGCCGCGAAACGCTGGCGCACAGGTGCCAGGGTGCCGCGGGTCCAGGCGCGCTGGGCCAGCAGGATCAGCAGCACGGCCATGAACCCCCAATAGAGGGAGAACCAGGTATAGCCTTGGGCAAAATGGCCCATGCCGTTCATGTCCGACAGGCGCACGTTCGGCAGGGCGCCGAACAGGACCATGTTGTCCTCGATCCCCAGCTTGCCCGCCATCATGCCCAGGATCATCCAGGCCACCATCAGCAGCATGCCCAGATACTTGTTCCCGGCCAGCACCTGCATCAGCATGGCCATGACCGCGAACAAGAAGAACTGATAGCCAAAGGACAGGATCAGGTAGCGGACATAGAGGCTGAGATCGATCAACTGGGGCTGCCCCTTGATGATCTGCACCGCGATACCCATCAGGATGGCGACGATCATCAGGAACAGCAACACCAGGGCCATGGCGACGAATTTCGACAGCACGAACACCCAGGACGGGGTGGGGGTGGCGTCAATGATCTCGTTGAACTTCACGCCGCGTTCGCGCCAGACCAGTTCCCCTGCGTAATAGATGCAGACAACCATGGGCACGATGGAGAAGGTGCCGGCCAGCAGCTCCACCACCTCCCGCGTCACGGGATAGACATCGGTGCCGTAGAGCGTGCCCATGTTGAACAGGGACCCCAGCGCATTGAAGGCGCCCAGCACGATCAGCACCAGGAAGCCCAGGCTTTTCAGCACGGCCGTCACCTCGAAACCCGTGCGCAGGCGAAGCTGTGTCAGGGCTGCCCCCAGGCCGGTCCGGGGCGTGGCCTGCGGCAGGGACAGGCTGACCAGGGTGGCGGTGGTCGGGGCGGCGGATTTCTCCGCCTTGCGCGGGGCGCGTTCGGCAAAGCTGAAGCGCCAGATGGTCAACCCGCTGACCAGCAGGCCGAAACCCAGCCAGAGCAGGCGGTTCCACAGCAGCGGCCCTTCCAGGGCCACCATCTGTGTGTTGCGTTCCAGCATGGTCCAGTAGCGGGTGGCATTGCCCAGGGCCGCGATCCCGAACGGGTCCAGGATGGCGCGGATCTCCCGGTGCTGCGGTTCGCTGAAGATGTTGGACAGCAGCAGATAGAGCACCAGTACAGCCACCAGACTGACATAGGTCAGCATCAGGCTGCGCGTGGCCGTGGCCACCGCGAAGAAGATGGCACCCATGGCCAGCAGGTTGGGAATGGCCAGCACGGCCAGGGTAAACAGATAGTCACCCGGCCGGAACGGCCCCACCTTTTCCGGGTCCAGCCACCACATGGCGCTGCCCAGGGCAATGCCGACGGCCGTCATGGAGAAGGCGAGCGCCACGGCCACGAAGGCACCGGAGAAGCGGCCCAGCAGGAACGGATATTTGCCAACGGGCAGGGAATGCATGATCCCCGCCATCTTCGTATCCGTGTCGCGCAAAACGACGTTTGCCAGGATGGCCACGGGGATGAACATGCCGAACAGCGACAGGATGGTGATGACCTGCAAAATCGCGAAGGGCGAATTCACATGCACCGCGTCGCTGGACCCGATGCGGATATTGTCGACCGTGGTGGCCAGGAAGGTCAGCAGCCCGAAGATCAGGGCCGTGACGATGAAGACGGGCTGGCGGATCTGGTATCGCAGCTCGAACCAGGCGATCTTGCCGAACATGGGCATCTCCCGGTTCAGGCGGCGGCGCGGGTGGCGCGGAGCGTGGAGAAGTAGACATCCTCCAGGCTGCCGGCGACCGGTTCGAACCCGTCACCCGGGTCCTGGTCGCTGACCACATGCACCACGGAGCGGCCGGCGAACAGGCGGGCGGAAATGACCTGATGGCGGGCCTGGTAATCCGGCACCTCGGCCTTGTCGATCAGCTTGCGCCAGATGCGGCCACGCATGCTGTCGATCATGGCCAGCGGTTCGCCCTGGGCCACGATGCGGCCGCCGACAATGATCGCCATGTTCTGGCAAAGGTCGGCCACATCCTCCACAATATGGGTGGACAGGATGACGACCACATTCTCCCCGATCTCTGACAGGAGATTGTGGAAGCGGTTGCGTTCCTCCGGGTCCAATCCTGCCGTCGGTTCGTCCACGATGATCAGCTTGGGGTCGCCCAGCAGGGCCTGGGCGATGCCGAAGCGCTGCCGCATGCCGCCGGAATAGCCGGCCAGCGCCTTCTTGCGCACATCATAGAGATTGGTCTGTTCCAGCAGGCCCTTCACCACGTCGCGCCGCACCTTCGCGTCGGTCAGGCCCTTCAGCACGGCCAGATGGTCCAGCATGTCTTCGGCCGAGATGCGGGGATAGACGCCGAATTCCTGCGGCAGATAGCCCAGCACCCGGCGCAGCGCCATCGGATCGGCCAGCACGTCGATTCCATCGAAATGGATGGCGCCGCTGGTCGGCTGCTGCAAGGTGGCGATGGTGCGCATCAGTGTCGACTTGCCGGCCCCGTTGGGGCCCAGCAGGCCGAACATGCCGCGCGGCACCTCCAGCGTCACATTGTTCAGCGCCTGGACGCCATTGGCATAGGTATGGGACAGATTGGCGATCGAGAGCATTCAGCACCCGTTTATTCTGGTTGTGACCGACAGCGATGCGCACCACGGCGCGAAACCTGTTTATGGATCACAACAGAGTGCCGGTCCGATGCGCTGTGGTAAAGAAGTTGTTAATGATTGGCCCCTTCGCATGCCGAATGGTTGGTACCCTGCAAAATCCAGGGCGCCGCCATCCTAACTGGCGACTATCGGGGCGTCAGCCAACAGCCTATAAGGGGCCGCGTGACCATCCGTTTTCGTCTCATCGAAATTAACCGGGCCATGAAGCGCACCTATACCCGCAAGGAAGTGCAAGACCTGCTGGGCGCCCTGGAAAACCAGGCGCGGGAAGCCATCCGTCTGGCCAGGACGGCGGAGGAGGAAGCGGCCAAGGACAGTTTCCAGGCCTATAACGAATTCCGCAACAAGGTGGGGGAATTCCGGGCGCTCTGCATCCTGATCGAAGGCCGGCTGCGGGCCGTCGATACGGCCCGTGTCGACGACCTGAAGGAAGAATATGCGCGGCTGGACACGCTGATGCTGGGCCTGCTGGTCCGCGCTTCCATGCGGTTCTTCTTCGTGCTGTCGGCCAAGACCATGCTGCCCGTCGGGGCGCGGGAAATCTTCATCGCCGAACTGCGCAGCCTGCACGACGCGGCGGAAAAGCTGCGCCGCCCCGAATATGCCGCGACCATGGGCGAAAAGCTGAAGGGTGATCTGGAGACGGCGGAGATGATCCTGGAAGAGATCATCGACAAGGCGCCGGGGCTGCTGCAATTCAGCTGAGGACGAATCCGCGCGGGTGGGCCGGCCTGCGCCCGGCCGGCACCCACCCTTGCACCTGCCCCGACGTGGGCGGAACGCTCACGGGGCCGCCTGCGGCTCCACCGGCGGCAGGTAGAGGTCCTGGTAGAAACCGCTGGTTTCCACGCTGATGGTCACCGGCGTGTCGCCGCGATTATGGAAGTACCAGCCATGGGCGCCGGTGAAGGGCGCGGTAAAGGCCCCCTGGGCGCTGTCCAGGTCCTTGCCCTTCCAGTAGCGGGAGAATTCGCCCTCCTTGGCATTGGGCGGTTCGCCATGCATGTCAAAACGGACCTGTCCGCCGCTGGCCTGCCAGCGGAAGATCAGGTGGTCGCCCTGCGCCATATGGGCCTTCACTTCCGCCCCCGTATGCGGGGCCAGCACCAGTTCCTGCCGGTCGCTGCGATAAGGGGTGGCCTTGGCAATCTCTGCCTGGGTGGGGATGCCGGGGGCGATGGCCGTCGCGGGCGCGGCGGCCATCGCTGCCACCGCTTCCGCCGGACGCGGCGTCGCCAGCTTGGTCAGGCCCAGGGCCCGTCCGGCCCCCGTCGGGTCCATGCCATATTCGGCCGGCAGCACGAACAGGGTCAGGATCAGACCGGCGGCGGCCAGTGCCCCCAGCCCGGCCCCGGCCAGCGCGCGGGGTGATGCCTGATAGGCAGGCAGTGACATGTCGGTCATCGTGACACTCCTTCAGGCGCGTTCACTGGCGAAGCCGGCCAGCTGATAGCCGACCAGGACCAGCCCGGCCGCCATCAGCGTGGCGTTGGCAACCAGGACGGATCGGTTGAAGCTGCGGGTGGTCCGCCACAGATTCATGGCGATCAGGATCAGGCACAGGGCCATGAACTGCCCGATCTCCACGCCCACATTGAAGCTGACCAGATTGGGCAGCAGCCCGTCCGGCGACAGCGACAGTTCCTGCAGCTTCGTGGCCAGGCCGAAGCCGTGGAAGAAGCCGAAGATCAGGACGGCGGCCTTGGTGTTGGGCTGGAAGCCCAGCCAGGTCTTGAAGGCGCCCAGATTGTCCAGCGCCTTGTAGACCACCGACAGGCCGATGATGGCGTCGATGATATAGGCATCGGCCCGGATATCGGCCAGCACGCCCAGCAGCAGCGTCGTGCTGTGCCCCACGGCGAACAGGGTGACATAGGAGGCCACGTCGCGCAGCCGGTACAGGAAGAAGATCACCCCGACCAGGAACAGCAGATGGTCATAGCCGGTGACCATGTGCTTGGCCCCCAGATAGATGTAAGGGATGATGTGGACACCCTGGGCATCCTCGATGAAGGAACGGTCCTCCTCAGACACGCCATGGGCCATGGCCGTGCCGTCAAGGCCCAGGAACAGCAGGAACAGGACCGCCAGGATGAAGGGGAGGGCGGCGCCAAGGCCGCCCCCGGTGATGCGTCGTGCAGGGGGGAGCGGCATCGGGCGGCCCCGTCACTTCACGGTGAAGGCCACGATCGTGCGCACCTGGTTCGTCTTGTTGACGATCAGGGCCCCGACCTTGGTGCCGGGGGCCAGCTTGACCCCGGGTGCGTCCAGGCGGTTGCCGGCACCGGGCACCATTTCCACCTGCCGCTTGCCGGCCGGGTCCATGATGGTCAGCGTCACAGTCAGGTCGGTGGCGGCCACCGGCTCATCCTCCTCCGCCACAAACACGGAGGTGCCATCGGTACCGGCCACCAGCTCGACCAGGGTTTCGCCGGACAGCTGCACGATGCCGCCATGCTGCGGCGTGGTGTTGCCATGGGCCAGGGCCGACAGGGGGGCCAGGGCCAGGGTCAGCGCCAGGGGCAGCCAGAGAACCTGCTTCTTCATGATGATCTCCAATCCAAAGGAATGATGCGCGAAGCCGGAGGACGGCTCCCGCTGGTCACTCCGGCGCGTGCGGCAACACGAAGGACAGGGTGGCCCGATATTCGATATGGTCGACGATCTTCGGATTGTCGGCGGGGCCGACATAGGTCGCGGCCACGACATTCAGGCCCTGGTTGCGTACCTTGATGGTGGCGATGCCGTCCTTGTCGGTCTTCACGGGCTTCTGGTCGGGATCGTTGACATAATCATGTTGCACGGCCGCATCCTTCACGGGCTTGCCGTTATAGAGCACGCGGACCTTCAGGGGCTTGCCCATCTCCACCGGCAGGGTCTTGTCAACCGGGATGACCTGCAGGATCTGTTCTTTCAGGGCCGGGACAGGGGCGTTGGGGGCGCCAGTCAAATAGACGGCGAACTTCATGGTCTTTTCGGCCAGCACGGCGTCGGGCACCGTGTCGCGGCCGCCCTTGTGCCATTGACCATCGGCGGTGCGCGACCAGGTGCCATTGTCCATGGTGGCGGCCACGGCCACGGTCGGCGCGTCGCTGTCGACCAGCACGATGGGACCATTGGCGCGCAGGCTGGTGGTCACGGGCTGCCAGTCGGCGTCATAGCCATAGGTGCCGGTGATCAGCGGCAGGCGCTTCACCATGTCCAGATCATCGGCGCCGACGCCGTAGATCAAGGCCGTCTGCTTGGCCCGCTGGGCGAACCAGATGCCATGTGCCTGTGCCTGATGCAGGCCGGCGACCAGGCTGGCCAGCGCCACGGCGCCTGCCAGGATGTGCTTCGCTTTCATGTCCCGATCCCTGTTCTTGATGGGTTTATGAGATCAGTTTGTAGGGACGTCCACGGTTTAGGACACGGTTGGCGACGGGTCGCAAAGAAGCTTGCCCTGAATCCGCTGGTGTAACGGCATAAGTCACCGCCAGCTGGCCGGACAAAAGAAAACCCCCGGTGCCGGGGGGACTGGCACCGGGGGCATGTCCGGCCGCAAGCGGTGACCAAAGCGGGATCAGCGGTTGTTCTTGCCGGACCGGGTCAGGGACAGCGTGTCCTTGTCGTAGTTATATTCCGCCATCTGGTCGACCTGCGCCCGGGTCAGGTTGCGCACCTGGACCTGGCGGTCGCCCGTCAGCATCTCGGCATCATCGACATCGACGGCGATATTCTTCTCCCCGATACCCAGGAAGCCGCCGCTGGCGACCACCAGCTTTTCGGCATTGCCGTTGCGGGCATTCAGGATGACGTCCTTGACCTCGCCCAGATCCTTGCCATCGGCGCCGATAACGGTGCGGCCGACCAGTTTCTGGGCCGACGTGCGGTCAATGGCGGGGCGGTTGGTCGGCGTCATGGCCGCGGGCGGCGGCATTGCCTGCGACGGCGACAGGGCGTCGCGGCTGTTGTCCAACTGGCCCGGGACGGTGGTGCCGGGCACGGGTGGAACGGGTTCGGTGGTACCGGGCGGCACGTTCTGGGCAAGCGCGCCGGCACCATAAAACAGGGCCGCCGCGGTGGCGGTACTGATCAGCAGCGTGCGCATGGTTCGCATTCCTTCCGATATTGCCTGGATCGGACGGGCATTGGTGCCACATCCATATCCAGACAACACAGCGGAAGGCCCAGGGTTCCCCGGTGGCTGATCCTTACCCTACAAGCCGCCGGCGGCACCGCGCAGCTGGTCGGCGATCTGGGCCAGACGGGTACCCAGGTCGCGGGCGGCGTTGGCGCTGGCATTTTCGTTCTGGCGCGAGGACGAGCGCAGCATGTCGATGGCCCGCGACAGGTCGACCGACAGCCCATCCAGGCGCAGCACGCGTTCGCGCAGGTTCTGCGTCAGTTCCGACACGATCGACAGGTCCGTGCGCTCCCGCCCGCGCGTTTCCTCCAGCACGGCGCGCACGCTGTCGGTCGTGCTGTCCAGCCGGTCGCCCAGCCGGTCGATGCCGTCCAGGCGCGACTTCAGCGCGTTGGCGATGGAAAGCAGGTCGGCATTCTCCCGCTCCCGCCCGGCATTGTCCGACGCGGCCAGCGCGTGCAGCGCGTCGGTCGCAGCGGCCAGACCGCCGGCCATACCCTCGATATTCAAGATGCGCTGCTGCAATTTGTCGACCAGCCCCATGGCCTGATCCACGGCCACCTTTTCCCGGTTGTCTGCACTGGCCACCAGGGCGTGGACGGCGTCGATGGCGGCGCGCAGGCCGCCCGTCAGATCGATCAGGCTTTGGGGCGTATGGTCCTTTTCCCGCACGGTCTCCAGTTCCGCCGCCACTTCCTTGATGTCGCCCAGCAGCCGTTCCTGCTGTGCCACGGTGCGCGACAGGGTGGTGGTGGCGATATGCGCTTCCGACGACAGGGCCTTGGTCTCCTGCCGCAGGTCCGACGTCAGGTCGCGCAGGCGGGCCGTGGCATCGTCGACGCCACCGGTCAGGCTCTGGGCCAGACGTCCCGCCGTCTCCCCGATCTCCTTCACCCGGTCGGCGATCTGGGTGGCGCTGCCGCGCATGCGGGTCAGCAGGTCGGCAATGGCCTCGTGCTGGCCGGGCTCCACACGCCGGCGCTCAAATTCCTGCCGCAGCCCGTCGCTGGTCATTTTCAGCGCGTCCACGGCATCGGCCATGCTGTCGGCGCGGTCGGACACGTCGGACATCAGGTTGGTGAAGCGGAACTGGATATCGTGGAACTGCTCTGCCAGCGGTTCCAGCTTGGTCCGCGTCATGTCCTCCGCGATCTCCGCCGATTGCTGCAGCGTGTTGCGGGCATGGTTCATGTTGTCCAGTGCGGATTCCAGCTTGTAGCTGATCTCCGACGAGCGGTCGTCCAGCAGGTCGGCGGCGCGCGACACATGCAGGCCCGCATCCTCCAGCCGGGCGGTGGCCATCTCCGTCGCTTCATCGAAGCGGCTGCTCATATTGCCCAGGGTGGCGAACAGGGCCTTTTCGCCCTCTTCCATGCTGTCGGCGGCGCGGGTGATGCGGGCCCCCGTCTGGTCCACCGTGCTGGACAGCATGTCACCCGACGCGCGCAGGATCTTCACAGCGGACAGCAGGCTCTGCTGCGCATCCTCCATGGTGCCGGCCAGGGCCTTGGCGGCATCGCGGGCCTCCACGCTGGCATGGCGCATGTCGCTGTCGCTTTCCGACAGGCTGCCCAGCGTCTCGCTGACCTTGGCTTCCGTGCGCGACAGGGTGTCGGCCAGGATGTCGGCATGGTTGCGCATCGCGTCGATGACGGCATCCAGGCCGTTATGATCGTCGCTGGCATCGAAGGCACGGACCTGGGCCACGGCATGGCCCAGCATTTCCGTCGCCTGCCGGATCTCCCGGTTGCTTTCCGTTACCGTGCGCACGGCGGCGGCGCACAGCTGGTTCACCTGGCCCAGCGTGTCGTTGAGCTGCTGCTTGGTGTCGCCGACGATGCGGCTGACATCGCTGCCCAGCATGGCCAACGTGCCGCCGGCCCCGCGCAGCCGCGCCGTCAGCGCCTCGAACAGGTCGGCATAGTCGCCTTCGAACTTCAGGCGCAGGCGTCCGTCTTCGGTGGCGACGGAAATGTCGGGGATCTCGGCTGCGGCCTTGCGCAGCCCGTCGATGGACCGGGCCAGCCCGCCGAATTCATCCTCCCGCTCCGTCCCCCACATGGGCGCGCGCCAGTCGCCGCGGGTCACCGCATCCACCCCGCGCCCCAGTTCGCGCAGGGGCCGCAGCACGCGCGCACCCAGCAGGGTCAGGAAGGCGAACAGGGTGGCGACCAGGGCCAGCACGGCAGCCCCGCCCAGCCACAGGCCGCGCTGGGCAATATCCTCCAGCCGGGCCAGTTCGACAGCCTGCTGTGCGCGCGACCGCGCGTCGATACGGTCCGACAGGGTGGCATAGCGGGTCAGGATGATGACAGGCGTCGTCTGTCCCAGGGCGGCAGGCCCGCTATTGGCCGATTCCAGGGCGCGGCGCGCGCTGTCCAGCAACCGCTTCAGATCATTGGCCAGTTCCAGTTCCTGCGGCGTCAGGCGCTTGCCCTGCAATCCGCGCAGCGCCTGGTCGGCCGCTTCCAGATTGGAACGCATGTCGGCGCGGGCTTCGGCATTGCCCGTCTCCGCGAACTGGGCCAGGGCCGCCAGGAAGCCGCCATGGCCCATGCGCTGCTGAAAATCGATCAGCAGCCTTGTCTTGGCCAGCGTGTCGCCCGGCACTTCCAGATTGCCGACCTGCACCTGGTACTGGGCCATCTGGAAGGTGGTGCCGGCGGCCAGCCCGCCGACCAGAACGGTGGCACCGATGGCAACGGCAGTGCTCAGGTTCCGCAGCGACGAAAGCCGCGATCCCGTGCCCCGCTCCATGTTGCCTCCCCCAAAACCTGATTTTGCGTCGATGGGCGGAGAGACTAACCAATTATTGTATTTAGTTCATCCATTCGTTGGCATATCGCCTTCGGGGGAAGGCAGATTGATCCAGGAAGGCGGTTCCGGACGGATTTCAGCCGCCCCGCAGGTCAGGACGGCACCCGGCCTCAGCGCGTCCAGACGAATCAGGGCCAGTGCGCGGTCACCGCTGCCGCTGCGCATCTCCCCCACCTCCGCCCCGTCGCGCAGGATGGGCGTGCCGGCATCCGCCAGGGGACCGTCGACGGCAACGGGCAGCAGCCGCTTCTTCACCAGACCCCGGTATTTCGTGCGCGCTGTCAGTTCCTGGCCGACATAGCAGCCCTTGTCCCAGGCCACGCCCTGCAATTCATTGAAGCCGTTTTCCAGCAGGATGGATTTTTCCGGGATCAGGTCGCGGCTGCCATCGGGGATGCCCAGGATCAGGCGGGCGCGGTCCCAGGGGGCAATGTCGTCGGACAGGTCCAACCCGGCCGCGACATCGGCGCGCAGGATCAGGCGCCGGCCCAGCCCCGCCTGCCGGGGATCAACAAGGCTGTAGCCGCCGTCGATGGCGGTGACAGCACCGGCTTCACCCTCTGCCGGCGCGGGGTCGGCCAGCACCACCATCTCACCGGCCAGATCCAGCAATTCGACCTTGGCCCGCAGCCGGAACAGGCGCAGCCGTTTCAGCAGATCATCGCGCCGGGCCGCCTCCACATCCAGCAGCAGCCGGTCACCATCGGCCAGGATAATGAAATCATGCAGATATTTGCCCTGCGCCGTCAGCAGCGCCGACCAGACGGCGCGGGTGCCGTCCAGCCGGGTCACATCGGCGGTGACCAGCCCCTGCAGGAACCCGACACGGTCGGGGCCGGCGACGGCGATGATGGCGCGGGAAGATAGGCGGATCAGGGGCATGTTGGTTCGATGCGGCAATGGTTCGGATGATCGCTCCTAGATATAGCCATGCCGTCCCCTGCGCCTAGGGGAGATCACCGATGATGCTTGGTTCCCGCATCGCCAACCGGTAGAGAAGGGGGGTGGGGCGCTGATCGGCGGAATGGACGGCGGCAGCATGCAGGCGCAAATCGGGGGGCGGCAAGACGCCCCCGTCGCGGGCTTTCTTCTTTTCCTGGGCGTGCCCATCCTGGCCGTGCTGGTGCCGCTGGTGCCGCTCGGCATGGCGCCGGGCATGATCGCCCTGTCGGTGCTGACCCTGGCCGCGGGGCTTTGGCGCCAGCGGCGCTGGCCAAGGCCCGATCCGGTACTGGCCGGAGCACTGTTCCTGTTCCTGGCGCTGACGGGCATCAGCCTGACCTGGGCCGGGGGCGGGGCCAAGGCGATCAACAGCTGGGCGGCCTTTCTCTATATCCTGGTGCCGGGTCTGGCCTATCTGTCGGGATTGCAGCAATTGTCGGCCGCCGGTGCGGCGCGGGTCGCGCGCTGGTTGCTGCCGGCGGCGGCGCTGGGCCTGGGCCTGTTCGCGGTGGAGGTGCTGCTGGGCCAGCCCATCCAGCATCTGGCTGCGCCGCATAAGGGCGAACTGGACTATGAGCGCGACATCAACCGCGCTGCCCTGCTGATCGCCCTGCTGGCCGGCCCCTTCGCCCTGCTGCTGTGGCGGCAGGGGCGGCGCGTGCTGGCGGGGTTGGCCATCGCCCTGCCGCTGGTCCTGACGGGGATCAGCACCAGCCAGTCGGCTGCGGCCTTGCTGCTGGGCCTGATCCTGCTGCTGCCGCTGGCCATATGGTGGCCGCGCGGGGCGGCGGCGATCATGGCCGGCGGCATTGTGGCGGGGATGGGTCTGTGCGGCGTGGTGGCGCGCTGGATGACCGCAGCGGGCCTGCCACAACTGGAAAGCCTGCCCGGCAGTTTCCGTCATCGCATGATGACCTGGAATTTCGTGGCCGAGCATCTGGGCGACCATCCCTGGTTCGGCTATGGCATCGACAGTTCCCGCGCCGTGCCCGGCGGGGATGCCGTCTTTCCGGGCACACCGGCGCCGGGCTGGCCCGTGCTGCCCGTGCATCCGCATAATCTGTTCCTGCAGGTGCGCCTTGAACTGGGCTGGGTGGGGGCAGGCGTCGTGACCCTGCTGCTGCTACTGGTTCTGCGCCGGCTGCTGCGGCTGGATCCGTCGATCCGGGGCATGGCGCTGGCCTTGTTCGGCGCCTGCATCCTGGCCCAGTGCTTTGCCTATGGCGCGTGGCAGGGCTGGCTGCTGTGCGGGATGCTGTTTGCGGCCACCATCGTCGGTCTGGCCGGGCGGATCAGGGCGCCTTCTTGACCAGACAGTCGGCCCCACCGGCCTTCAGCTTCTGGCACAGGCCATTGGCCGCCGCCTGATCGGCAAAGCCGGTCAGGAAGACGCGGGTATAGACGCCCTTGGCGCCCAGATCGGCCTGGACCATGGTCGGCTGCCGCCCGGCCAGCAGGCCCGCCTGTTTGGTCTGCAACGCCTTCCAATGCCTGTCCGCTTCCGCCGTGCTGGGCAGGGAGCCGACCTGGATGACCCAGCCGCCTGCGGCAGGGGTGGCGGGCGGCGCTGAAGGCTTGGGGGTCGGCGCTGGTGCCGGGGATGCCACTGGCGCTGCCGCCGGCACCGGTGGGGCGGAAACAGGGGCGGCCGGCGGGGTGCGGCTGATCGGGATACCCCGGGCCGGTGCCGGTGTTTCGGGTGCCGCTGCCACGGCCTGCGCTGCCGGTGCGGGCGGGGGTTCGACCGCCGGCGGGGGCGGCAGCGGTTCCGGCGTCGGCCTGGTGGCTGGGGCTGCCTGCGCCGCCATCTGTGCCGGGGTGGTGGCCGCCGGCGCGGCGGGCGCGGGCTTGGGCGTTTCCATCCGGGCGGGGGGCGGCGCTGCGGGTGCCGGGACCGGTGCCGGCGGCTTGGTGGCGGCTTTGGTGTCAGGTTTCGGGTCGGTCTTGGCCGGCTTCGGTGGAGGGGCGGCGGGTTCCTTCGCCGTTGGCGCCTGCGCGACCGGCGTGGGTGGCGCCAGCGGGGCCAGCGGTTCGCGGGCCCGCGCATCGGCGGCGGCGATCTGTTCCGGCGTCGCCTGGGCCATGATGTCCTTTTCCAGGCGGATGGCCGCGACCAGCCGTTTGGCCGATGCGCGCCGCGCCCAGGTCAGCGCCTCCACAATGTCGCGGTCCGTGCCCAGACCGAAGAAGGTCAGGGCCGCCAGATTGTTCTGCGCATGCATGTCTCCCGCCGCCGCCGCCGGGCGCAGGAAGGTCAGGGCCTTGGCATAATCAGCCGGCATGTCCTGGCCAAAGGCATAGATGGCGCCCACCATGCTCTGCGCCCCCACATGCCCACCGCGTGCCGATGCCTCCAGCAGGGTCAGGCCGCGCTTGCTGTCCTTGGGGATGCCGCGCCCCTGCATCAGCATTTCGCCGGCAAGATACTGGCCCGACGAATCGCCCGTTGCGGCCGCCGCGTTGAATTCCTTGAAGGCGGTCGCATAGTCACCCTGGGAGAAGGCGATGCGCCCGGCCTGGATATCAGCCAGGGCCGGCGCTGCCGTCAGCAGGGCCAGCGACAGCGCGAAACAGGCGAAACTGGAACGGTGGGCGGGCGGCGACATGGGGAAGGGTCCCGTGGGAATGGCAGGGCCCCTTCATAGCCGATCACAGGCCCGCTTGACGATGCCTGACAAACGGGCTTCAACCAGCGTCAATATTTTTGATCGGAGATATCGGCGATGGCCGTCAAGAAGAACCCGCTGAACCTGAACCCGTTGCAGCTGAAGACCCTGACCCTGTTCCAGGCCCTGACCGAGTTCGAGGAGATCAGCCGTCCCGTCGGTGATGGCGCCATCGAAGTGCTGGAACTGCCCTTCACGGCCCATGGCAACCATATCCATCTGGGCCCCTGGATGGTCTTCGCCCAGGACGCCACGGGCCTGCGCAACCCGGCCCCCTGGGCCGTACTGGAACGCAAGGGCCTGATCCGCGGGCAGTTCCCCCTGTCGGTCACCGTGACCCGCGAGGGGCTGGACTATGAAACCGGCATGCGCCGCCAGATATTGCAGGGGTCGGATCACTGAGGGGGCTTCGTGTTAGCGTTACCCATCCGGTCAGAGCCTCTCTCCCGTCACCCCGGCGAAAGGCCGGGGTCCAGTCTCAAGGCGCGGTCAGCGCCGATATAAGTCTTGTTGCGGCAGACGCCGCTCCATGCTTTATCCCGGCCTGCGCCGGGATGACGGCCAGAGATTATTTTGTCGCGGGGACAGGTGTCACGTCCCTCCCGCCAAACCCGGATAAAACAAAACCCGCCGCGCCATTGAAGGCGGGCGGGTTTTGTTTTATCCGGGGGATGGTGCTGCCGATTGGAATCGAACCAACGACCTCGTCCTTACCAAGGACGCGCTCTACCGACTGAGCTACGGCAGCGCCTTCATCCGGGTCACCGCGGCGTCGCCGCTGCGGTGGGCGGCTATGTGCCACTCCAACCCCCGGACCGCAAGCAAAAAAATCCCGGACCTGTCGATTTTTTCCGCATACTTGACGTGCAAGTGCGAAAAGGCCAGCAATCCAGCCAATTCCGCCCGATGGACAATGCACCATGACCAGCACCCCGCCCAAGAAGGATGAACGCAAGGACCGCCTGGCCCAGGCCCTGCGCGATAATCTGCGCCGCCGCAAGGACCAGGACCGCGCCCGCGATGCGCAAGACGCGATGGAAGCTGCCCTGGGCCCCGACCCAGCCGAAGGACAGATGCCCGACACCACGGCTTGAGTGGGCGATACGGCTGGGCTACAAGGTCTTGCGCGCCGCCCTTTGGTCCTGCGGCGTCCGATATTGGGGAAGTGGGGAACCGACATGCCGATCATGCCCGACAGCTGGATCCGGGAACAGGCGACCAAGAACGGCATGATCGAGCCGTTCGTGGAGGCGCAGAAGCGCGAGGGCGTCATCTCCTACGGCCTTTCCTCCTACGGCTATGACGCGCGCGTGGCCCCGGAATTCAAGATTTTCACCAATGTCGACAATGCCGTCGTCGATCCCAAGCAGTTCGACGCCACCAGCTTTGTCGACCGGCAGACCGATGTCTGCGTCATCCCGCCCAACAGCTTCGTGCTGGCCCGCACGGTGGAATATTTCCGTATCCCGCGCGACGTTCTGGTCGTCTGTCTGGGCAAGTCCACCTATGCCCGCTGTGGCCTGATCGTGAATGTCACGCCGCTGGAACCGGAATGGGAAGGGCATGTGACGCTGGAAATTTCCAACACCACGCCGCTGCCGGCGAAAGTGTATGCGAACGAAGGCCTGTGCCAGTTCCTGTTCTTCCAGGGCGCCAGCCCGTGCGAGGTCAGCTATGCCGACCGCGCCGGCAAATATATGAAGCAGCGTGGCGTGACATTGGCCCGCCTCTGACCGGCCCTATCGCCGCCATCATCGGGGCCCAGGGTGCGGGCCCGTTCCAAGACCTTCCTGACGAAACGAACATTCCATGGACAAGCTTCGCATCCGCGGCGGCAACCCGCTGAAGGGTCAGATCACCATTTCCGGCGCCAAGAATGCGGCCCTGCCTTTGCAGGCGGCCTGCCTTCTGACGGATGAGAAGCTGGTGCTGACCAACCTGCCGCTGCTGGCCGACATCACCACCATGAACCGCCTGCTGGCCCAGCACGGGGTGGAGGTGCATATCAACGGCCGCGATGCCTTTGGCTCCAGCGGCCGGTCGGTGGAACTGGACGCCAACGATATTTTCAACCTGACCGCCCCCTATGATCTGGTGCGCAAGATGCGCGCCAGCGTGCTGGTGCTGGGCCCGCTGGTCGCGCGCTTTGGCCAGGCCAAGGTGTCCCTGCCCGGCGGCTGCGCCATCGGCACCCGCCCCGTCGATCTGCATATCAAGGGCCTGCAGGCCATGGGGGCGCAGATCGATATCGAAGGCGGCTATATCCTGGCCAAGGCGCCCGAAGGCGGGCTGGTGGGGACGGAATTCGTCTTCCCGCAGGTGTCGGTGGGCGCGACCGAGAACCTGATGATGGCGGCCACGCTCGCCAAGGGTGAGACCATCCTGGTCAATGCCGCCCGCGAACCCGAAATCGGCGATCTGGCCCGCTGCCTGATCGCCATGGGGGCGGAGATCGAGGGCATCGGCTCCGACCGTCTGGTCATCCGCGGCAAGGACCGGCTGCATGGCGCCACCTATGCCGTGCTGCCCGATCGGATCGAGGCCGGCACCTTCGCCATGGCCGCCGCCATCACGGGCGGGGAGTTGGAGCTGCTGGGCGCCCGCATGGACGACCTGAAGGCGGTGGCCAAGACCCTGGCCGGCGCCAATGTGAAGGTCAGCGAAACGCCCAACGGCCTGCTGGTCACCGCGACCCAGGGTGAACTGGTCGGCGTCGATGTGATGACGGAGCCGTTCCCGGGATTCCCCACCGATCTTCAGGCCCAGATGATGGCCCTGATGTGCGTGGCCAAGGGCGCCTCGATGATCACGGAAACGATCTTCGAGAATCGCTTCATGCATGTGCCGGAACTGGCCCGCATGGGGGCCAACATCAATGTCCACGGCTCCTCCGCCCTGGTGCGCGGCGTGCCGAAGCTGACGGGCGCGCCCGTCATGGCCACCGACCTGCGCGCGTCTGTCTCCCTGGTCCTGGCCGGTCTGGCCGCCCAGGGCGAGACCACCGTCAACCGCATCTACCACCTGGATCGCGGCTACGAGCGGGTGGAAGCCAAGCTGGCGGCCTGCGGTGCCGATATGGAGCGGGTGAAGGAAGAGGATTGAGAGCTGGGGCCGGTACGGTTGCCCGCCCGGCCCCGTCCTTATGCCGCCTGATCGGCCAGCCCTTCCGGCGTGAACGGCCGCAGGTTGGCCAGGAACTGCTGCGCGCAGGATTGCCAGGAAAAGCCCAGGGCGTGGTCGCGGCAGACCTGTGGATCGATCCCGACGGCCTTCAGGCAGGCGGCGCGCAGGTCGGTGTCCAGCACCCCGGCCGGGCTGTCACCGATGACGTCCAGCGGCCCCGGCACGGGGAAGGCCGCCACGGGCAGGCCGGACGCCAAGGCCTCCAGCAGCACCAGCCCGAACGTGTCGGTGCGGGATGGGAAGACGAAGACGTCGGCCGCGGCGTAATGCCGGGCCAGGTCTTCGCCGTGCTTGGCGCCGACATAGGTGACGTCGGGATATTTCGCCTTCAGTTCCGCCAGTTGCGGTCCGTCACCCACCACCACCTTGGAACCGGGCAGATCGAGCGACAGGAATGCCTCGATATTCTTTTCCACGGCCACGCGGCCGACGGAAATGAACACCGGGCGGGGCAGGTGGGCGAACAGGTCCTTGTCGCGCGGGCGGAACAGGTCGGTATCCACACCGCGCGACCAGCGGCGGATATTGGTGAAGCCGCGCTTTTCCAGATCCGCCTCGATGCTGGCCGTGGCCACCATCATGGAATGGGCGGGCGCATGGAAGCGGCGGATGAAGGCATAGGACAGGGACAGCGGCACGGGCGCCCGGTCGCGTACATATTCAGGAAAGCGCGTGTGATAGGCCGTGGTGAAGGGCAGCTTGCGCTTCAGGCAATAGCGCCGGGCGGCGAAACCCAACGGCCCCTCCGTGGCGATATGGATCGCGTCGGGCTGGGCCTCCTCGATCATCTGCCGCACCCGCCGGCCGGGGGCCAGGGCCAGGCGGATTTCCGGATATGTCGGCATGGGGATGGTGCGGAACCGGTCCGGGGAGATGACCTCCACCTTATGGCCCAGCCGTTCCAGTTCGGCCCGCGTCGTGGTCAGGGTGCGCACCACGCCATTGACCTGCGGATGCCAGGCATCCGTGACGATCAGCAGCTTCACGCTGCCGCCTGCATCGCTGTGCGGGAGGCGACAATATCCGCCCAGCGCAGGATCTCCAGCGTACCGTCGGGATGTTCCACCAGTGCGGTGCATGATTCGACCCAATCCCCGTCATTCACATAAAGGACACCGTCCATGTCGCGCATTTCGGCATGGTGGATATGGCCGCAGATGACGCCGTCGACCTGCCGTCGCCGCGCTTCCTCGGTCAGCGCCGTCTCGTAATCGCCGATGAATTCGACGGCCTTCTTGGTCTTGTGCTTCAGATAGGCGGACAAGGACCAGTAGGGGAAACCCAGCTTGCGCCGCACCTTGTTGAACAGGGTGTTGACCCACAGGATGAAGGTGTAGGCCGTGTCCCCGACAAAGGCCAACCACTTGGCATAGCGCACGACAGCGTCGAACTGGTCGCCATGGATGACCAGATAGCGCTTGCCGTCGGCGGCCGTGTGGATCGTGTCTTCCAGGATGGTCACGCCGCCGAACTGCAGCCCGATATATTCCCGGAAGGCCTCGTCATGATTGCCGGGGATCAGGAAGACCGACGTGCCCTTGCGGGCGCGGCGCAGGATCTTCTGAACCACGTCATTATGCGCCTGCGGCCAGTACCAGCTTTTCTTCAGCCGCCAGCCATCGACGATGTCGCCGACCAGGTACAGCACATCGGATTCCGTATGTTTCAGGAAATCCAGCAGCATGTCGGCCTGACATCCCCGTGTACCCAGATGGATGTCCGACAGCCAGATGGCGCGATAGCGCTTATTGTCCCCGTCGCCCAGCATATGTTCCCCCATCGCCGGTCAACCCCACAGCCAAGATGTCCGCCACGAATTTAAGACTAGCCATAGCGGATTGAGGCGTTCTATATCGCTTCATCTGGTGTCGTGTCAGCGCAATGATGGGCGATTACCGCTAGTGCGACAGAAACTTCTTCAGTTCGTCACGGTCTTTACATCAATCATCAATGGTCGTGTCATGGAGTTGTTGTGAAAGCGTCACAAATCCCGGGCCGGCGGCTGGCCGTCATCTTCAATCCCATTGCCGGGCGCCGGCGACCGGGGCTGGTGGAACAGGTGATGGAGGCGGCGACCGATGCCGGTGCCCAGGTCACGCTGCACACCACCCGTGCTGCCGGGGACGGCACGCTGATCGCCCATGATCTGACCCTGGCCGGTGCGGCCGATGTGATCGTTGCGGCCGGCGGCGACGGCACCATTAATGAAGTGGTGAACGGCATGGCCCAGGTTACGGAGGTGGAGCCGCCACCATTGGGTCTGATCCCCCTGGGCACGGCCAATGTGCTGGCGCACGAACTGGGCGTGGGCGGGTCCGCCCTGCGAATCGGTCGCGGCCTGGCCCTGGGCCCGATCCGGATCATCCATGCCGGACAGGCCAATGGGCGGCTGTTCACGATGATGGCCGGGGTGGGCATGGATGCCCGCGTCGTTGCCGGCATCGACCCGGCCGTGAAGCGCCGGCTGGGCAAGGGGGCCTATGCGCTGGGGGGCCTGCGGGAGATCATGGCCGGGCCGGGCCTGGATTATAATGTCACCCTGACCGCGCCGGACGGCACGCTGTCACATCATCGGGCGGCAAGCTGCATCCTGTGCAAGGGACATTATTATGCTGGTACTTTCGTACTGGCCCCCGATGTGCGGCTGGACCAGCCGGTCCTGCATGCCGTGCTGTTCACCCGACCTGGGCGCTTGGCCGCCTTCACCTATGCCGCCGCGATGACGCTGGGCCTGCTGCGCGGGCGGCGGGATGTGCTGGTCCTGCCGGCCATCGCTGCCCGGATCGAGGGGCCGGTGGGGGAGGCGGTGCAGGGCGATGGCGATACCATCGCCCGGCTGCCGGTGGACATATGTCTATGGCCCGGCCTTCTGCGCGTCGTGGGTCAGGATGGATAGCCGGTCAGCTCGCCCGTGAATTCGGAGATGTCGTTGGGGTCCAGCGACATCAGGCACTCGGCCATCGTTGCGTTGCTGCGGAAGCGGAACCAGCCGTGGCCATCATGATAATAGGCACGATAGGTACCGGTGACGTCCCGTTCCAGCTTCAGGGTCGGGTAGATCTGCTTGGGCAGCCAGATCTCGATCCGGTCGAACGTGGGACCGGTCGACCGCAGGGCCGTTACCCACAGCCCGCGACGCTGCCGCTCGGCGAGAATGTTGGTCCAGGCGAGAAGGTCGCCGGGGGTGAAGCGCTGGCGGGCGAAAGGCAGAACAACGCACATGCTGGCGATCCCGGATGCTGCACGGCAAAGGCACCATGCAGGGGACATCGTCCCGCGCGGCCGATTAAGGCCGGCTTAATCGGCCGCGGTGCAAAAGCATAGGTCGTGCGGGTGGTGCCCGCGGGCGAAAATCATTTTGCACCTGCACAGTCGGCAGGCGCGACTAAGGTCGTAAATCGGCCCTGTTCCTCAGGCTTTCGGCGGGGAGCGGTGCAAAACCGCATACCCCCAATCCACCGCGGCGCTGTTGCGTAGGGGCTGGGGCTGTGTTACATGCTCGCTCGCTCGACGCCGGAGGGTCCTCCTCCGGAATGGCCGATCATTGCTAACGTCCTGAAATCATTCAGGTCCACGGACTTTAACCGAGGTTACCCAGTGGCAACCGAAGGGACTGGCGTCTCCGAACTCGCCTCGCGCTATGCGAGCGCCCTGTTCGATCTCGCGGATGGGCAACAGGCCCTGGACCAGACGGCCCAGGATCTGCTCTCCATCAAGGCTCTGCTTGCTGAAAGCGCGGACCTCCGCCGCTTGATCGGCAGCCCTCTGCTCGCCCGTGACGAACAGGAGCGCGCCATGGACGCCGTCCTGGTCGCGGCCGGCGTGGGTGAACTTGTCCGGAAGTTTGTCGGGCTGGTGGCGCGTAATCGCCGCCTGTTCGCGCTGCCGGGCATGATCGACGGATTTGTGGCCCAACTGGCCCGCCGCCGCGGCGAAAGCACGGCGCGCGTTACCGTCGCCCGCCCGCTGACCGACGCCCAGTGGGCCGAGCTGTCCGCCGCCTTGAACAAGGATGGTGGCAACTCGGTCAAGATGGACGTCTGGGTCGACCCGTCGCTGATCGGCGGCATGATCGTCAAACTCGGTTCCCGCATGGTCGATAGTTCCGTGCGCACCAAGCTCAATAAGCTGAAACTCGCCATGAAAGGGGTTGGATAATGGAAATCCGCGCCGCTGAGATTTCCGCGATCCTGAAGCAGCAGATCGCGAACTTCGGCACCGAAGCCGATGTCGCCGAAGTGGGCCAGGTTCTGTCCATCGGTGACGGCGTGGCCCGTATCCATGGTCTGGACAAGGTCCAGGCCGGCGAGATGGTGGAATTCCCCGGCGGGGTCAAGGGCATGGCCCTGAACCTCGAAACCGACAATGTCGGTGTGGTGATTTTCGGCTCCGACCGCGACATCAAGGAAGGCGATGTCGTCAAGCGGACGGGCGCCATCGTCGAGGTCCCCGTGGGCCGTGGCCTGCTGGGCCGCGTGGTCGACGGTCTGGGCAACCCGATCGACGGCAAGGGCCCGCTGCTGGACGTCAAGCGTCAGCGCGTGGAAGTGAAGGCCCCCGGCATCATCCCGCGCAAGTCGGTGCATGAGCCGATGCAGACCGGCCTGAAGGCCATTGACGCCCTGGTGCCCGTCGGCCGTGGCCAGCGTGAGCTGATCATCGGTGACCGCCAGACCGGCAAGACCGCCATCGCTCTGGATACCTTCATCAATCAGAAGGCCATCAATCAGGGCGACGACGAGAGCAAGAAGCTCTACTGCATCTACGTCGCCGTGGGTCAGAAGCGCTCCACGGTCGCCCAGATCGTGAAGACCCTGGAAGAGAACGGCGCGCTGGAATATTCCATCGTCGTTGCCGCCACCGCTTCCGAGCCGGCGCCGCTGCAGTTCCTGGCCCCCTACACGGGTGCGGCCATGGGCGAGTTCTTCCGCGACAATGGCATGCATGCCCTGATCGTTTACGACGATCTGTCCAAGCAGGCCGTTGCTTACCGTCAGATGTCGCTGCTGCTGCGCCGCCCGCCGGGTCGCGAAGCCTATCCCGGCGACGTGTTCTATCTGCACAGCCGCCTGCTGGAACGCGCCGCCAAGCTGAACGACGCCAATGGCGCCGGTTCGCTGACGGCCCTGCCGGTCATCGAGACCCAGGCCGGTGACGTGTCCGCCTACATTCCCACGAACGTGATTTCGATCACCGACGGCCAGATCTTCCTGGAAACGGGTCTGTTCTATCGCGGCATCCGTCCTGCCATCAATGTCGGTCTGTCGGTGTCCCGCGTGGGTTCGGCCGCCCAGATCAAGGCGATGAAGCAGGTTGCCGGCACCATCAAGCTGGAACTGGCCCAGTATCGTGAAATGGCTGCCTTCGCGCAGTTCGCTTCCGATCTGGACGCCACGACCCAGCGTCTGCTGAGCCGCGGTGCGCGCCTGACGGAGCTGCTGAAGCAGCCCCAGTTCAAGCCGATGCCCGTGGAAGAGCAGGTCGTGTCGATTTTCGCCGGCGTGAAGGGCTACCTGGACAAGGTCCCGACCAACGACGTGAACCGGTTCGAAGCCCGCTTCCTGGACGAAATCCGGGCCAAGGGCGCCGACATCCTGGCCGCGATCCGCAACGAGAAGGCGATCTCCAAGGAAACCGAAGAGAAGCTGAAGGCTTTCCTCGACGGTTTCACCAAGGTTTTCGCCTGATCCAAGCTCCCGCAAGGGGCCTCATTGAGAGCGTAGGGCTGTCATGCCGAGCTTGAAGGACATCCGAAACCGGATCGCCAGCGTCAAGTCGACGCAGAAGATCACGTCGGCCATGAAGATGGTCGCGGCCAGCAAGCTGCGCCGCGCCCAGGAGCAGGCGGAGGCCGGCCGGCCCTATGCTGAACGCATGGGCCGGATGCTGGCTTCGCTGGCGGCCAACGTGGCTGGCGGTCCCGGTGGTCCCCGCCTGATGACCGGGACGGGCAGCGATCAGACCCACCTGCTGGTGGTGATGACCGGTGACCGCGGTCTGTGCGGTGGTTTCAACGGCTCCGTCGTCCGCGAGACGCGTCGCGCCATCCTGCGCCTGCAGGCCGAAGGCAAGACCGTCAAGCTGCTGACCGTTGGCCGCAAGGGTCGCGATCTGCTGCGCCGCGAATTCCCGGCGCTGATCGTCGCCACGTTCGAAGAAGTGGGCAAGAAGAGGCTCTCCTTCGCCGATGCCGACAGGGTGACGGCGAAGATCCTGGAGCTGTTCGATGCCGGCGAATTCGACGTCGCCACGATCGTCTACAACAAGTTCAAGTCGGCGATGACCCAGATCGTGACGCTGCAGCAGGTGGTGCCCTTCGCGGCGCCCGAAGCTGCCAGCGGTACCGCGTCTGAGGCCGGCGCCGTCTATGAGTTCGAGCCGAGCGAGGAGGCCATCCTGGCCGACCTGCTGCCGCGCAATCTGGCCATCCAGGTCTATTCCGCCTTGCTGGAGAGCGCCGCGTCGTTCTTCGGTGCGCAGATGACCGCCATGGACAATGCCACGCGCAACGCCGGCGAGATGATCAAGAAGTATACCCTGATTTACAACCGCACCCGCCAGGCTTCGATCACGAAGGAACTGATCGAAATCATCTCCGGCGCGGAAGCGTTGTAAGTCCACCCGCATTCACGACGAAGTCAAGGTTCCGAGGGAGCTTACCCCATGGCTAATAACAGCAACGCGGTCGGCCGCATCACGCAGGTTCTTGGTGCCGTCGTGGACGTGCAGTTCAACGGCGAACTGCCGCCGATCCTGAACGCGCTGACCACCCAGAACGAGGGTAAGACCCTGGTTCTGGAAGTGGCGCAGCACCTGGGCGAGAACACCGTCCGCACCATCGCCATGGACACGACCGATGGTCTGGTGCGTGGCGCCGAGGTTCTCGATACCGGCAACTCGATCCTGATGCCTGTCGGTCCGGCCACGCTGGGCCGCATCCTGAACGTCATCGGCGAGCCGATCGACGAGCGCGGCCCGGTCGGCAACGACAAGGTCCTGCCGATCCACCGCGAGGCCCCCGATTTCGTCGATCAGGCCACGGACGCCGCCCTGCTGATCACCGGCATCAAGGTCATCGACCTGCTGGCCCCGTACCTGAAGGGCGGTAAGATCGGCCTGTTCGGTGGCGCCGGCGTGGGCAAGACCGTGACCATTCAGGAACTGATCAACAACGTCGCCAAGGCGCACGGTGGTATGTCGGTGTTCGCCGGCGTGGGTGAGCGCACCCGCGAAGGTAACGACCTGTATCACGAAATGATCGACGCCGGCGTTATCAAGACCGACGGCCCGGGCTCCAAGGTGGCGCTCGTGTACGGTCAGATGAACGAGCCGCCGGGTGCGCGCGCCCGCGTCGCCCTGTCCGGCCTGACCATCGCCGAATATTTCCGCGATGAAGAAGGCCAGGACGTGCTGTTCTTCGTGGACAACATCTTCCGCTTCACCCAGGCGGGCGCCGAGATGTCGGCCCTGCTGGGCCGCATCCCGTCGGCCGTGGGTTACCAGCCCACCCTGTCCACCGACATGGGCGCCCTGCAGGAGCGCATCACCTCGACGAAGAAGGGCTCGATCACGTCCGTGCAGGCCATTTACGTGCCCGCCGACGACTTGACCGACCCGGCCCCGGCCACCTCCTTCGCCCACCTGGACGCCACGACCGTGCTGTCGCGTTCCATCGCCGAAATGGCCATCTTCCCGGCCGTGGACCCGCTGGACTCGACGTCGCGCGCGCTCGATCCGCGCATCGTCGGTGAAGAACACTACAACACCGCCCGCAAGGTTCAGCAGGTGTTGCAGCAGTACAAGGCTCTGCAGGACATCATCGCGATCCTGGGCATGGACGAACTGTCGGAAGAGGACAAGCTGGTCGTGGCTCGCGCCCGCAAGATCCAGCGCTTCCTGTCCCAGCCGTTCCATGTGGCCGAAGTGTTCACCGGCACGCCGGGCGTTCTGGTCTCCCTGGAAGACACCATCAAGGGCTTCAAGGGCATCGTGAACGGCGACTACGACCACCTGCCGGAAGCCGCCTTCTACATGGTCGGCACCATCGAGCAGGCCGTCGAAAAGGCCCGCAAGATGGCCCAGGCCGCCTAAGTCGCTTTCCCCGTGATCCCCGTCCGGCGGTCCGCCGCCGGACGGGTTCCGGTTTCGGGAGGGCACGGTCCCTCCTTGATGTGTTTTGCTAGGGTGTGAGCCATGGCCGACAAGGTTGAATTCGAGCTGGTGTCGCCGGAAAAGCTGCTGGTGTCGCAGCCGGTGCATATGGTGGTGGTGCCGGGGGCCGAGGGCTTCTTCGGTGTGCTGCCGGGCCATGCCCCGATGATCGTCACGGTGAAGCCGGGCGTCATCGACATCTATGCCAATGACATGGCAACCGTGACCCAGCGCATCTTCGTGGCCGGCGGTTTTGCCGAAGTCACGGCGACCCGCGTCACCATCCTGGCCGAGGAAGCGACCGATCTGGACGTTGTCCGCGGCCTGGACCGCGCCGGTCTGGAGAAGCAGCTGTCCGACCTGAGCGAGGATCTGGCCGAGGCCAAGTCCGAAGCGGAGCGTGCGAGCCTGGAGGCCAGGCTGGCCGTTGTTCAGGCCAAGCTGGAAGTGCAGGGCTCCACCCTGCACTGAGCGGGTTGATCTGCCGATCGGAAGGCGTCACATATTCGTCACGTTTCCGGTTCGGTGAGAGCGATTATCACGGGGGCGCTTTGCGCCCCCGTTGCTTTTTCAGTCGATCTCCCCAATCTGTCACCAGCCACGCGCGGTTTGGCGCGTGCATCCCTTAGTAAACGTGGAAGAGTGCCGGCACATGGCCTATGCGCATTGGACGATCGAAGGTTTGCCCTGGGACCAGCTGGACCCCGCCAAGGCTTCGCCCGTGATGCTGAAGCTGGCAAAGGCGGCGGCCCTGGTCGAATATAACGGGCATATCTACGCCGACTATCTGTGCAACGTGTTCCGTGATGACCCGGAATTCTGCCAGATCACGCGCGACTGGGCCGCGGAAGAGGTCCAGCACGGCGAGGCGCTGGGCACCTGGGCGGCGCGCGTCGATCCGTCCTGGGACTTCCAGGCCGCCGTGCAGCGCTTCCGCGATGGCTACAAGATCGATGTCGACGCCATGGTCAGCAAGCGCGGCAGCCGCGCCGGGGAGCTGGTCAGCCGCTGCATCGTGGAGACCGGTACCTCCAGCTACTACACGGCGCTTGCCGAGGCGACCGAGGAGCCGGTGTTCAAGCAGCTGTGCCGCCACATCGCCGCCGATGAGCTTCGCCATTACAAGCTGTTCTACGACCATCTGAAGCGCTATCTCGAATCAGAGAAGCTGAACCGCGTGCAGCGCTTCATGGTCTGCCTGTCGCGCATCAATGAGACGGAGGACGATGAGCTGTCCTACGCCTTCTATGCCGCGAACTACTGGACCCGCGCCTATGAGCGGGTCGAGAACAATGCCGAATATACCAGCCTGGCTTATTCCTTCTACCAGCCCCACCATGTCGACCGGATGGTCGGCATGGTGTTCAAGGCATCGGGCCTGAAGCCGCATAGCTGGCTGCACAGCTGGGCGACAAAGTTCGCGTACAAGCGCATGCATAAGAAGGCCGAGGCGGCGCGTCTGGCGGCGTAACCGGGCGACCGACGAAACACGAGCCCGGCCGCCTGGAATGTCAGTGCAGCCGGCGCGGCCCGCTATCTTCCGGCTCGGCCATCGGCTCATCCGCCGCCCCGCCACCGCGCAGCAGGTCCAGCAGCGCGCCCGTGTCCGGGGTGCCGCCCAGCGCCTCGCACAGGCAGGTGGCCAGTTCCGGGACCATGCCGGTCAGGGCGGCATTGCCTTCGATATAGCGGTGCAGGACCAGACCGTTGCCGACGGCGTCCAGCATGATGGCGGCGCCAGGGCCGGCCAGCGGCAGGGCGGCGGGCAGGGGAACGGGTTCAGGCTCATGCCCCGTACGGGCCAGTTCCCGCAGATTGCGTTCCAGAATGAAGCCCGCCAGCGGGCCATCCACCACCTGATAGGCCGCATTGTTGCCGGCCTGGTCGGCCAGCGCGCGGCGCAGTTTGCGCAGGCCCGCCACGGCGGCGGCCGTCAGGTCTGCCTGTCCGGTGGCGCGGCGGCCCGCGGCCTGAAAAGCGGTCCGGATCAAGGCCGGGACCGGGTTCTGTGTCATGGACAAATCCTCCTTCACGAAGCGAGTGCCCCTTCAGGGTGCTATCCCCCGGACCCCATCCTGGGCGTCCGCAGTATCACCCACCCCTTGACGTGGGGACCTGACCTGCCGGGTTCAAGGGTCGGCGGGGGAACCGTTCCAGGCTAGGATGTGGCACCGCGAAAGGAGCCTGACCATGGTGTTGCAGCGGATCATACGGACCTTGCGGGGCCGGGAAGGCAGCCCGCGACCGGGGTCGGACCCGTCCGGGCCGCCCCAGGCGCCGATGCCTGTGCCCAACCGTCCTGACGGCGTCGCGCTGGCGCTGCAGGGCGGCGGGTCGCTGGGCGCCTTCACCTGGGGTGTGCTGGACCGGCTGCTGGAGCAGCCCGGATTCGCGCCTGTCCGCCTGTCTGGTGCTTCGGCCGGGGCCGTCAATGCCGTGGCGCTGACCAGCGGCTGGGCCCTGGGCGGGGCAGCGGGCGCGCGGGCGGCGCTGGACCGGGTCTGGCGGCGGGTGGGGGAATGCGGCGTGGGTGCCTTGGGCTTCTGTCCGACCTGGGCCCATAATGGCCTGACCCATGCCGTCAACAGTGCCGCCTTCGGCATGGCCACCCGCCTGTTCTCCCCCTATGCGCTGAATCCGCTGGGCTTCAATCCCCTGCGCCAGATCCTGCTGGACGAGGTCGATTTCGCGGCCCTGCGTCTGCCATCGGCACCGGCCGTCACCATCTCCGCCACCCGTGTGCGCGACGGGCAACCGCACCTGTTCGGCAATGGGGAGGTGGATATCGACGCCCTGCTGGCCTCCACCACCCTGCCGACGCTGCATCAGGCGGTGGAGATTGGGGGCGAGGCCTATTGGGATGGCGGCTATACCCTGAACCCGCCCATCCGCGCCCTGCTGGATGGGCCGGCCATCGGCCGCGTGCTGGTGGTGCAGGCCATGCCCAACTGCACCGACGAGACCCCGCGCACGGCATCGGCGATTCGCGAGCGGCTGAACCAGATCACCTTCTGCCACCCGCTGGAGGCGGAGATCGCCCTGGTACAGGAGGTACTGTCCCATGGCGACCGGCCGGAACAGCTGGACATTCTGTCCCTGGACCCGCAGGCCCCCTCACTGGGCGACCTGACGGGCCTGCGCATCGACATGGATTATCTGCTGACCCTGAAGGCCCATGGAAGGGCGCGGGCGGAGGATTGGCTCAGTGCCGTTGCGCCTCCAAACGCCTGAGTTCGGGGCCAAGTCGGTCAGACGCGACGGAAATGACCGGAACCTGATCGACCAGCAATGTGACCCTGTGGCTGTTCTCCAGCCGCGTCAGAATCTCCCGACCGCCGGCTTGCGGTGACAGCGAACGGCTCCAGCGGACTTTATGCGATAGGGTGGGCGTGCTGCCGGCCATTGTCAACAAAGCGGGATCGGACATGGCAATCACCTCGCCATCCGCCACAAGCGTGAAATGGTTGAAGGTAACCATGATGGGATAGCCGATGATCACATCGGCCTGAATCTGTAAAATCCCTTGGCCGTTCGCCCCCTCGGCATCTCCGAAGAAGAAGCAGAGGCGCCGGCCCTTTTCATCAAAACCGCAGGCAGCGGGTTGCAGATTGACAAGTTCCAGTCGCCATTCCCCCAGCTTGGGAGCGCAGGCGGCCAGCGGAAGGCAAAGCAAGCAGAGAGCCAGAACGCGCAGGCCAATTGTCATTTTTCACCCCCGCTAAGCACCTTGCCCGGATTCATGATCCCGTCCGGGTCCAGCATCCCCTTCACCGCCCGCATCAAAGACAGTTCCACCGGGTCCTTGATGCGGGCCAGTTCGGCCGCCTTGTAATTGCCGATGCCATGTTCGGCGCTGATGCTGCCGCCCTGGGCCAGGACCTGTGCATGGACCAGGGCGGTGATGGCTTCCGCATGGGCCAGATAGGCGGGGCCATCCATGTCGGCGGGGCGGCCGATATTGAAATGGATATTGCCGTCGCCGACATGGCCGAACGGGTAGGGCCGCACGCCGGGCATATAGGCCGTGACGGCCGCCAGGGTGGTGGTCAGGAAGGCGGGGATGCGGCTGATGGGCACCGACACGTCGGTATGCACGGCCCCGCCGATCTTGCGCCCGATCTCCGGCAGCCCTTCGCGCAGCAGCCACAGCCGGCGCGTCTGTTCCAGGCTGTCGGCGAACAGGGCGTCGGTCAGCACCCCCTGTTCCAGCCCGGTTTCCAGCACGGCCTGAAGCTGCTCGCGCAGCATTGGCCCAGTCATGCCGCTGGACGCCTCCAGCAGCACATACCAGGGCGAGGGCGCCGGGAAGGGGTCCATCTCCCGCCCCAGAATCTCCCGCGCGCCATCGATGGCAAAGCGCGGCATCAGTTCGAAGGCCGACAGGCTGTCGCCCGTGCCCGTGCGCGCCAGACCCAGCAGGGTGACGGCGGCATCGGGGCCGGGCACGGCCACCAGCGCCGTTTCCACCTGCCGGGGGCGGGGATAGAGCTTCACCGACGCCGCCGTGATGATGCCCAGCGTGCCTTCGGCACCTAAGAACAGGTGCTTCAGGTCGTACCCGCTATTGTCCTTGCGCAGGGTGCGCAACCCGTTCCAGACCCGCCCGTCGGGCAGCACCACTTCCAGCCCCAGCACCAGATCGCGGGCATTGCCATAGCGCAGGGTCAGGATGCCGCCGGCATTGCTGGACAGGTTGCCGCCCAGGGTGCAGGTACCCTCCGATCCCAGCGACAGGGGGAAATAACGGTCGGCCGCCTCTGCCGCCGCCTGAAGGTCGGCCAGGATGCAGCCGGCTTCGACAATGGCTGTGTAGTCGGCGGCGTCCAGGGCGCGGATACGGTTCAGCCGGCCCAGGTTCAGCAGAACGGCACCCGTCCCTTCCATCGCCACCGTGCCGCCCACGACCCCGGTATTGCCGCCCTGCGGCACGATGGGGGTGGCGGCCTCAGCACACAGGCGGACGATGGCGGCCACCTCCGCCGTTGATCCGGGCCGCAGCACGGCCAGCGGGCGGCTGTCCTGCCGACGGCGCCAGTCGAAGGCGTAAGGTGCCATGGCCTCGCCCGTCAGCACATGGGCGGGCCCGATCAGGGTGGACAGGCGGGACAGCAGGTCGGCCGCCATCGCCCTAACCCCGGGGGGCGGCGGCGCGGCGCAGCCGGTCGTTGATGGCTGCACCCAGACCCTTTTCCGGGACGGGCATGACGGCGATGCCGGACAGGCCCGGCCGGTCCAGCGCCCGCAGCATGGCGAACAGGTTGGATGCCGCCTCCACCAGATCGCCATTTTGCGACAGGTTCAGGCGCAGGGCCCCACCGCGCAGGAAGGCGTCGGGACCAAAGGCCAGCAGCGCCTCATCCGCGCGCACATCCGTGGCGTCCAGCCGTACGGGCAGACCGGGGGCGTAATGACTGGTCATCATGCCGGGGGCCTTCACCCCGTCGGCCGCGGTGGCCAGATCGACGGGGCCCAGCACGCCTTCCAACTCCTCGCGCGTCACCGAACCGGGGCGCAGCAGCAGCGGGCGGTCCCCCGTCAGGTCCAGCACGGTGGATTCCACACCGATGGCACAGCGCCCGCCGGCCAGGATCAGCTTCAGCCGCGCGCCACCGCCCTCGGGAAATTCTTCGGCCACATGGATGGGGGTGGTGGGGCTGACATGACCCGACCGGTTGGCGGACGGGGCGGCCAGCGGCCGGCCGCACGCCTGGATCAGGGCACGGGCCACGGGATGGGCGGGGCAGCGCACGGCAACCGTATCCAGCCCGGCCGAGACCAGCAGCGACAGCGGCGCATCGGCCCGGCGCGGCAGCACCAGGGTCAGGGCCCCCGGCCACCACATCTCCATAGCGCGGGCCGCCCGCTCATCGATATGGACCAGCCGTTCGGCCGCGGCAGCATCAGCCACATGCACGATCAGCGGGTTGAAGCTGGGTCGCCCCTTGGCGGCGAAGATGGCGGCCACGGCCGCGTCATTGCCGGCATCACCGGCCAGCCCATAGACCGTTTCCGTGGGCATGGCGACCAGCCCGCCCGCCGCCAGCACCTCGGACGCCTGGGCATAGGCATCAGGCCCCGGCGGCAGCACGCGCGGCCGGTCGGGATGCGGCGGCGGGGCCGGCGCGTCGTGAGGATGGCTGGGGTCGTCGCAGCAATGGGTGTGGGGCACGGGCGCGGGTCCTGGATGCTTCTGCCACGGAAGATAATCGCTCCAACCCGCCCGATCACGGGCTTTCCCTGCAAAGCCCGGTCGCGTCAGGCGACGCCGGGCTTCAGGGAGAAGACGATGCCCCAACCGTCCGGGTCCTCAAAACACACGGCACGGTTCAGCCAATAGGGGTTTTCGGGCAGGACGGGCACACCGCCACGCGCCTGGATGGCGGCGGAGACCGATTCCAGATCGGCCCGGCTGTCGACATAAAGCACCAGCAGATTGTCGCGCGTGGGTGCCGGGCAGGGGCTGCCATCGCGGTGCTGGGTGAATTCCAGATGCGTGTCCCAGCCGGGCAGACCCACCATCACCCCGTCATAGCCGGCATGGGTGCCATCATCGACCCAGCCGCCAATGACCGGCAAGCCGATGACATCGCGGTAGAAGGCCGTGACCTCTCCCAGCCGGTCGGTGGGGCGGGCCACGCGCAGGCGGCTGATGGGCAGATGGGCGGGCCAGGGCTGTGCGGTCATGACATATCCATTTGTTGCGGTGCGGCGCTTGCCGCCATGCGCCCATGTGGGCACACTGCATGCCGAAACAAAGGTTAGCAGGGTTCGGGCATGACGGGGCAGGTCATCACCATCGCGCAGCAGAAGGGCGGGGCCGGCAAGACGACGCTGGCCATCCATCTGGCCGTCACCTGGGCACGGGCCGGCAAAACCACCGCCATCGTCGATATCGACCCGCAGGGCAGCCTGTCGGAATGGTTCCGTCAACGCATGGAAACCCTGGGCGCGGAGGCGACGGGCCTGACCCATCTGCAAATCTCCGGCTGGCGCACCCAGCGGGAGGTGGAGCGGCTGGCCAAGACCCATGATGTGGTCGTCATCGACAGCCCGCCCCATGCCGAAACCGATGCCCGCATCGCCGTGCGTACCGCCAATCTGGTGGTGGTCCCCGTGCAGCCCAGCCCCATGGATCTTTGGGCCACCCGCCCCACCCTGGAACTGGCGCGGGGGGAGAAGCGGTCGGCCCTGCTGGTCCTGAACCGGGTGCCAGCGCGCGGCAAGCTGGTGGACGCGGCGGCGGAGAAGGCAATGGAACTGGGCGTGCCCATCGCATTGGCGAGCCTGGGAAACCGTATCGGTTTCGCCGCAGCACTGATGGAAGGTCTGACACTGGCGGAAACAGACCCGAAATCGAAGGGGGTTGAGGAACTGGAGGCACTGGCCGCCGAAATCTGGTCGGCAGTGGTCTGATCCGTCCCGGCGCGGGTGGACCCGCCGGCCCACGCTGCCCTTTTGACGACGCATGGCCGTGGGCATAGCCTTTTCACACGTCATATCGTGTGCAAGGGGGAATGACATGCGTTGGTTATTGGGGGTGGTCGGGCTGGTGATGGCCCTGGGCGCGCCCTGCGCGGGGGCCGCGGAGGCACCGGTGCAGGTGATGGTGCTGGGCACCTATCATTTCGGCAATCCAGGGCAGGACAAGGTGAATGCCCAGATCGATCCTGTGACCACGCCGGCCAAGCAGGCGCAACTGGCTGAACTGGCCGACCGTCTGGCCCGGTTCAAGCCGACGGTGGTCGCCGTGGAGGCGGTGGCCAAGGATCAGGCCAGCATGCTGGACAATGCCTATGCCGCCTTCAAGCCGGCCGATCTGCTGAAAAGCACGAACGAGACGGTGCAGATCGGCTATCGGCTGGCCAACAAGCTGGGCCTGCCCCAGGTCTATGCCATCGATGAAATGGCGGCGAAGGGGGAGCCCGACTATTTCCCGTTCGAGGCCGTGCAGGAATGGGCGCAGGCCAATGGCCGGACGGACAGGCTGGAAGCGCTGTTCGGACCCGCCCAGGCGGCGGCGGTCAAGCTGGAACAGGACCAGAAGACGCGCAGCGTTGCCGACATCCTGGCCGACATGAACATGCCCGACCATCCGCTGTTCATCCGGGGCCAGGGGGAGGGCTATTACCAGCTTCTGGCCATGGGCAAGGGCCGCAATCTGCCGGGGGCGGATCTGAACGCCCGCTGGTACGCCCGCAATGCCCGCATCTTTGCCAAGCTGACCCAGGTGGTGAAACCGGGGGACCGGGTGCTGATCGTCTATGGCGCCGGCCATGCCTATTGGCTGCGCCATTTCGCGGCCGAGACGGCAGGGTACACGCTGGTTGAGCCGGTCCCCTATCTGCGGGGAGAAGCCGGAAAATAATCCGGTGTCTGACGGGGCGGGGAAGGCCGGGTCGGGCCGCTACCCCGCCGTACCATCATCCGCAGCACCGTCCTGCTGGCGGGAGAAGCGGATGGAGGCGACTTCATCGAACATCTGGGTTTCGCGGTAGCGGCGGGCTTCCTTGGCGGCCAGATCGCGCTGTTCCTGCACCTGCTCGAATTTCTTCAGCTCAACGAACGCCTCGGCCACCGCCTCCTCGGCGCGGCTGACCTCCAGCGTCAAGGTCCTGGCCCGGCGTTCATAATCCTCTCGCGTCGCGATCACGCGCTTGGCAAAGGCGGGATATTCACGGGCCAGCAGCAGGTCGCTGGCCGCCAGATCGCGTTCCAGGATGGCGCGCTGTTCGAATGATTCCCGCTCTTCGACCAGTCGCTGCTGGGCTTCCTGCAACTGCACCAGCACGCGGCGGCGCTGGTCCACCTCGCGCTGATTCAGGCGGATCAGCGGTTTCAGATCCTTCATCCGCTAGCCCCTCCCAGGATGGCGGCCAGTTCGGCATAGCCCTGGTCCAATGTGCTGCGCTCCCCCTTGCCCTGGCGCAGGAAGGCCTCGATCGCCGGGTTGTAATGGATGGCTTCGTCCACCTGCGGGTCGCTGCCCTTGCGATAGGCACCCAGGCGGATCATCTCCTCCATGTCCGAATAGGCGGACATCAGGCGACGGGCCCTGCCGACCAGGGCGTTCTGTTCGGGCGTGTTGCAGCCCGGCATGGTCCGCGACACCGACCGCAAAATGTTGATGGCCGGATAGCGCCCACGCTCGCCGATGCGGCGTTCCATGACAATATGGCCGTCCAGGATACCGCGGACGGCATCGGCGATGGGTTCCTCCATGTCGCCACCTTCGACCAGCACGGTGAACAGGCCGCTGATCGTGCCCTGGCCCGTGCCCGGCCCGGCGCGTTCCAGCAGACGCGGCAGTTCGGCAAAGACGGTAGGCGGATAGCCCTTGGTCGTCGGCGGTTCACCGGCCGACAGGCCGATCTCACGCTGGGCCATGGCGAAACGGGTCACGCTGTCCATCAGGCACAGCACGTCCTGATCCTGATCGCGGAAATATTCCGAAACGGCGAAGGTCAGGTAGGCCGCCTGCCGGCGCATCAAAGGCGGTTCGTCAGAGGTGGCGACGATGACCACGCTGCGGGCCACACCCTCTTCGCCCAGGTCGTGCTCCAGAAACTCCTGCACCTCGCGGCCGCGTTCGCCGATCAGGCCGATGACGCTGACATTGGCCTCGGTATATTTGGCCAGCATGGACATCAGCACGGACTTGCCCACGCCCGACCCGGCGAAGATGCCCATGCGCTGCCCGCGGCAGCAGGACAGGAAGGTGTTGATGGACTTCACCCCCAGATCCATCTTTGCCCCCACCCGCTTGCGGGCATGGGCAGGCGGCGGACCAGCCTTGATCAGATAGGGCACCTCGCCCTGCGGCAGCGGCCCCTTGCCGTCGATGGGCTGGCCCAGGGCGTTGATGACGCGGCCCAGCCAGGCCTGGGTCGGATAGATCGACGCCTGCCCCTCCGCCACCTCCGCCCGGCAGCCCAGCCCGATATCGTCCAGCGTGCCAAAGGGCATCAGCAGCGCGCGGCCGCCGCGGAAACCCACAACTTCACAGGGAACGGGCTTGCCGCCACGCGTAATGACGCGGCAGCGGCCGCCGATGGACAGCCGCCGCTCCACCCCACCCACTTCGACCATCATGCCCAGGACAGAGGTCACCCGCCCGAAAATGGAATAAGTCGGCAGGGCATTGATCTCTTGCAGCAACTGATCATGGTCAAGCATGGCGGGCGCCGTTTTTTGGGCAATATATCGGAGTGGGATTCAAACACATACCAATGGACATGCCTATCCCCCTCGCCTTGCCGTTGGTCGGATAGCATATCTGTACAGCCTCTGTTAACCTATCTGCATTAGATGGGTTGGGCCCATGGATTGCCGAGGAACTGGTCATGCGTGTCCTGCTGGTCGAAGATGATGCCGCGATGCAGAAAAGCATCCAGCTGATGCTGTCCGCCGAGGGTGGGTATATCGTGGATGCCACCAGCCTGGGGGAAGACGGGCTGGAGATCGGCAAGCTCTATGATTACGACATCATCATCCTGGACCTGATGCTGCCCGACATGGACGGGTACGAGGTGCTGCGCCGGCTGCGCGCCTCGCGCGTCAATACCCCCATCCTGATCCTGTCGGGTCTGTCCGACCTGGACAACAAGATCAAGGGTCTGGGCTTTGGCGCCGACGATTACCTGACCAAGCCGTTCGACAAGCGCGAACTGATCGCGCGCGTCCAGGCCATCATCCGCCGGTCCAAGGGCCATTCGGAAAGCATCATCCGCACGGGCAAGCTGACCGTGAACCTGGATGCCAAGACGGCGACCGTGGAAGGTGCACCCCTGCACCTGACGGGCAAGGAATATGGCATCCTGGAACTGCTGTCCCTGCGCAAGGGCACGACGCTGACCAAGGAAATGTTCCTGAACCATCTCTATGGCGGGATGGACGAGCCGGAACTGAAGATCATCGACGTCTTCGTCTGCAAGCTGCGCAAGAAGCTGACCACGGCGACCGAGGGCGAAAACTATATCGATACCGTCTGGGGGCGCGGCTATGTGCTGCGTGACCCCACGGAAGCTCAAGCGTCGGCGAAGGCCGCCGGGTGAGTCGTATCCTGCTGCTGGGCGCCGGACATGCAAGGACGCCCCTGCTGAAACATTTGTCGGGACTGCGCCGACGCGGCCACGATGTTACCCTGCTGGCCCCGGCCGCCATGGTCTGGCCGGAAGCCGTGCCCGCGACGCTGGCCGGCCGTATCGAACCGGCGGTGGCGCGGCTGGACAGCGGGGTTCTGGCCGCAGAGGCCGGGATCAAATCCATCGATGACGACGTGACCGGCATCGAACTGAAGGCCGGGCTGGTCCATCGGCATGAGGGCGAGCCGCTTTCCTTCGACATGCTGTCCATCGCCCCGCCGGCCCTGACCCGGCCGCTTGCCGGAACCATCGGTCATCCCCGCTGCTTCACCACGCGTCCGCTATCGCAGATTCTGGACCTGCGCGCCGCCCTGGAAGCCCGCATCGACCAGCATCCGGGCCGCGCCGTGGCCCTGACCATCGCCGGCGGCGGGGTCACCGCTGCCATGCTGGCCATGTCCATCATACTTCTGGCGGATCGGCTGGGCGGCCATGTCGCGGTCACCCTGCTGACGCGCGACCGGCTGCTGAAGGGGCTGCCGGAACCGGCCGGCATCCGCCTGATCGAAAGGCTGGCCGCCCATGGCGCCATCCTGCAGGAAAAGGCCAGCGTGGCGAAGGTGGAGGGCAACGAGGCCGTGCTGGCTGGTGGCGACCGCATCGCCTTCGACCTGTTCGTGAATGCCACGGGGGCTGCCGGCCCGGCCTGGCTGCGCACCAGCGGGCTGGATGTGGATGGCGACGGGCGGCTGCGCACCGACGCCAAGCTGCGCGTGGGCGGGCAGGACCGCGTGCTGGCAGCGGGAGAGGCCGTGGCACCGGCCGACGGCCGCCACGCGGGCTGGGGCCTGCTGTCCTATAATCTGGTGGCCCTGGCCACGGGGCTGGTGCCCCGTCTGGCCCCGCACCGCCGCCCGCCCCAGTTCATCGACCTGGACCAGGGTGAGGCGCTGGCCGTCTGGGGCCGCCACTGGACACTGGGCCGCCGCGCCCGCTGGGCCCTGCGCTGGGCCGAGGGGCGCTGGCTGCTGTAAGCGTCCGGGGCCGGTGCATTGGTCATCCCGGCATCAGCTTGCCTACAAAATAATCAATATTTTACAGTAGGATAAGCGTTGTTTTCGTGTGAAGCTGTTCCGCCCGAAACCGGCCGGAGAAGCCCCCACGATGACCCGTCTGCGCTCCCTTGCCCTCTCGCTCTGCCTTGCCACCGCCCTGTCGGCCGTTCCGGCGACGATGGCCTGGGCACAGAAGGAAAGTGCAGTTGTGACGGCGGTGCCGGTGGGCAAGGCCATGGTGTCGTCGGCCGATCCGCGCGCCACCGCCGCGGGGCAGGAAATCCTGCGTCAGGGGGGCAGCGCCGCCGACGCGGCCATCGCCCTGATGCTGGCCCTGACGGTGGTGGAACCCGAATCGTCGGGCATCGGCGGTGGCGGCTTCCTGCTGTACCACCCGGCCGGCACCAAGGACACGTTCAGCTATGACGGGCGTGAGGAAGCGCCCGGTGCCGCCAAGCCCGACCGGTTCATGACCAAGGACGGGCAGGAAATGGAGTACGAGGATGCGCGGTCGGGCGGTCTGTCGGTCGGCGTGCCGGGCAATCTGAAGCTGGCGGAACTGGTGCATTCCCGCCATGGCAAGCTGCCCTGGAAGGCGCTGTTCCAGCCGGCCATCAAACTGGCCCGCGACGGCTATGCCGTGACCCCGCGCATGGTCAGCATGCTGGAGGAGCAGACCCCGCTGCTGAAAGTCTCCAAGGAAGCGCAGGAGATCTATTTCCAGCCCGATGGCAAGCCCAAGCCCGCCGGTTCCACCATCAGGAACCCGAAGCTGGCCGATCTCTTGACCCTGATCGCGGAGAAGGGGGCGGATGCCTTCTACAAGGGACCGGCGGGGGAAAAGCTGCGCGCCGCCGTGGCCGCCTCACCCCGTCATCCCAGCGTGATCACGGCCGAGGACATGGCGAATTACCGCGCCGTACCGCGCCCGCCCGTCTGCGGCACCTATCGGGTCTATACGGTCTGCGGCATGGGGCCGCCCTCTTCCGGCGGCATCGCCGTCCTGGCCATCCTGAAGCAGATGGAAGGGTTCGACATTCCCGCCATGGGCCCGGACAGCGTGGAGGCGTGGCATATCCTGGGCGAATCAATGCGGCTGGCCTATGCCGACCGTGCCAAGTGGCTGGGCGATCCCGACCATGTGAAGGTGCCGGTCGAGGGGCTGACCGACCCTGCCTATATCAAGGACCGGGCCAAGCTGATCGATCCGAAGAAGGCCATGCCCAAGGCCACGCCCGGCAATCCCAAGGACGCGCCGCGCGTGTCCGACATTCCCGACAATGAAATTCCCGGCACTACCCATTTCTCCGTCGCGGACGAAGCCGGCAATGTCGTGTCCATGACCTCGACCATCGAGGATATCTACGGGTCTGGCATCCTGGTCGACGGCTATGTGCTGAATAACGAGCTGACGGATTTCAATTTCATCCCCGATGTGGACGGCCTGCCTACGGCCAACCGGGTGGAGCCGGGCAAACGCCCGCGCAGTTCCATGTCGCCCACCATCGTCTATGACGAGAAGGGGCAGCCGGTGCTGGCCATCGGCGCCGCCGGCGGCCCCACCATCATCGCCCAGGTGGCCAAGGCCATTGTCGGTGTGCTGGACTGGAAGCTGGACGTCCGGACGGCCATCGCCCTGCCCACCTTCATGGGCAATGGCGACACGCTGCGCATCGAGCAGGGCACCAGCGTCGGCGGCATGGCCGACCAGCTTCGCGCCATGGGGCATGAGGTGAAGGTCGATGATTTCGGCGGCAAGCTGAACGGCATCGACAAGATGACCGGCCAATGGCGCGGTGGGGCCGACCCGCGGTCCAACGGGGTGGCGGCGGCGCCGTAAGAAAAGGCCGCAAACACCCCTTCCATTCCGCGCCCCGGCATCCTATATGGAAGCTGTCGGGTTCGCCCGACTATGGGGATAAACGCGGTGTGGAATAGACGTTGCGGACCCGGGGGCGGTACCCGGCGCCTCCACCATTCATCCCGGACCTGATGGTTCGGGGTTCATGGGGGCGAAACAGGATCGACGCGCGTAATAAAGGCATAGTCTTCTCCCGGCATGATACCGCCGTTATCGGGTCAAACCTCATAGATGCCAACGATAACTCGGCGTCTGACCTTCGCATGGCTGCCTAATTCCCCCTTAAGGGCGTTAGTCAGTTAGCTTAAGTCGCAGCCCGGGGGGAGCTGGGCAACAGAATCCCCCCACCTTATTTTGAGCTTCAGGCGCCGGGCGGGTGCATCTGCGTCTCGGGCGTTTTGCGTGCGCAGGCGCGCCGTCGTGCGAACCAAAGCGGCGCCGGCTGTCAGGGCTCCCATTCCCACCGCCGACGGGCGGTTCACAGCCGGCCGAAATTGCCGTTTCGGTTCGCTTCATACCCCGCATTCCCGCATGGCTGCCTGCGGGAACCCGTCCTTATGCGCCCGACGCTTGATTATCCGCCCGTAATAGGCTTGTCTGGGACCGATGGGAGACGGATTGATCCGTCGCGTTCGTTGCCAGGGGTTCGCTTAACCGATGTCGCAGGAAATGCTCCGCTATGACCGCATGGTCGAGGCCGCCAAGCGTGGCGTGGTCAGACAGGCCCTGCGTGAGGTGCTGGCCCGGGGCGGGCAATTGCCCGGCGAACACCATTTCTACATCACCTTCCGCACTGACGCCGAAGGGGTGGAACTGCCCGACTATCTCCGCGCCAAATATCCGACGGAGATGACGATCGTCCTGCAGTACCAGTTCTATGACCTGTCGGTGGAAGCGGAGAGGTTCAGCGTGACGCTGAGCTTCGGTGGCGTGCTGCGCCGTCTGGTCATTCCCTACATCACCATCATCACCTTCGCCGACCCGTCGGTGAATTTCGTTCTGCAGTTCCAGCCCGACGACATGCCCGACCTTCTGATCGAGGAAGAAGAGGAAGAGGTCGCGGCGGAGGTGGACGAACCGGCCGCCGAAGATGCCGCCGACGCGCCCAAGACGACCGGCACGGTTGTCACCCTGGATGCCTTCCGCAAGAAGTAACCCATGGCCCCCCGCCCCCAGCCGCCCTTCGTTACGCATGTGCTGGAACTGATGGCGCCGCTGGGGCCGGTGGTGGCCAAGTCGATGTTCGGTGGCTGGGGCCTGTCGCTGGACGGTCTGACTTTTGCGCTGATCGCCTGGGAAGAGCTTTACCTGAAGGTCGACGACCAGAACCGCGCCGCCTATGAGGCGCGCGACTTGCCCGCTTTTGCCCCTTACGCGGACCAGCCGGAGCGGAAGATGAACTATTACCGTCCGCCGGAAGAGGTGCTGGAGGACAGCGACAGCCTGCTGCCCTGGGCCCGTGACGCCTATGCCGTCGCCCTTCGCGCGCGGGCCAAGCCCAAGCGGGCCAGGAAGGCGCAGGGCTGAGTCGGCCCTTTCCGCACGGTCGTGCGCTTTTCACCTTGACGCCGCCACCGGCTTCGGGCGTCCTGTCGCCAACCATAATGGCCCAAGCCCGAGGGGAAAGCGGAAATGACCGATCATGTGCTGGTGAATGACGCGGACGGTGTCCGGACCATCACCCTGAACCGCGCCGACAAGCGCAATGCGCTGACCGCCGCCATGTACGCTGCCATGGCCGACGCCATGGCCAGTGCCGATCAGGACGGCGTGCGCGTCATCCTGTTCCAGGGCGCGGGCGGTTTCTTCACGGGCGGCAATGATATCGGTGATTTCCTGGCCAACCCGCCGCAGGGGCAGGATGCGCCCGTGTTCCGCTTTCTGGCAAACTTGGCGACCAGCCCCCTGCCGCTGGTCGCCGCTGTCGACGGGATGGCCGTCGGCATCGGTACCACCATGCTGTTCCATTGCGATCTGGTCTATGCCTCGCCGGAAGCACGGCTGCATGTGCCCTTCATCGATCTGGGACTGGTACCGGAGGGTGGCAGCTCCATCCTGATGCCGCGCACCATGGGCCACGGGCAGGCCGCGCGCATGCTGATGCTGGGCGAGCCGCTGACCGCCGAGGAGGCGCTGGCCAACGGCGTGCTGGCCGGGATCGTGCCATCGGCCGATCTGGCGGCCCATGCCCTGACCAAGGCCAAGGCGCTGGCCGCCAAGCCGGCGGGTGCCATGCGGGAGACCAAGGCCCTGCTGCGCCCCAATTCGGCCGAGGTGCTGGCCGTCATCGCCAAGGAAGCGGAGATCTTCGCCAAGCGCCTGCGCTCCCCCGAAGCCATCGCTGCCTTCCAGGCCTTCATGATGAAGGGGAAGAAGTAACGTCCTCGGCCTGACGCATCTGCGACAGGGCGCGGGACAGGGCCGTATGGCTGGCATAGCCGACGTCCCGCGCCACTTGTTTCAGCGGCTGCCCAGCCGCCAGGGCGGCCCCGGCCAGATGCAGGCGCCAGCCGCGCAGATAGTCGGCTGGCGTCGTGCCTACCACCGCGCGGAAGGTCTGGGCGAAGACGCTGCGCGACATGCCGGCCCGGTCCGCCATGGTCTCCAGCGTCCAGTCGGCCCCCGGTTCCTGATGCAGGGCGGCCAGCAGGCGGGCCAGGGCCGGATGCGCCAGCCCCGCCAGCAGGCCGACACCATCGGCCGCGGCCGCCATGCCCCGGCGCAGCAGACAGATGAACGCCACCTCCGCCAGCCGGTCCATCACCGCCTGCCGCCCGCAGGATTGACCCGCGGCTTCCGTGAACAGCAGCGCCAAGGCGCCGTGCAGCAGATCCTCCCCCGTCAGGGGCAGGGACAGCAGCGGGGGCAGGGCGCGTTGCAGGGGGTTGGCCGGCCCGCCCATGGCGATGGTGGCGCAGACCATGTCCGCCGCCTCACCATCCGCCGTTTCCAGGCGATGCAGGCGCGGGCGCGGCAGCAGCAGGGCCGCCGGCCCTTCAAAATGCTGCGGGGCAAGACCCGCGCCCGAGATGGTCAGCCGGCCCGACCGCAGCAGGTGCAGATGGCCCAACCCATCCTCCGGCCCCAGGGTCGCCACCCCGCACAGGGCGCCCGTGTAATAGACACCCGCCGACAGCCGGAATCGCGCCAGCAAGGCGGCCAGCCGGTCGGGCTCTTGCTGTTCCATGGTGTCATGCTCCCCATCGCCAGGCACCGGGCCAGACGAATTGATAACGATCCAGGACATTTTGCATCGAAGCGTATGGCAACCTTCTGTCCATGTCCAGACGGCATCCCGCCGCCCCCGACGAACAGGAGAATGTAAAATGTCCCGTATCGCCCCGATCGACCTGAAGAACCCGGCCGCCACTGTTGCCCCGCAGTTGGACGCCGTGCGCGCCAAAATGGGCAAGGTGCCGAACATGATCGCCACGCTGGCCAATTCGCCGGTCGCACTGAACGCTTATCTGGCCCTGGGCGATGTCGCGGCCAAGGGCACGCTGTCGGCCAAGGAGCGGGAGCGCATTGCCCTGACCGTGGGGCAGGCCAATGACTGTGAATATTGCGTGTCGGCCCATTCCCTGGTCGGCAAGCTGACGGGGTTGAGCGAGACGGAGATCCTGGCCGCCCGCCGGGCCCAGGGCACCGACGCCCGCACCAGCGCCATTGCCGGTCTGGCCGACGCCATCGTCCGGGACCGCGGCCTGGTGGCCACGCCCGTCCTGGACCAGGCCCGTGCGGCCGGCCTGACGGAGGCGGAGTTGCTGGAGGTGCTGACGGTCACGGTGGCCAATATCCTGACCAACTATGCCAACCACCTGATCCAGACCGATCTGGACTTCCCCAAGGCGCCGGTTCTGGCGGCTTAAAGGCAGGGGGACAGGGGGGGCGGGAGAAATCCGCACCCCCTGTCGCTTTTTGACCTGCGGTGACAGGCTGGCGGTGACGTCGTTGATGGGATAGAGCTATGCCGCCCTGCAACATGATCAGGTCACCGCCCCGATGATGCGCCGCCTTTCCGCCCTTTGTGCCGTCCTGCTGGCTACGGCCGGCCCCGTTGCCGCCCAGTCGGCCCTGTTCGGCATGGAGACGACGAACGATACGGCCCCCCTGTGGGAGGGCAGCGTGCTGGCCGCCGGCGGCTATATCGCCCATTACCCGGCCGCGTCGCAGGGGCAGTTCAAGGCCTTGCCCGTGCCTTTCCTGATCTATCGCGGCGACAATCTGCGCATCGGCGATGATGGCTTCGTGCGCGCCCGGCAGGAACTGATGCAGGATCGGCTGGAACTGGATATCGGCCTGGACGGGTCGTTTGATGTCGACAGCAAGGACAATGACGCCCGGCGCGGCATGCCCGATCTGGACCTGCTGATCGAAGCAGGCCCCAAGCTGACCTGGCATTTCCAGCCCAAGAAGGACGAGGTGCAGGTCGATCTGGGCGTTGAACTGCGCGCCGTCATCGCCACCCGCCTTGTCGCCTTCGATTATGAAGGCATCACCGTGAACCCGGAACTGAGCTGGTTCGACCGCTCGCTGGGGGGCACGAAGTTCCGTGGCTATGCCTCCATCGGCCCCATTTTCGGCTTCGACGGCGTGAATGATTATTTCTACACCGTGGAACAGGCCTATGTGACGGCGGGTCGCCCCGCCTACAAGGCCAAGTCCGGCTATATCGGCACCAAATCCACCCTGGGTCTGGCCTATCCCGTCAATGACCGGCTGCTGGTCTTTGGTGCGGCCCAGCTTGGCTATTATGGCGGCTCGGTCAACGAGGACAGCCCCCTGTTCCGGCAGAAGACCAATGTCAATATCGGCATGGGCGTGCGCTGGGCCTTCTGGCAATCGGACGCGCGGGTGCCCGTGGTCCGGTAACGCCCGACGGTCCTGAACGCCGGCACGCGCGGGTCGCCGGGGCGACAACGGCGCGCATGCCGGCGTGCTGTCTGTCAGAGCCCCTGCACGGCCTTCAGCACGGCGTCCACATGGCCGGCCACCTTCACCTTGCGCCAGACCTGGCGGACGATGCCTTCCCTGTCGATCAGGAAGGTGCAGCGTTCGATGCCCATATAGGTGCGGCCATACATGCTTTTTTCCACCCAGGCGCCGAACCGCTCCGTCACGTCGTTGTCCTTGTCCGACGCCAGGATGAAGGGCAGCTTGTACTTGGCCTTGAACTTGTCATGGCTGGCGACGCTGTCCTTGGAAATGCCGATGATGGTGGCGTCCACCTGCTCGAAATGCGGCAGCGATTCGCCAAAGCCGCAGGCCTCTGTAGTACAGCCGGATGTGTCGTCCTTGGGATAGAAATAGACCACGACATTGCGGCCGCGCAGGGCCGACAGGGTGACGCTGCCATTGCCGTCGGTCGGCAGGGTGAAATCGGGGGCGGGCTGGCCGATGGTGATGGTCATCACGGGGTTTCCTTGGGGGCATGCGTCATAAGGATCGGGCTGAAGAATTGAGACGCGGCCCGCGATAGTCAACAGGGCCGGCGGCGGAAAAGGGGAAACCGATGATCAGTGTCGATTATGTGCGCACCATGGCCGCCTATGGCACCTGGATGAACAGCCGGCTGATGCAGGCCTGTACCGCCATTCCGGCGGAAGACCGCAGCCGCGACCTGGGTGCCTTCTTCAAGTCGCTGCACGGCACGCTGGACCATATCCTGTGGGCCGACCTGATCTGGATGAGCCGGTTTGAAGGGACAGAGGCGCCGAAGCCGGCGGGTGAGGCGCTGTTCTGCCCGGACTGGGAAGATCTGGTCGCCCGCCGCGCCGAAGCCGATGCGCATATCGCCCATTGGGCGGCGCAGACGGTGACGGCGGAATGGCTGGCGGCCCCCTTGTCCTGGGTCACCCGCTTCAACCCGGCGCGCTGGAGCCAGCCGGCCTGGGTGGCGGTCACGCACATGTTCAACCACGCCACCCACCATCGCGGTCAGGCGACTACCCTGATGATGCAGCTGGGCGTCGACCCCGGTGTCACCGACCTGCCTGCCCTGCCGGGCCTGTTCGACGGGTCGCTGGGCGTGGCGGGGATGCGGGCACCGGTGTGAGATTACGTCGCCGGTGGCCCCACCACCGCGTCGAACGCCGCCTTGGCATCCGCCGCCATCTCCCGCAAGGCCGACTCCACCGCGTCGAAGGCCAAGGTTTCCGACGCGTCGGGCAGGGCGGCGCGGCGCAGGCCGGCTTTCAGGCCGGCGGGCGCCTTGGCGGCGTCGAAGGACCCTTCCACCGTCAGACGCAGGAAGCCCTGCACACGGCGCCAGGTCTTGTGCGCGGCGATCAGCCTGTTGGCCGTCTCCACCGCCAGATACCCGCTGTCGCCCAGCCAGGCCAGCGCGCCCGTGGTGTTGGGATCGATGATCTCCGGCTTTTCCGGGGCGTGCAGCAGGGTCAGGTACTGGGCGATGAACTGGATATCGACCATGCCGCCGCGCACATATTTCACGCTCCAGATGTCGGTCGTATGGTGCTGCTGGTCGATGCGCGCGCGCATGGAGGCGACATCGTCGCGCAGCTTGGCGGCATCGCGCGGGCGGGTCAGCACGGCGCGGATCTCCGCCGTCAACCGGTCGCGCAGATGCGTGGGCCCCGTGAGCGGGCGGGCGCGGGTCAGCGCCATATGTTCCCAGGTCCAGGCGCTGTCGCGCTGATATCTGGCGAACCCTTCAAAGCTGACGGCCAGCGGCCCGGCATTGCCGCTGGGGCGCAGGCGCATGTCGACCTCATACAGCGCGCCTTCCGCCGTCTGGGCCGTGATGGCATTGACCAGACGCTGAGTCAGTTTGATGAAATAATCGTTGGGTGACAGGGGCTTGTCACCGTCGGACTGGGTCACCCCTTCCGGCACCTCATAGACCGTGATCAGATCCAGGTCCGACCGCAGCATCAGGGACCGGGCCCCCACCCGGCCCAGCCCGACAATGGCGAATCCGGCACCGGGCAGGCGGCCATGGCGTTTGGCGAACTCATCCTCCACCGCTTGCTGGATGCCGGTCAGACCGACCTCCGCCACGTCGGTCAGGAAGGCGCCCAGCCGGTCGGCATCGCTGACATGGCGCAGGATATGGACGCCAGCGCGGAACCGATGCTCGTTGGTCCAGCGGCGGGCCAGGTCCAGAACCTCCTCAAAATATTGCGCCCCGCCGACCAGGGCGTGGAAGCCTTGCTCCAGCTCGTCCCGTTCCGGCAGGGCGCCGAAAAATCCCGGCAGCAGCACGGCATCCAGCGCCTGCGGCTGCCGCGCCAACTGGTCGGCCAGGCGCGGGGCCGTGCCCATGACCTCTGCCACCAGATCCAGCAGGTTGGGATTGGCGTAAAACAGGCTGAACAGCTGCACGCCCGCCGGCAGCCGGGCCAGGAACTCGTCAAATTTCAGGAAGGCATGGTCGGGATGGGCCGTGCGGCCGAAGGCGGCCAAGAGCGTGGGCACCAGTTCGGTCAGCAACTCCCGCGCCCGCTGGCTGCGCGTGGCGCGGTAGCGGCCATGGTGCCAGGCGCGGATCTGGCCGGCGACGGCGGACGGGTTCTCGTACCCCATGCCGCGCAGCGTCTCCATCGTGTCGGGATCATCCTCCGTGCCCGTGAACACCAGGCTGCCGGACCCGGACAAGGCCGGGCTCTCCGCGAACAGGCCGTCATAATGGTCTTCCACCACCCCCAGCGTCGCCATCAGCCGGGCGCGGAAGGCGGCATCGTCGGGGAAGCCCAGGAAGGCGGCGATGCGGGCCACGCCTTCATCCGTCTTGGGCAGTTCGTGCGTCTGCTGGTCATCCACCATCTGCACGCGATGTTCGACGGTCCGCAGGAAGCGGTAGGCATTGGACAGGTCGTCGGCGACCGACTTCTCCACCCGGTCCGCCTCCACCAGGGCATAGAGCGTTTCCACCGTGCCACAGGTGCGCAAGGAACGGTCGCGCCCGCCATAGATCAACTGCTGGGTCTGGGCGAAGAATTCGATCTCCCGGATTCCGCCGCGCCCGATCTTGATATTGTGGCCATTGACGGTCTTTTCCCGGTGGCCCTTGTGGGCACCGATCTGGCGCTTGATGGAATGGATGTCCTGGATGGCGGCGAAGTCCAGGTTCCGGCGCCAGATGAAGTGCCGGATGATGTCCATGAAGCCCCGGCCGGCCTCCAGATCGCCGGCCACGGGCCTTGCCTTGATCATGGCGGCCCGTTCCCAGTTCTGGCCCAGGCTGCTGTAATAGGCTTCCGCCGCCGACACGCTGACGGCCACGGGTGTTGCGCCGGGGTCGGGGCGCAGGCGCAGGTCGGTGCGGAAGACGTACCCATCGGCCGTACGGTCATCCATGATCCGCACCAACTCGCGCGTCACCCGCACGAACAGCTTCGTCATCTCCCCATCCGGGACCTGCACGATGCCATCGTCATAGAAGATGATCAGGTCGATGTCGGAGCTGTAATTCAGTTCACGCGCGCCGAACTTGCCCATGGCCAGCACGATATAGCCGCTGCCCTTTTCCGGTTCGGCCGGGTCGGGCACGATCAGCTTGCCCGACGTCACCGCCTGACGCAGCACCAGCCGGGTGGTCAGTTGCAGGGCCGCCTGGGCGAAATCGGAAAGCGCCCCTGTCACCTGTTCCAGCGGCCAGTCGCCGCCCATGTCGGCCAGCCCGATCAGCAGGGCCGCGCGCCGCTTGGCGATGCGCAGCGCCTTCATCAGGCGTTCGCTGCTGGTTTCCGCGCCATGATCGCGCCACAGACCCTGGACAAGGTCGGCAAAGGCCGTTTCGAAGCCCTTTTCCAGGATGGTGCGGAAGAAGCCCATCTCCCGTACCAGGGCCTGACCCAGGAAGGGGCTGTTGGCGAACACGGCTTCCAGCACGGCGCGACCGGCGGGATCGGTGGCATAGGAACGGGCGAATTGGGCCAGATCGGGATCACAGCCAGGACCGCTGGCATCATGCCAATGTTCAAGTCCGACGGCGGCGCGCTGCGGATCACCAAGGCGGGGGAGGGATTCTTGATTGAACATGATGCCTCTGCCGGGCTATCCCAGGCGTCGATACCGGACGGGGCGTCAGACTGCCCCCCGCCCGGTTGCCTGGTCAAGCTGTCCGTCACACCCCGGTCCTATGGGCCGGAGAACCGAAACTGATGCTGCGTCACTCTGCCCTTGTCCTGTTGGAACTGATCGCCGGCCTTTTGCTGGTGGTCCTGCTGGCGGGCGGGTATCTGGCCTTCCGCCTGACGCAGCAGGGGCCGGTGGCCGTCGATTTCATCACACCCTACCTGATGCAGGAACTGTCGCGCGAAGGGCCGGTGACCTTGCAGGTGGCCTCCACCGAACTGGCCTGGGTCGGGTTCGGCACGCCGGTCGATATCCGCGTGAAGGGAGTGGAAGCGCATGGCGCCAGCGGTGCCTTGCTGGGCGCCGTGCCGGAAATGCGCCTGGGCCTGTCGGTGCCGGCGCTGCTGCGGGGCCGGGTGGCCCCCACCCGCATCGACCTGATCGAACCCAGCCTTTATGCCGAACGCACGGCAGAAGGCGGGTTCCGCCTGGATATCGGCAATGATGGTTCCGATCCTGGTGCCGGTGCCCGCATCCTGGCCGACCTGATCGACCAGATGCGCCGCCCGCCCGATCCGGAAGCGACCATGGGGGCGCTGCGCGACCTGCGCATCACCCGCGGCAAGCTGGTGGTGGCCAATCTGGCCACGGCGACGAAATGGCAGGTGCCGCGCCTGGACCTGCGCCTGCGCCGCGATGTGCGGGGCGTGCGCGGGACGGCAGCGGCGGGGATCGACCTGGGTGGCAAGATCAACCAGGTCTCCGCCGAGGTCACCTGGCGGGCCGACGATGGCAGCATCATGCTGCGCAGCGAGATGGCGGACATTGCGCCTGCCGATTTCGCAGAGATCGCCCCCGTGCTGCACCCGCTGCGCGCCCTGGATGTGACGCTGGCGGGGTCGGTGCTGCTGGAACTGAAATCCGACCTGACGCCCGCCAACCTGATCCTGGGGTTGACCGGGGGCAAGGGGCGGCTGTCGCTGCCAGGGCAACTGCCGCAACCGCTGGATTTCGACCATGTGGAACTGCATGGCACCTTGAACGATGCCGGCCGTCATCTGACACTGGACCGGTTCAATCTGGATCTGGCCGGGGGCACCACCCTGACGGTCAACGGCACGGCGTCGCAGAAGGAAGGGCAGATCGCCCTGGCGCTGAATACCGAGCTGACCGGCCTGGCAATGGCCGACCTGGGGCATTACTGGCCGGTGGGGGTGAAGGAGAATGTCCGCTCCTGGATGGTCGGGAACATGGCCGACGGCCGTTTCGACCGCACCGGCTTCATCCTGGAAGGGTCGGGCCCGATCGACGATCCCGATTCCTTCCAGGTGTCGCGCATGCAGGGTGACTTCGCCCTGTCGGGTTTCACGGTCCATTACCGCCGGCCGTTGCCACCGGTCACGGGCGTCGCTGCCACCGCCACATTCGATGGCAAGAGCTTCGATATCACCATCAAGGATGGCAGCCTGCTGCACATGAAGGTGGCGTCGGGCCTGGTCCGTATCCTGGGCCTGGACACCAGCGACATGCACCGGATCGACATCAGGGTCGGGCTGGAGGGGCCCGTGTCATCGGCCCTGACCGTGCTGGATCATCCGCCGCTGGGCTATGCCGCCAAGGTCAATCTGGTGCCCGAGCGTGTGGGCGGCACCGCCCGCACGGACATGCATTTCGCGTTCCCCCTGGTGCGCGACCTGACCATGGACATGGTGCAGTTGGACGGCACCGCGACCCTGGCCGACGTGTCGGTGCCCAATATCGTGTCCGACATCACGGCCACGGGAGGCATGCTGGACCTGTCGGTCACGGGCAAGGACCTGCACCTGTCGGGCACGGCCCTGCTGAACGGTGTGCCGTCGCAGGTGGAATGGCTGGAGAATTTCCCGGCAGAGGCGCCCATCGGCACCCAGGTGCGGGTGCGCGGCCGGCTGGATGATGAACAGCGCCGCCGCTTCCACCTGGACTTCCCCGACTGGCTGAACGGTCCTGCCAATGTCGACATGGTTTATACCAGCGAACATGGCGCCGAGGGCCGGACGCAGACCATCCAGGCCGATATCGACCTGACCCCGTCGGTCCTGAAGATCGATGTGCTGAAATGGCAGAAGCCGGCCGACAAGCCGGGGCAGGGCCGGGTCACCGTCCGCTTCAAGGATGGCAAGCCCATCCTGATCCCCGCCTTCGTGGTGACGACACAGGAATTGACGGCCATCGGGTCCATGGAGCTGCGACCGGAGGATTATGGCCTGTCGCATCTGCGCCTGGACCAGTTCAAGCTGGGCGAGAGTGACGCCCGCATCGATCTTCGCGACACCGACGGCAAGGGTGGCCTGGCCATCGATGTGGCCGGGGCCAGTTTCGACGTGCGCCCCTTCCGCGGCAAGAACAAGGGACCGGACGGCAAGGTCATCCAACCCGACCCCGCGGAAGACGCCAAGCCCAAGACGCCGCTGTCCATCCAGTTCGATCTGGGCCGCGCCATCATGGGTGACGAGGGCCGCGAACTGCGCAATGCCAAGGGCCGCATGGACCGGGATACCCGCATCTGGTACCGCACCGATCTGGATGCGGAGGTGGGAGAGGCGGGGCACCTGAAGGTACGCTACGCCCCCGACCCCGATGATGCCCGCGTGTTGACCCTGACGGCCGATACCGATGAAGCCGGCGCCACGCTTTATGGCCTGGACGTGCTGAGCCAGATCAAGGGCGGCAAGCTGACCCTGTCGGGGCGCAGCGTACCGGACGATCCGGGCCAGGCCATCGCCGGCAAGGCCGACCTCAGCGACTATCAGGTGCAGAAGGCGCCCGTCCTGGCCCGTCTCCTGTCGGCCACCTCTCCGCGCGGATTCGCTAATTTCATGTCGGGTCAGCCCATCGCCTTTTCCCGGCTGTCAGGCGATTTCCTGTGGCACAAGGACGGGATCACCCTGCGCGATATGCGCACGTCCGGCTCGCAGGTGGGGCTGACGCTGGAAGGCAATGTCGATATCAAGCGCGACGATGTCGCCCTGCAGGGCACGATCGTGCCGTTCTCTACCGTCAACAAGCTGCTGGGCGCCATCCCGCTGCTGGGCGACCTGCTGGTCGGCGGGGAAGGACAGGGGCTGTTCGCCGCCACCTACAAGGTGAAGGGGCCGACCGATAATCTGGATGTGGCGGTCAATCCGTTGGCCGTACTGGCGCCGGGCTTCCTGCGCAACCTGTTCTTCCTGCCCCAGCCGGCGGGGGAGGAGATGCCCAAGGACGTCCCGGCGCACAAGGATTCCGCACCCAAGCCCTGACGAACGGCGCAACCCCGGAGGCGTGTCACATGCAATCCCCCCTTTACCTGGGCATCGATGGCGGTGGCACGCATTGCCGGGCGCGGCTGACCGATGCCGCCGGCACCCTGTTGGGCACGGGGGAGGGCGGGGGCGCCAATATCCGCCTGGGGCTGGAGATGGCCTGGGGGGCGGTGCTGGACGCCACCGATCAGGCGCTGACCCGGGCCGGACTGGGGGCCGATGCCTATGCCCGAATCCATATTGCGCTGGGCCTGGCAGGCATCGTCAAGGATGGCGATGTGCGCCGGGTGGAGCAGACAGCCCCCGTCCGTTTTGCGACCATCACCGTCCATCATGATGCACACATTGCCTGTCTGGGCGCCCATGGCGGGGGTGACGGGGCCATCCTGGTCGCGGGCACGGGCAGTGCGGGCTATCTGATCATTGGCGGTGCGGGGCAGGGTATTGGCGGCTGGGGGTTCGAGGTGTCGGATGACGGGTCTGGGGCGGCCCTGGGCCGCGCCGCCATCCGTGCCGCCCTGCATGGGCATGACGGGATCGGACCGCAGACCGACTTCACCATGGCTGTGCTGCAACAGCTTGGCGGCAGCCCGGCCAGCGTCGTGGACTGGGTCGGTCATGCCCGCCCGGCCGATTACGGGGCGCTGGCGCCACTGGCCGTGGAATGGGCGCGCCGGGGGGACCGGGTAGCAGACCGGTTGCTTCGCGAACAGGCGGATCTGCTGACGGCCTATATCCGCCGCCTGCGGGAACTGGGGGCGCCGTCGGTCTGCCTGATGGGCGGGCTGGCGCCCGTGCTGCGCGACTGGATGCCGCCCTGGGTGGCGGCGGTGCTGTCGGCCCCGCAGGGGGACGCCCTGGATGGCGCGTTGCTGATGGCGCGTGCGTCGGCGCTATGAAAATGGGGCCGGAAAGCGGCTGTCGCCCTTCCCGGCCCCTTCGCACTGACCAATAAGCGCCGATCAGGCCTTGGGCGCTGCGGCAGCGGGTGCCACCTTGGGCTTGCCGGCATTGCGCAGGACCAGCGCCAGATGCGAATGCAGGTTGGCGTTGGCGGCCAGGATGGAGCCGCTGGCCAGCGGGGTCTTGCCCTGGCCGATCTCGCTGACGAAACCGCCGGCTTCGGTGACCAGCAGCAGGCCCGCCGCCATGTCCCAGGGCTTCAGGTCGGCTTCGAAGAAGCCGTCGAAGCGGCCCGCGGCCGTGTAGGCCAGATCCAGCGAGGCTGCACCCCAGCGGCGGATGCCCGCCACCTGGCCCATCAGGGCCTCCAACTGGGTCAGGAACACGGGGGCATTGCCATGGCCCTTGAAGGGGATGCCCGTGGCGATGACGCTGTCGGCCAGCGCACGGCGGGAGGAGACGCGCAGGCGGGAATGGTTCAGGAAAGCGCCAGCGCCCTTTTCCGCCCAGAACATCTCGTCATGCACGGGTTCATAGACGACGCCGGCGATGATCTCGCCCTCGCGCTCCAGCGCGATGGAAACGGCCCAGTGCGGCAGGCCGTGCAGGAAATTGGTGGTGCCGTCCAGCGGATCGACGATGAAGCGATGGGAGGCGTCCTTGCCCTTGATCTCCCCGCCTTCTTCCAGCAGGAAGCCGAAATCGGGGCGGGCCTTGGACAATTCCTCGCGGACGATGCGTTCGGCCTTCTGGTCGGCGGCGGACACGAAGTCCGACGGGCCCTTGCGGGACACCTGCAAATGCTCGACCTCGCCGAAATCGCGCAGGATGGCCTTGCCGGCTTTCTCGGCCGCACGGGTCATGACGTTCAGGATGGCCGAACGGGCTGCCATGGTCGAACACTCCACGATGACGAAGAAACTGCGGGATTGAGGCCCGCCTATTTAAAAGCGAAACGCCCGCGCGTGAAACTCCGCGCGGGCGTCTGTGCCGTAGGACTGGCTAAAACGGAAGCGAAGCTTCCAAGGCCGGTGTTCGCCGGCCCGCCAAAACTCAGTCCTTATAGCGTTCCATATATTCGCCGGTCTCGATATTGACGACGATCTTGGTGCCGGCTTCGATATGCGGCGGCACCAGGACACGGGCGCCATTTTCCAGGACGGCCGGCTTGTAGGACGAAGAAGCGGTCTGGCCCTTCACCACCGGGTCGGCCTCGGTGATCGTCAGGACAACGGACTGCGGCAGCTCGACCGAGAGCGGGGTACCTTCGAAGGACTGCACGACGACTTCCATGCCGTCAGCCAGGAAGATCTTGCCGTCGCCGATGATCTCGCCGGAAATGGTGACCTGTTCAAAGGTCTCCTTGTCCATGAAGGTGTAATTGTCGTCTTCGGCGAACAGGAACGTCATGTCATGATCGTCCAGGCGAGCGCGCTCGACGGCTTCGCCGGTGCGGAAGCGCTCGATATTCTTGTTGCCGCTCTTCACGTCCTTCATTTCCAGCTGGATGAAGGCGCCGCCCTTGCCGGGCTGCACGATCTGGGTGCCGGTGATGACATAGAGACGGCCGTTATGCTCAAGGATATGACCCTTGCGCATGGTGTTCGCATTGACCTTCATGACACGCTTCTCAAACATAAGGAATCGAGCGGCGCGGAACCTAACAGGTTGCCCCCTTATAGGCAAATGTCGCGTATCCCCGCCCGCCGCATAGGCAACCGGCGGGCCACGCAGGGGCGGCATTGACGGAATTTTATCGTTCCCACCGACCATTTGCCGCCTTTCCGCCGTGTTTGGGGTATAAGGCGGCTGAGAACAGGTGATGTCGGCAGTGGAACATGGGTGCGTTTGACGTGGGTAAGGGTGCGGTGTGGAAGCGGTTGCGATGGCTGACAGGTCTGACGGCCTTCCTGGCCATTGTATCCGACCAGCTTTCCAAACACTGGATGCTGACAACCGTGCTGCCCTGTCTGTCGGGCCCGCCGGGGCCGGATTGTCAGGCTGTGGCGCCCGCCATCGAGGTGACAGGCTTCTTCAATCTGGTCACAGCCTGGAATTTCGGCGTCAGCTTTTCCATGTTCTACAGCCAGCATGACCTGATGCCCTATGTGCTGACGGCAGTGGCCTTCGTTTTCTGCGCCGTGCTGCTTTATTGGGCGCGTCGCACGGAACGCCGTCTGCAGGCACTGGCCACCGGTCTGGTGGTTGGTGGTGCCGTCGGCAATGTGATCGACCGGCTGCGCTTCGGTGCTGTCGCCGATTTCCTTGACTTTCACGTCGCGGGCTGGCACTGGCCGGCATTCAACGTGGCGGATAGCTGCATCGTGGTCGGGGTGGGCCTGTTGTTGATTGACGGGCTGTTCTCCGACGCCGAGCGGCGCTAATCTTCGCTCCTCGTTTCAAGGGTACGGATCGGACCATGGGTGTGTTGAAGCAAGTGCGCAAGGCCGTGCCGGCCATCGGGTTCATCGCCATGGGCGGCCTGCTGTCGGGCTGCGGCATGTTTGGCGGCCATGACGCGCCGGACGAATTCATGGTGGTGGCCCGCGCCCCGCTGGAAGTGCCGCCCGATTTCCACCTGCGTCCGCCGCAGCCGGGCAGCCCGCGTCCGCAGGAGATGGAGCGTGATACCCGTTCCCAGGCCAGCGTCTTCGGCGCCAGCAGTGCGGGCAACGGCGCCCTGATCGATCCGCGCAAGAGCCCGCAGCAGACCAAGGGCGAAGGCGCCCTGCTGTCGCAGGCCGGGGCCGATCAGGTCAACCCGGACATCCGTGCCCTGGTCGACCGGGAGAATCCGGGCGTCGTCGTCGCCAGCCCGTCGTTTCTGGACAAGCTGATGTTCTGGAAGGACACGCAGAATCCCGAAGTGCTGCCGCCGGCCGGCGCCACCCTGTCGACGACGCGCACCAACGAGAAGTGACGCAAGACCGGCCTGTGGAACGGGGCGCCCAGGCCGGCGACCAGGGCAAGGCAAAATCAGGCCGGCGACCGCCGGCCCGCGCCCGCCCGGCGTTTGAGGGAACAGAAAAAGCCCGCGGATGCGCCCGCCCGGCGTCAGAAAAGCAGACATGTTGGGACAAGCTATCGCACCGGCTTCCCAACGGCGTGTCCGCGGCCTATGTTCGCCCCATGACTGACGCCGCCGCACGCCCCGCCGCCGCCACCAATGGCATCCCGCCCCGTCCGCCCGCCGGGGAGGAGGGACGCTTTTTCGGCTTCCGGGAGATTGACCCGACCGAAAAGGCCCCCCTGGTTCAAGGCGTGTTCGGCAGTGTGGCCGGCAAGTACGATCTGATGAACGACCTGATGTCGATGGGCATCCACCGGTTGTGGAAGGATGCCTTCGTCGATCTGGTCCGTCCGCGTGACGGGGAAGCGCTGCTGGATGTGGCCGGGGGCACGGGCGACATTGCCTTTCGCCTGAAGAAGAAGGCGCCGGGCGCCGACGTCACCGTCTGCGACCTGACAGAGGCCATGGTCCGCGTCGGGCGTGACCGCGGCATTGATGGCGGCCTGCTGACCGGCATCGACTGGACCGTGGGCAATGCCGAAGACCTGCCGTTCCCCTCGCGCTCCATGGACGCTTATACGATTGCGTTCGGCCTGCGCAATGTGACGCGCATCGACAAGGCCCTGGCGGAGGCGCGGCGCGTGCTGAAGCCGGGTGGGCGCTTCTTCTGCCTGGAATTCAGCCATGTCGTGATCCCGGTGCTGCGCGACATCTATGACAGCTATTCCTTCCACCTGCTGCCCAAGCTGGGGCAGATGGTGGCCGGTGACCGGGAGAGCTATCAGTATCTGGTGGAAAGCATCCGCCGCTTCCCCGAACAGCAGGCCTTGTGCCGCCGGATCGAGGCGGCGGGCTTCACGGGGGCCAGGGCGCGCAACCTGTCCGGTGGCATCGCCTGCATCCATTCCGGCTGGCGCGTCTAGGCGCCGCCATCATGCTGCGTACCTTCCGCAATCTGCTGCGCATGGCCGTGATCGGCCGCACCCTGGGGCGCCATGGCGCCCTGCCGGTGGAGCTTTTCCGTGACAGCGCGCCGCTGCTGGCCCTGATCCTGCGTCTGGGCAACCGCAACCGCGCGCCCGGCCGCCCAGGTCAGCGTCTGGCCGCCGCCCTGCAGGCGCTGGGACCCAGCTTCATCAAGCTGGGGCAGGTCCTGTCCATCCGCGCCGATCTGGTGGGGGAGGAGGTGGCCGACGATCTGGCGGAGCTGCGCGACCGTCTGCCCGCCTTTCCAGGGACGGAGGCCCGCGCCATCATCGAGGCGGAGCTGGACCGGCCCATCGACACGCTTTACGCCCGGTTCGATGATCAGGCCGTGGCCGCCGCCAGCATCGCCCAGGTGCATTTCGCCGAAACGCCCGACGGCCGCGCCGTCGCCGTGAAGGTGCTGCGCCCGGGGATCGAGCAGGCGTTCCAGCGCGATATCGACCTGCTGCTCTGGCTGGCCGACTGGGCGGTCACCTTGCAGCCCAAGCTGCGCCGGCTGAAGCCCTTGGCCGTGGTGGAGACCTTTGCCCGCACCGTGGCGCTGGAGATGGACCTGCGCATGGAAGCGGCGGCGGCATCCGAACTGGCGGAGAATTTCGCCGGCGACGAGGCCTTTGGCGTGCCCACCATCGACTGGGACCGGTCGGCCAAGCGGGTGATGACGCAGGAGCGGGTCATCGGCTTTTCGGTGGACAAGCTGGAGGATATCCGCGCGGCGGGCATCGCCACCGACGGGCTGCTGGCCCATGCGGCGGAGGCCTTCTTCAATCAGGTTTTCCGCGACGGCTTCTTCCATGCCGACATGCATCCCGGCAACATGTTCGTGACGGCGGCGGGTCGGCTGGTCGCCGTGGATTTCGGCATCATGGGCCGCATCGACCGGCAGACGCGGCTTTATCTGGCCGACATGCTGATCGGGTTCCTGAACCGCGATTACGATCTGGTCGCCAAGGTGCATTTCGATGCCGGATTCGTGCCGGCGACCCAGGATCAGGAACTGTTCAAGCAGGCCGTGCGCTCCATCGGGGAGCCCTTGCATGGCCGTCCCCTGTCCGACATTTCCGTCGGTCGCCTGCTGGCCCAGCTTTTCGCCATCACGGAAAAGTTCCAGATGGAGACGCAGCCGCAATTGCTGCTTTTGCAGAAAAGCATGCTGACGGCGGAGGGCATGGGACGCGTGCTGAACCCGCATGTGAACATGTGGGAACTGGCCCGGCCGCTGATCGAACGCTGGATGATCGAGAATCGCGGGCCGGAGGCGCGCATCGCCGATCTGTTGAACAATATCACCGGCATCGCCGGTCGTATCCCGACGCTGGTCCGCGACCTGGAACGGACCGTCAATATGCTGGCCGAGGGCGGGGGCCTGCGCCTGCATCCCGATACGGTGGCGGCGCTGAATGCGGCCCGGCTGCGGGAGGGACGGCGCTGGCGGCGGCTGGGCTGGGCGACATTGCTGGTCGCGGCTGCGGGACTTTTCCTCGCCGCTCTTTGATCCCCGACATTGCGGTCCCCGCCAGCCGGACTTAGGCTGGCGACCAGTGGATGAGGCGGGGAGCGGGCGGCCATGGGCCTTCCAAAGCATGTTTTCGGGTTCGCGGGCTGGAGCGGCAGCGGCAAGACCACGCTGATGGCCCGGCTGATCCCCGTCCTCACGGCGCGCGGCCTGACATTGGCCACCATCAAGCACGCCCATCACGCCTTCGATATCGATCAGCCGGGCAAGGATTCTTACGTCCACCGCATGGCGGGCGCCACGGAGGTGCTGGTCACCTCGGCCAATCGCTGGGCCCTGATGCATGAGAATCGAGGCGCGCCGGAACCGACCCTGGCGGAACTGCTGACCAAGCTGTCGCCCGTGGATATCGTACTGGTGGAGGGGTTCAAGCGCGACAGCCATCCCAAGCTGGAAATCCACCGGCCGTCGAACGGCAAGCCGCTGCTCTACCCCGACGACCCGCATATCATCGCCGTGGCCAGTGACGTCGCGTTGCCGGATTGCCCGCTGCCGGTGCTGGACCTGGATGATGTCGCTGCCATCGCCGATCTGATCCTGGCCCGCCTGGGGGTGGGATGATGCCAGGCAGGGATTGTTGCGATGCCGATCTGAAAATGCTGCCAGTCGCGGAGGCGCTGTCGCGCATCCTGACCGGGTTTCATCCCGTTCCGGATATGGAACGAATCTCGCTTGAACAGGCATTGGGCCGGGTGCTGGCCGATGATGTGGTGGCTCCTCTCAGCCTGCCCGGCTTCGACAACAGTGCCGTGGATGGCTACGCCCTGCGCGCGGCCGACCGGGGGCGGTGGCTGACGCTAGCGGGTCCGGCCTTCGCCGGTTCCGCCCCGTTGCCCCCGCCCCCCGCCGGGCACGCCCTGCGCATCTTCACGGGCGCGCCGGTTCCCGCCGGCCTGGACCTAGTCGCCATGCAGGAAGAGGCGGAACGGGCGGAGGACGGTCGGGTACGCCTGCCTTCATCCCTGCCGCCCGGCGCGAATATCCGCCGGGCGGGGGAGGATGTGACGGCCGGTGCCGTGGCCCTGCCGGCCGGCCGGCGCCTGCGTCCCCAGGATCTGGGGCTGGCGGCGGCATTGGGGGGGGGCAGCCTGCCCGTGCGACGGTCGCCGCGCGTGGCGATCTTTTCCACAGGCGATGAACTGGTGCCGCCGGGCGGGACGCTGCGGCCGGGGCAGATCTATGACAGCAACCGGGTGATGCTGGCGGGCCTGCTGGCCGGTTTGGGGGTGTGCGTCACCGACCTGGGCATCCTGCGGGATGAAACGGCCCTGGTCCGGACGGCCCTGGCCGAGGCGGCACAGGGGCACGACCTGATCGTGACCTCCGGCGGGGTATCTGCGGGGGCAGCAGATTGCGTGCGCGACGCCCTGGACGGCGTCGGCCGGCTGGATTTCTGGAAACTGGCCCTGAAGCCCGGCAAGCCGCTGGCCATCGGCCGGGTGGGCGATGCGGCCTTCGCCGGCCTGCCGGGCAATCCGGTGGCCATGCTGGTCAGCTTCGTGCTGCTGGTTCGCCCCCTGATACAGCATCTGTCGGGGGAGACGCCCAGACCATTGCCCCGTCTGATGGCTCCCGCCGGATTCGCCCACGCCAAGAAGCCGGGGCGGCGCGAATATCTGCGCGTGGTGCTGGATGGGGACGGGGTGGCGCAATGTGACCCGCGCGACGGGGCCGCCATGCTGCATTGCCTGACGGCGGCCGATGCGCTGGCCGAACTGGACGAGGTGTCGACGGGCGTGGTGCCGGGCGACCTGCTGCCCATCCTGCCCCTGGGTCTGCTGGGGGCGTGAGGTTCAGGGCGGCCCGCCCGCCGCCAGCAGCACCAGCCCCTGCAAGGCCAGTTCGCGCGGTACCAGAACGGGCGGCCAATCCTCCTGCATCAGGTTCTCCAGCAGCAAGCCGTCCGCCGTGACGCTGGCGGCGTAAAGATTGCCCAGGCGCCGATCCGGTGCCGCCCCGCCCAGCAGGCCGGTGATAAAGGCCCGCGCACCACCCTCGTCACCGGTCATGTCGGTTTGCAGCCAGTCGGCCAGCCATTCGGCGGGGTCCTGCATCACTTGCAGCTTTCCCCCATCTGCGGGAAGGCGGTGTTGATGCGACCGTCGTCGAATTCGGCGAAGCGGATGACGAAGCGCTGACCCTGCGGCCCGGTGCAATATTTCGGATCATTGCCGGCCGGCGCCGAGCAGCCCAGCTTGCCCCAGGGCTTGCCGGGGCCGAAGCTGTTCTTCACGGCATGCAGGATGGACTGCGTCACCTGCTCGGCGGTGCAATTGTCGGGGTAGAAGGTGGAATTCTTGGTCTTGCCGTTGGTGAAATAGGCTTTGGCGTTATAAAGCCCGTCGGCCTGGGCCGGCTGGGCCTCCACCTTCTCCACCGGGGCCGTGGCGATGATGGCACGGGAATGCAGCCCGACCACATCGCCATTCTTCTTCACCTCCCCGCACAGCACATGGCGCAGGTTCAGCGACGGCGACGTGTCGGACCAGTGGAACCCCTCATCCCGGCAATCCAATGCCGCCATGGCCGGCGCCGTCATGAAGGCCAGGGCCAGCAAGCCCGCCGCACCCATCAACCGGAACTCCCGTTTCATCATCATCCGCCCCTATGCTTGGTCCTGCGCATGGTCTATGGGTGGGGTATATATCAGATTGTCGTGACAGAAGCAGGATTGGACCCATGAAGCGTGATCGGTTGATCCGCATGGCGCTGGCGGCCCTGGTCGGGCTGCTGATGGCGGCCGTCATTGCCTGGATGACCATCCAGCATGACCGGCGTCAGGCGGCGGTGCCGTCGGTGGCCCCGGCCAGCATCGGTGGTCCCTTCACCCTGACCGCCCATGACGGGCGCGTGGTCAGCGATCAGGATTTTGCCGGCAAGTACCGGCTGATCTTCTTCGGCTACACCTTCTGCCCCGATATCTGCCCCACGGAACTGCAAACCATCGGCCAGACCATGGACCTGATGGGCGATGCGGGCGGGGATGTGCAGCCCCTGTTCATCACCATCGATCCGGCCCGCGACACGGCCCCCGTGCTGGCCGATTATGTCAAACTGTTCCATCCCGCGATTCTGGGCCTGACCGGCACGGACGCGCAGATCGCGGCCGTCGCCAAGGCCTATCGCGTCTATTTCGCCCGGTCGCAGGAACCGGCGTCTGGCGACACCTATCTGATGGATCATTCGACCTTTTCCTACCTGATGGCACCCGACGGCAGCTTCATCACCGTCTTCGCCAAAGGCACGACAGCGGAGCAGATGGTGGCGGCCATTACCGCCCACCGACAGTCCCGGAGCCGTTAGTTTTGTAACGATCGGACGGCCGTTACCGGAAATTCTGGGGGCAAAAAGACCAAAAACGGGGCATTCGGCATGATGCGATGCGACATCGGACCTATGCGCCGCGCGGAAATCTAGACTTATCAGATACTTAAGTAGGGGTGGTCCACCCTTGACAGGGTTGGGGGCTCCCCGTATGGTGCCGCCGCTTTCGCACGGTATCCACCAAGCTGGCGGAAGGGAGCCCGCGTCGTGACTGATGATCGCCCGCCCCCGTCCCTGGAAGAGCTGGATGCCCGTCTGCGCGAGGCACGCCGTGCTGCCGGCATGGACCCGCCTGAACCCGTTCCCGGGAGCCCAGGTGCGGATAAGAACGGCGGCGATATGGCGTTGGGTTTGCGCATCGGGGTCGAGTTGGTGGCCGGTGTCCTGTTCGGGGTTGCCCTGGGCTATGGCATTGACCGCTGGCTGGATACCAAGCCCTGGGGGATGATCTTCATGATCTTCCTGGGGGCGATTGCCGGGTTTATGAACGTGTATCGTCTGACCGCCGGTCAGGGATATGCCGCTGGGTTCGACAAGTCCCGCGATCGGGACGGTGGGGAGTGAGGGCATCGTGGCTGGTCCGTTGGAGCAATTCGAGATCAAGCGCCTGGTCAGCCTGCCGGTTGGCAACCTTGATCTGTCCTTCACCAATTCCGCGCTGTGGATGGTGATCGCTGTCGTTGCTGCCACCTTCCTGCTGGTCTACGGCATGCGCGGTCGCGCGCTGGTCCCGGGCCGGGTGCAGTCGATGGCCGAGTTGCTGTATGAATTTGTGGCGGAAATGGTGCGCGACAATGCGGGTCCGCAGGCGCGCAAGTATTTCCCGCTGATCTTCTCCCTGTTCGTGTTCGTGCTGTTTGGCAATGTGCTGGGCCTGATCCCCTGGTCCTTCACCTTCACCAGCCACATCATCGTTACCTTTGCCATGGCGCTGTTCGTGTTCGTGGTGGTGACGATCATCGGCTTCGCCCGGCACGGGCTGCACTTCCTGCACCTTTTCCTGCCGCACGGTACGCCGTGGTGGCTGGCCTGGCTGATCATCCCGATCGAAGTGATCTCCTACTTCGTTCGCCCCATCAGCCTGTCCGTCCGTCTTTTCGCCAACATGCTGGCGGGTCACACGATGATGAAGGTGTTCGCCGGTTTCACCGTGTCGCTGCTGGCGGCCGGTGGGGCGAGCGCCGCCGTCGGTATCCTGCCGGTTCTCCTGAATGTCGCCCTGTTCGGCCTGGAATTCCTGGTCGCCGGCATCCAGGCCTACGTCTTCGCGCTGCTGAGCTGCGTGTATCTGCGTGACTCGCTGGAACTGCACTAAGCAGCCCGGCTGTCCAAACCTGTCTTCATCCCAAAGACACTTCCAACCTAGAGGATCTTTAAAATGGAAGCTGAAGCCGCAAAGTACATCGGTGCCGGTCTCGCCATGTTCGCCCTGCTGGGCGTCGGCATCGGCCTCGGCAACCTGTTCTCCGGTCTGTATCAGGCCGCTGCCCGTAATCCGGCCGCTCTGAACTCCTACAAGACCTTCGTCTTCATCGGTTTCGCTCTGACGGAAGCCGCTGGTCTGTTCGCGCTGGTTATCGCCTTCCTGATCCTGTTCGCCTAATCCGCGAACGGTTTCTCACCGGTGCCTGTCATGGGCGCCGGGGCTTCAGCGCCGGGATTGCCGCCGCTGCCGGTTCCTTGGATCCGACAGCGGCGGTCGCTCTATGGGCCTTGCCTCATGGCAGCCCGACGGTGCTGACGGGGTGTGGCGTGACCGCCTGGGCTAACTGCCCGCCGGTCAGCAGTGAATGGGTGCTTCTATGCCTGTCCAACGCTTTTCGCGCCTGTGCGCCAGGGCCTCTGTGGCGCTGACCACGGCTATCGTTCTGGTGGGGCCGGCTCTGGCGTCCGCCGAGGGCGAGCATGCCGAGCATGCCAAGGGCCTGCCGCAGCTTGATCCGAGCAGCTATGCTTCCCAGGTGTTCTGGGCGGCGGTGACGTTCGGCCTGTTGCTGTGGCTGATGTCCAAGGTGGCGCTGCCGCGCGTCGCCGAGGTGCTGGAAGCCCGCCAGGAAAAGATTTCGAACGATCTGGAAAAGGCCTCCGCCCTGAAGGTGGAAGCCGAGGGTGTCATGCAGGCCTATGAAAAGGCCCTCGCCGACGCCCGCGCCAATGCGCAGAAGGAAGTCGCGGCCGCTGTTTTCGCCGCCGACGCGGAAGCCGCCCGCCGCAATGGCGAGCTGGCCACCACGCTGGCCGGCAAGACCCGCGACGCCGAAGTGCGCATCCAGACCGCCAAGCAGGAAGCGCTCAGCAACCTGCGCAATGTCGCCGCTGAAACCGCGCTGGCCGCCACGGCCAAGCTGTCGGGCGCGCTGCTGACGCCCGATGTGGCCGCGGCCGCCGTCGATGCCGTCCTGAAGGAGCGCGCGTGATGCTGCATGATAGCCATTTTTGGTATGCCGTCGCCTTCGTCGTCTTCATCGCCCTGGTGCTGAAGCTGGCCGGCAAGGGCATTCTCAGCGGGCTGGATGATCGCGGCCGCCGCATCGCTGCCGAACTGGAACAGGCCCAGAAGCTGCGCGAAGACGCGCAGGCTGCCCTGGCGCAGTTCCAGCGCAAGCAGCGCGACGCCTTGAAGGAAGCCGAGGCCATCGTGGCCCAGGCCCGTGAAGAGGCTGATCGCATCCGCGTCCAGGCGGCCAAGGATCTGGAACATGCCCTGAAGCGCCGCGAGCAGCAGGCCATCGACAAGGTCGCCCAGGCCGAGGCTGCCGCCCTGCAGCAGGTTCGTGATCTGGCCGTCGATATCGCGGTCCAGGCCACGGAAAAGCTGCTGGTCGAAAATATCGACGATGCGCGCAACAATGTGCTGGTCGCCGGTGCGATCCGGGACCTGTCGGCCAAGTTGCATTGATCGATACCCATCGGTCGTGATAAGGCGCCCTGTCGGCAACGACGGGGCGCTTTGCATTTGCGGATCAGGCGGGGCCCGATGATGGCGGAATTGACAATGGCCACACAGCCCCGGGCGGCACAATTTCTCGGTCAACGGTTGCCGCTGGTCCTGGTGGTGCTGCTGGCGGCGATCATCACGGCCACCGGTGTCGGTGCTGCCTTCCGCTTCATTCATCCGTTCCCCTTGTGGGACACGGCCACGGTGGTGGATGCGTTTTTCCGTCTGCCATTGGCGGAATTCCTGTTCTTCCGCGGCGATAACGAGCATCTGCCCTGGCTGGCCATGCCGTTCTACGCGGCCGATATCACGCTGTTCGGCGCGCAAGGCCTGTTTCTGATCGGCCTGCTGCTGGTTCTGAATGCGGCCCTGGCCCTGATGCTGACGCTGCTGGCCCGGCCCCTGCTGACGTTGCCGACGCAGCGCATCATGGCCGCATCAGCACTGCTGGCCCTGTTCTTCTGGCTGGTCCATGCCGAAAATCTGGTCTGGCCCAAGCAGATCCATATGTATCTGTCGCTGCTGGCCTTCCTGCTGGCGGTCCGCCTGCTGGTCGCGCTGGATCGGCGGCTGGGCATGGGGCAGAGCGTGGTGGCGGGGCTGGCCTGGGTGGTTCTGGCCCTGGTGGCGGCTACCTTCTCCTTCGCCTATGGCATCATCGGCTGGCCGGCGGCGCTGTTCTTTGCCCTGGCCCGGCGCTGGCCCTGCCGGCTTCAGCTTACCCTGGCCGGGGCCTTCGCCCTGACACTGGCGCTCTATGCCGCTGTCTATGCGCCCAATCCCCTGCCAGGCCATACAAGGCCGCTGGATGCCCTGTCCGATCCGCTGGGCATGCTCTGGTACAGCCTGCATTATCTGGGCAGTCCCTTGCGCCGTCTGTTCTTCAACGGGCGGGAAGCGGGCCTGTTGGGCGCGGCGCTGGCGATGGTGCTGGTGGCTGCCGCTTCGGTGCGGGCGCTGCGCGGCGGACGCCCGGCGCTGGAGGTGGCGTGGTGCGCCATCATGCTGTTCTGCCTGGGTGCCGCCGCCATCACCTCCCTGTCCCGGCTCTCCTTCGGGGCGCAGCAGGCGGAAACGCTGCGCTATGGCGTTGTGCAGGTCCTGTTCTGGGCGGCGTTTGCCTTTTGGCTGCTGCCCTGGCTGCGGCTTTGGCTGGTGGGCCGGTCCTTGCTGCTGGCCTGGATGCTGCCGGTCATCGTTGCCCTGATGCTGCCCTTCCATTTGCGCATGTGGGGCCGGCTGGACCGGGACCAGGGGCGTGACTGGCAGGCCGTGCTGGCACTGCTTAACGGGGCGGATAGCGATCCCGTGGTGGCCGAACGGCTGCACCCGTCACCGGTCCTGGCCCGCCGCATGGCCGATGAACTGGCCAGCCGTCGCCTGTCGCTGTTCGCGGGGCCGCAGCCTTTCTGGCTGGGCCTGAGGCTGACCGGGGCGTTTACGATCGTGCCGGCGGCGCGCTGCCCGGCCGGACCGGTCTGGCTGCACCGCCGACCGGGCGTGGCTGACCGTGCCTATGTCACGGGAAGCGCCTGGGACGAAGAGGCGGCACGGCCGGCGCCCTGGATCGTGCTGGCCGATGACAATGGGCGCGTGGCGGGGCTGGGCCGCGCCCTTGATCCGCGGGGGCAACGTGGTCGCGATGCCTGGCAGGCCTATACCCTGTTGCCGGATGGCGAAGGGGGGAGGGATCTGCGCGCCTATGCGGTGCTGATGGACGGGCGCAGCCTGTGTCCGCTGCCATCGCCGGATTGGGACAACGCACAATGACGCATGCCGTGCCGGATACCGACCTGGTCATCGTGACGCCTGTCTTCAACGACTGGCCGTCACTGGCCGCGTTGATCACGCGGCTAGCCGAAATCGTGCCGACGGTCGCCCTGAACACCCATCTGGTGATCGTGGATGATGGCGGCACCGATCCGGTGCCCGATCTCACGCCGCTGATCGCCGCCACACCTTTCGCCGCCACCCTGGTCACGCTGGCCCGCAACATGGGCAGCCAGCGGGCCATCGGCATGGGGCTATGCCATGCCGTGGCCGCCCTGAATCCAAACCGCATCATCATCATGGATGCCGATGGGGAGGACCGGCCCGAAGATGTGCCGGCCCTGCTGGCGGCCCTGGATGCCGATCCCGGCGCCATTGCGGTGGCCGATCGCCGCCGCCGGTCGGAGGGGCTGCGCTTCCGGCTTTTCTACCGGGTCTATAAGGACCTGTTCTCCCTGCTGACCGGCCTGTCCATTTCCTTTGGCAATTTCAGCGCCTTCAGCGGCGGGGTGGCCAGGCGGCTGGTCCATATGCATGAATTGCTGCTGCATGTGCCGGCGACCCTGATCCGGTCGCGTTATCGCCTTGTCCATGTCGCCACTGACCGGGGTACCCGGTTCTTCGGCCGGTCGACCATGAACACCCTGTCGCTGATGGTGCATGGGATGAGCGCCATCGCGGTCTTCAGCGAACGCATCTTCACCCGCGTGCTGGCCTTCTGTGCCGGCATCTTCGCTGCTGCCTTCCTGGCGGCGCTGACGGCCCTGGTGCTGAAGATGGCCGGAATGGCGACGCCCGGCTGGACCACCAGCGTGGCCGGGCTGATGATCATGGTCGTGCTGCAGGTGGCGGCGGTGGCCATGGGTGGCCTGTTCACGGTCATGAACAACAAGCACGATCTGGCCCTGCTGCCGGCCCGGGTCGCCACCGACCTGATCGTCGGAACGCGCCGGCTGGACACGGCCCGGCCTGTCGCGGAGACGACGGCGGAGGTCGGCTGACCGACCCCTGCCACCTCCCGAGGCGTCAGGCCGCCTTGGTGCCGCCCACGGTCAGTCCGTCGATGCGCAGGGTCGGCTGACCCACGCCCACGGGCACGCCCTGGCCTGACTTGCCACAGACGCCAATGCCGGGATCCATGGCGCTGTCATTGCCAATCATGGTGACCTTGGTCAGCGAATCGGGGCCATTGCCGATCAGGGTGGCCCCCTTCACGGCCGGGCCCAGCTTGCCCTCCTCGATCAGATAGGCTTCGCTGGCGGAAAAGACGAACTTGCCCGACACGATATCCACCTGCCCGCCGGAGAAGTTGGCGGCATAGATGCCGCGCTTGACCGAGGCGATGATCTCCGCCGGGTCCTTGTCCCCGCCGCGCATCACGGTATTGGTCATGCGCGGCATGGGCATGTGCGCATATCCCTGGCGCCGCCCGTTGCCCGTGGGCTTCACCCCCATCAGCCGGGCGTTCAGCCGGTCCTGCATATAGCCCTTCAGGATGCCGTCCTCGATCAGAACGGTGCATTGGCTGGGCGTGCCCTCGTCATCCACGGTGATGGACCCGCGCCGGCCCTCGATGGTGCCGTCATCAACGACGGTGACGCCCGGTGCCGCCACGCGCTGGCCCAGCAGGCCGGAGAAGGCGGAAGTCTGCTTGCGGTTGAAATCCCCTTCCAGCCCATGGCCGATGGCCTCGTGCAGCAGGATCCCGCACCAGCCGGGGCCCAGCACGACCGGCATCTCCCCGGCGGGTGCATCAACGGAACCCAGATTGATCAGGGCACCGCGCAGCGCCTCATCCACATAAGCCTGCCAGACACCGGGCTCCAGGAACTGTTCATAGGTGCGCCGGCCGCCGCCGCCATGGCTGCCCGATTCCATGCGGTCACCCTCGGCCAAGACGACGGATACGTTCAGCCGTACCAGCGGCCTGATGTCAGCCACCCGAGTCCCGTCGGCCCGGATGATCTGCACCGCCTGCCATTCACCGGTAAGGGAGGCTGAAACCTGCCGCACGCGGCTATCCTTGGACCGGGCATAGGCATCCACCTGCTCCAGCAGCTTCACCTTGGCCTCGAACGGGACCAGGCCCAGCGGATTGTCGCTGGCATAAAGCAGGCGGTTCGTGCCGATGGGCGCCTCCGCCATCGTGCCGCCATGGCCCTTGTGCACCGCACGCACGGTGTCGCCCGCCCGGCGGATGGCATCTTCCGTCAGGACCGAGGCATGGGCGTATCCCGTGGCTTCGTCGGCCACGGCGCGCAGCCCGAAGCCCTGGCTGGTATCGAAGCTGGCGCTTTTCAGGCGGCCATCATCCCAGGCGAAGCTCTCGCTCTGCGCATATTCAAGGAAAAGCTCGCCATCATCGGCACCGTGCAGGGCACCGCCGACCAGGGAGCAGGTGCGGCCCAGATCCAGGCCAGCCTGATTGAAGAAGATATCGTCGGTCAGGGACAGAAGCGACATGGCGCACGGCTTTCCATTGGGATGTCATCCTGTCATCACAATGGCGATCCGGCGGGGCCAGGGCAAGCGCTGCCCATGCTGCATTGCGGTATGTCAATTTCTGCTCCCCTGCGACGCAATGACCATGGATGCCGAAGCGCCCGGATATCGGACGTTCTTGCCGATTGCCGCCGCTTGCCTGTATGGTCTGCGACGATATGTGCACCCCATCCTGGCGGCGCATATGTTGTTCGTGAGCCCCACGCGCGTGTAGTGTCCCGCCGAAACGGTTTGGTCCGTTCCGGGTCTGCGTCACGCCGCGACATCCTTCCATTTCCCGCCCGTGGCGGGAAGGGTGGGTTGGGCGGGCGGTCCGGCTGGCTCAAACGGGGGACTAACCCCCGGCAACGACGAGAGTGGTAAGGGATGTCTGTTAGCAAGATCGGCGCCGCTGTGACGGCCCTGTTTGTCAGCGCGATGGTCGGGGGCTCGGCCTTGGCGCAGGAGGCGGCGAAGGCCGTCGGTGCGCCGCAGCCCAAGCAGTTGGGCCTGCAGGCCGCCGCTTCGCCCGTGATGGAGCGTCTGCACGATTTCCACAACATCCTGCTGTGGACGATCGTCAGCATCGCGATCTTCGTCACGTTGCTGCTGCTCTATGTGATCGTGCGCTTCAACAAGCGCGCCAACCCGGTGCCGTCGACCACGACGCACCATACCTGGCTGGAAGTGGCCTGGACCGGCATTCCCGTGCTGATCCTGCTGTTCATCGCCGTTCCGTCCTTCCGCGTCCTCTACTATATGGACAAGGCGCCGAATCCGGAACTGACGATCAAGGTCACGGGCCACCAGTGGTACTGGAGCTACGAATATCCCGAGCATGAGGGCCTGGCCTTCGATTCGCGCATGATCCCGGAGAACGAGATCCAGCCGGGTCAGCTGCGCCTGCTCGAAGTGGACAATCGCATCGTCGTGCCGGTCGGCGTTGATGTGCGCGTCCTGGTCACCGGCGCCGACGTCATCCATTCCTTCGCCGTGCCCTCGCTGGGCGTGAAGAAGGACGCGATGCCGGGTCGCCTGAACGAGACCTGGTTCAATGTGACCCGTGAGGGTGTTTATTACGGACAGTGCTCCGAAATCTGCGGGACCGGCCATGGCTACATGCCGATCGCCGTCGAGGCGGTGTCGAAGGAGCGCTTCCAGGAATGGCTGGGCCAGCAGAAGCAGGCCCTGAACAGCAATGGCTCCGCGCCGCGTCAGGTCGCCGAAGCGGCCGCGCAGTAAACGGTTCGGAAGAGAGGGATTACCATGGGTGCTGTCACCGGGGCGCACGCCCACGATCACCACGACCACAAGCCTGGCTTTGTGGCGCGTTGGCTGTTCTCGACGAACCATAAGGACATCGGGACGCTTTATCTGTTTTTCGCTGTGCTGGCCGGCCTGATCGGTGGTCTGTTCTCCGTGATCATGCGCCTTGAGCTGCAGGATCCGGGCATCCAGTACATGACGGCCTTCTCGGCCGACGCCGGTCAGCAGTGGAACGTGTTCATCACGGCGCACGGTCTGATCATGGTGTTCTTCGTGGTCATGCCCGCGCTGATCGGCGGTTTCGGCAACTGGTTCGTGCCGCTGATGGTGGGGGCGCCCGACATGGCGTTCCCGCGCCTGAACAATATCAGCTTCTGGCTGATCGTCCCGGCCTTCCTGCTGCTGCTGGGCTCCGCCTTTGTCGGCCCCGGCGCCGGTACGGGCTGGACGGTCTATCCGCCGCTCTCTTCCACCGAATATGGTCATAACGGCCCGTCGGTCGACATGGCGATCTTCGCGCTGCATCTGGCCGGCGCCTCGTCGATCCTGGGTGCCGTGAACTTCATCACGACCATCTTCAACATGCGCGCGCCCGGCATGACGCTGCACAAGATGCCGCTGTTCGTCTGGGCCATGCTGGTCACGGCCTTCCTGCTGCTGCTGTCGGTGCCCGTCCTGGGCGGCGCCATCACCATGCTGCTGACCGACCGTAATTTCGGCACGGACTTCTTCAATCCGGCCGGCGGTGGCGACCCGATCCTGTTCCAGCACCTGTTCTGGTTCTTCGGTCACCCCGAAGTGTACATCATGATCCTGCCGGCCTTCGGCATCATCTCCCACATCATCTCCACCTTCTCCAAGAAGCCGGTGTTCGGTTATCTGGGCATGGCCTATGCCATGGTCGCCATCGGCGTCGTCGGCTTCATCGTGTGGGCCCACCACATGTTCACGGTCGGCCTGTCGGTCGATACCCGCGCCTATTTCACCGCCGCCACCATGATCATCGCCGTGCCCACGGGCGTGAAGATCTTCTCCTGGATCGCGACTATGTGGGGTGGTTCCATCGACTTCAAGGTGCCGATGGTCTGGGCGATCGGCTTCGTGTTCCTGTTCACCATCGGCGGCGTCACGGGCGTGGTGCTGGCCAATGGCGGCATGGACATCGCCATGCACGACACCTACTACGTGGTTGCGCACTTCCACTATGTGCTCTCGCTGGGCGCCGTGTTCGCCATCTTCGCCGGCTATTACTACTGGATCGGCAAGATCTCGGGCCGTCAGCATCCGGCCTGGGCGGGACACCTGCATTTCTGGACGACCTTCATCGGCGTCAACCTGCTGTTCTTCCCGCAGCACTTCCTGGGCCTGGCCGGCATGGCCCGCCGCATGCCCGACTATCCGGACGCGCTGCACTTCTGGAACATGGTTTCGTCCTACGGCGCCTATATCGCCTTCTGCTCGACGATCTTCTTCTGCGTGATGGCCATCTACACGCTGCTGTTCGGTCGCAAGGTTGAAGGTGACTATTGGCAGACCGGTGGCACGACGCTGGAATGGACCCTGTCCTCCCCGCCGCCGTTCCACCAGTTCGAGACCCTGCCGCGCATCAAGTGATGCCTGGCACCTGGGGCCGGCAACGGTTCCCGACCTGACCTCCAAGGCCGCGCGGGGGGCGACCCCCGCGCGGATTTGCCAAGTACTGAATTTCTCCGCCTGCAAAGTTTGAAGAGACCAGCATCATGACCGATGGCGTGATCGACAGTCAGATCATGGACAGCCCGGCTTCGGCCGGTACGGTGCGCGACTATGTTGCGCTGCTGAAGCCGCGTGTCATGTCGCTGGTGGTTTTTTCCGGTTTCGCCGGCATGGTGGTGGCGCCCGGCCATCTGCATCCCGTGCTGGCCCTTGTGGCTGTGCTGTGCATTGCGCTGGCGTCGGGTGCCGCCGGGGCCATCAATATGTGGTATGACCGCGACATCGATGCCCTGATGGACCGCACGGTCAACCGCCCCATCCCGCAGGGCCGCGTTCCCGCTTCCGAGGCGCTGGCCTTCGGCATCGTGCTGACCATCGCGTCGGTGTCGATGATGGGTCTGGCGCTGAACTGGGTTGCGGCCGGTCTGCTGGCCCTGGCGTCGGGCTTCTACATCTTCATCTACACGATGTGGCTGAAGCGTCGGACACCGCAGAATATCGTCATTGGCGGCGCCGCCGGGGCTTTCCCCCCGATGATCGGCTGGGCCGCGGTGACGGGCGACGTGTCCATCGCCTCCATCGTCCTGTTTTCTCTGATCTTCTTCTGGACCCCGCCGCATTTCTGGGCGCTGGCCATCTTCCGCCGGCTGGATTACCAGCATGCGGGCGTGCCGATGCTGCCCGTCGTCGCCGGCGAAGCGGAAACGAAGAAGCAGATGCTGATCTACACGCTGATCCTGCTGCCGCTGGCCACCACACCCTATTTCCTGGGTGTGGGCGGGCTGACCTATCTGGCGGGGTCGATCGTGCTGGGTCTGGCCTTTGTCGGCTTCGCGGTTCAGGTGCTGCGCAGCGCCGACCATAAGCCGGCCAAGCGCATGTTCGCCTTTTCCATCCTTTACCTGTTCCTGCTGTTCGCGATCCTGATCGGCGAACATCTGGCCGCGTGACGCCAGGGGCAGGGGAGTTGACCATGACCGATCAGCAGCAGCAGCAGACGCCGGCACCGGCCCCGAAGACGGGCCGCGACAGCGACATGCATCGCCGCCAGCGCGGCAAGAACCTGGCGGTACTGGCAGCGCTTTTCGCCTTTGTCGTGCTGGTCTATATCGTCGCCATGGTGCGGATGAGCGGGGGGACCTTCCCATGACCGTGCCGCCGCCGGACATGACCAGCCATGACCGGGCCGTGAAGATGGCCCGCAGCAACCGCCGCGTGGCGGTGGTGCTGGGCAGCGTCGTGGCCGGCATGATCGGTCTGTCCTTCGCGTCCGTGCCGCTTTACAGCCTGTTCTGTCGCGTCACCGGCTTTGGCGGGACGACGATGGTGGCGACAAAGACGGCCGAGCGTGTCCTGGACCGCGTCATCACGGTGCAGTTCAACGCCGATGTGAACAGTTCCCTGCCCTGGGAATTCGCCCCCGACCAGCGTTCCGTTGATGTGCGGGTGGGTGAGGCGATGACCATCACCTACCATGCGCGCAACCTGACGGATAAGCCGCTGGTCGGTACCGCGGCCTATAATGTCACGCCGGACAAGGTGGGGCAGTATTTCAACAAGCTGCAATGTTTCTGCTTTACGGAGCAGAGGCTGGAGCCCGGACAGCGGGTGGAAATGCCGGTCAATTTCTATATCGATCCGGCCATGGCCGACGATCCGGAAATGGCCGACGTGAAGACCATTACACTGTCCTACACCTTCTTCCGCGCCGCCGATCAGAGCGCCGCCCTGCCGCCTCCGGGGAAGGGGCAGCCGGGCGATGTTTCCGATGGGGCAGCGTCGGAGGCTTCCAATGGGAACGCTGGAGGGACGGCCGACCGGCCGGCGCCCGGTGTCCCCGGTGGCGGGTCGTGAGATCCGGTGCCGTTCTATCTGTATGACCCGAAGTTCCTTGGTTAAGGGGAAAAAAAGAGATGGCTGACGTCAACGCCCATATCGCTGGCGGCAATCCCGGGGACGGCATTCCGCAGCCCTACCACCTGGTCAATCCGAGCCCCTGGCCGCTGCTCAGCTCGTTCTCCGCCGGCGCGCTGGCGGTTGGCGCGGTGATGCTGTTCCACGGCCATGGCTGGTACCTGCTGGCCGCCGGCCTGACGGCCGTTCTGGGCTGCATGTTCGGCTGGTGGCGCGACATCGTGAAGGAGTCGGTGGTCGAAAAGGCCCATACTCCCGTTGTGAAGATCGGCCTGCGCTACGGCATGTCGCTGTTCATCACGTCCGAAGTGATGTTCTTCGCCGCCTTCTTCTGGGCGTTCTTCGATGCCTCGATCTTCCACAGCGAGGCCATCCAGTACATGCGCACGGAAGCCAATGGCGGCGTCTGGCCGCCCAAGGGCACTGTGCCGGTCAATCCGTTCGACCTGCCTTTCATGATGACCATCATCCTGCTGCTGTCGGGCACGACCGTGACCTGGGCGCACCATGCGATGGTCGAAGGCAAGATGAAGGAAGCCGCGCGCGCCCTGGGCATCACTGTGCTGCTGGGCATCCTGTTCTCCGGCTTCCAGGCCTATGAATATCACCATGCCGCCTTCGGCTTCGGTGCCAATGTCTATACCTCGGCCTTCTTCATGGCGACCGGCTTCCACGGTTTCCATGTGCTGGTCGGTACCATCTTCCTGGCGGTCTGCTATTTCCGTACCAAGAAGGGCCATTTCACGGCTGAGAGCCATTTCGGCTTTGAGGCGGCGGCCTGGTACTGGCACTTCGTCGACGTGGTCTGGCTGTTCCTGTTCATCTCCATCTACTGGTGGGGCGGCGGCGGTCATTGGGTGGCTGGTCACTGACCGGACCGGGTCCCGTGACGGACACGCCATCCTCCCTGCTCAGCGTGGGTCTGCGGTGCCGCTGCCCACGCTGCGGCCAGGGCGCCCTTTACGAGGGCTTCATGCGGGTCGTCGACCGCTGTTCGGTGTGTGGCCTGGAACTGGCCGCCAACGACAGCGGGGACGGCCCGGCTGTTTTTCTGATCTTTCTGCTGGGCTTCACCATCGTGCCCGCGGCGCTGCTCGTCTCGCTGCGCGTCGACTGGCCGCTCTGGGTGCATGTGGCGCTGTGGGGGCCGGTGATCATGGGGTCCACCGTCGGCCTGATGCGGCCGGCCAAGGCACTGACCATCGCCTTGCAATACCGTTACCGCCGCGACCAGTTCGAAAAGGACAGTGACGGCGACGAAGAGGGGTGATCCCATGAGCCGTCGTGTCTTCCGCCCCCGCCTGGTACCGGCGCTTGCCACCCTGGTTGCCCTGGCCATTCTGATCGGCCTGGGCAGCTGGCAGATGGAGCGCCTGTCCTGGAAGACGGACCTGATTGCCCGCATCCAGGCCGGGCTGGCGGCTGAGCCCGTCGATCTGCCCGCCGAGATCGCGGCCCCCGCCGATTGGGATTACGCCCGTGTCCGGGTGACCGGCCACTTCCTGCATGACCGCGAATCATTCATCGGCCCGCGCCTCTATACCGGCTCCGACGGGCGTCAGCAGCAGGGCGTGCATGTGCTCACGCCCATGGTCCGCGATGATGGCGGCGGCACCGTCCTGATTGATCGCGGCTGGATACCCCTGGACCGGCGCGACCCGGCCACGCGGGCCGATGGGCATGCGGATGGTTCGGTGACCGTGACGGCCATTGCCCGCGTGCCCCTGCCGCACGCCTTCATGCAGCCCGACAACGACCTGACCAAGCGCGATTTCTTCTGGCTGGACATGGAAGCGCTGGCCGGTATCGCCGGCGTAACGCATCTGGCGCCGCTGGTCTTGCAGGCGGACGATACGCCAAACCCTGGCGGTCTGCCCATCGGTGGGCGTACCATCGTTGCCCTGAAGAATGATCATCTCTCCTACGCGCTGACCTGGTACGGCCTGGCCCTGACCCTGATCGGCGTGTTTATCGCCGCCAGCTTCCGCCGCCAGGACCCCTGATGCACGCTCACGCCGTTCCCGCCTATGCCGCCCTGGAAGCCCATTTCGCCCGCCGGGCCGGTCTGCAAGGTGCGCTTGGTATCCTGAACTGGGATGCGCGCACCATGATGCCGCCTGCGGCCTCCCCGGCCCGCGCCGATCAACTGGCGGCGCTGGAAGGGGCCATCCACGGGGCGCTGCTGGACCCGCGCATGGGCGACTGGCTGGCCGATGCTGAAGCCGATGCCCATAATCTGGATGACTGGCAGCGCGCCAATCTGGTGGAGATGCGGCGCGAATATCTGCTGGCCACGGCTGTGCCGGCAGCCCTGGTCGAGGCCAATGCCCGCGATGCGTCGCGCTGTGAGATGATCTGGCGCACGGCCAAGGCCGACAATGATTATGCCTTGCTGCTGCCGCATCTGCGCACCGTGCTGGGCCATCAGCGGGAAATTGCGGCCGCCAATGCCGCCGTGCTGGATTGTGGCCTTTATGACGCGCTGTATGAGCTGTACGAGCCCGGCAGCCGGGTGGCCGACTATGCCCCTGTCTTCGACGATTACGCCGCTTTCCTGCCGGGTTTCCTGGCAGAGGTGGAGGAACGGCAGGCGACTGAACCGCAGGCCTGGCCCTTCGAAGGCCCGTTCGATGTGACGGCGCAGCGGGAATTGGTGCAGCGGCTGGCCGGCATTCTGGGCTTCCAGGGTCGGGTGGACCAGTCGCTGCACGCCTTCAGCGGCGGGGCCACCGGGGATGTGCGCATCACCACCCGCCTGGACCCCGACAATTTTTTCAAGGCGCTGAAATCGGGCCTGCATGAAACCGGGCATGCGCTGTACGAGATGGGGCGGCCTGCCGCCTGGCTGTCACAGCCCATCGGCCAGGCGCGCGGCCTGGCTGTGCATGAAAGCCAGAGCCTGACTTTCGACATGCAGGTGGGGCGCCACCCGCGTTTTCTGGAGTGGCTGGCCCCGCAACTGGCCGATGCCTTCGACCGCGAAGGGGAGGTCTGGTCGGCGGAAAATCTGCGCCGGCGCTTCCGCCGCGTCGACCGCACCTTCATCCGCGTTGATGCGGATGAGGTGACCTATCCCGCCCATGTCATCCTGCGCTGGCGCATCGAACAGGCGCTGATCGAAGGGAAAATGGATCTGGCCGACCTGCCGGATGCCTGGAACCAGGGGATGCGCGATCTGCTGGGCATCACCCCGCCCGATCTGGCCCAGGGCTGCTTGCAGGATATCCATTGGCCCAGCGGGTCCTGGGGCTATTTCCCCACCTATACGCTGGGCGCGATGATGGCGGCGCAATTGTTCCAGGCGGCACTTAAGGCCCTGCCGGACCTGCCCGACCAGATCGGACGCGGCGATTTCCGCGATCTGGTCGCCTGGCTGGGCGAAAACGTGCATCGCTGGGGCCGCTACCTGTCGGGCCGGGATATCCTGGTGCGGGCCACCGGCAAGCCGCTGGACGCCGAAATCTTCAAGGCGCACCTGCGGGCCCGGTATCTGTAAGGGCTGGCGGGGTTCTCACCGGCCTCGCTTCACTTCATGCACCATCTTGTCCAGTTCCTGCAGGAACCGGCTCTTGTCCGATTTCGACATGGGCGCGTTGCCGCCCTGGACTACGCCCATGTCGCGCAGGTCCTGCATCAGGGCGCGTGACGCCAGGGCGGACCCGATATTGGCCTGTGTGAAGGGGCGGCCGTTATTGCCCAGCACCTTGGCGCCCTTGTCCAGGCAGCGTTTGGCCAGCTGAATATCGGCCGTCACCACGATGTCGCCCGGCCCGCACTGTTCGGCAATCCAATTATCGGCCGCGTCGAACCCGTCCGACACGACCACCATCCGCACCAGCCCGCCCGGCGGCACGCGCAAGGGGCCGTTGGCCACCATATGCACCGGCATGGCATAACGTTCGGCCACGCGGAATGTCTCCTCCTTCACGGGGCAGGCATCGGCATCGATGTAGATTTCCAGCATGTACAGGTCCGGCAGCGGGGCGGGCGGGGCGATGGCCCTATATCGGCCATGGCGGCCGGCTTGCCAAGCGCGCGCAATCTCCGTAACAACGGGGCAGCCATCCCTCCGCTCCGGGGCCCCGCCGTGATACCGCCTGACGATGCCCCGCCGCCCTTTGATTGCCAGTCCTGCGGGGCTTGCTGCGCCTATGACGCCGACTGGCCGCGTTTCACCTTGGAAGAGGATGAGGCGATCAACCGCATCCCCGTCGCCCTGGTGGCCGACAATGGCTCCGGCATGCGCTGGACCGGCGAACGCTGTGCCGCCCTGGGTGGTGAGGTGGGCAAGCATGTCGCCTGCGGCATCTATGCCGACCGCCCCATCGTCTGTCATGATTGCGTGGCGGGGGATGAAGCCTGCCTGATGGCGCGGGAGCGCTATGGGATGTCGCTCGTCGCTGACATCAAAGCGTAACCGCCTGCGCCTATGGTCCGGCTTCCCGTTTCCATCTGCCGGACCCGCCCCCGATGCGCCTCTTGCCCCTGTTGACCGCCGCCATGCTGATCGTGCCCGCCGTCGCCGCCTTCGATCTTCAGGCCCATCGCGGCGGCCGCGCCCTTTGGCCGGAAAACACCCTGCCGGCGTTCGAGCGAGCCATTGATCTGGGCGTGGATACGCTGGAGCTGGACACGGGCCTGACCAAGGATGGCACGCTGATCATCGCCCATGAACGGCATGTCGACACCAACCTGGCCCGCGACGTATCGGGCAAATGGGTGGAGGGGGCGCAGCCCACCTGGCACAGCCTGACCCTGGCCCAGGTCCAGACCTATGATGTCGGCCGCATCCGGCCCGACAGCGCCTATGCCAAGCGCTTCGCCCGTCAGCAATCCATCGACGGCACCCGCGTTCCCACGCTGGCCTCCCTGTTCGATCTGGTGAAGCGCAAGGGTGACAGCAAGGTCCGCTTCAATATCGAAACCAAGATCGACCCGACGGCGCCCGCCGACACGGTTGATCCGGAAAGCTTCGCCAAGGCCTTGGTCAAGGCCGTGCGCGATGCCGGCATGGAAAGCCGGGTGACGATCCAGAGCTTTGACTGGCGCACCCTTCAGGTGGTGCATCAGATCGCCCCCACCATCAGCACGGCCTATCTGACCATCATCGATCCGGAGGAAAGCAACGTGTCGATGACGGGCAGCAGCCCGTGGACGGCCGGCTTCGACCCGGTGAAACATGGAGGCAGCTTGCCCGCGGCGATCAAGGCCGCGGGCGGCACCATCTGGTCGCCCTATCACGTCAACCTGACGCCGGAACTGGTGAAGGAAGCCCAGGCCCTGGGCCTGAAGGTCCTGCCCTGGACGGTGAACGAGGAAGCTGACATGCAGCGGCTGATCGGTTGGGGTGTGGATGGGCTGATCACCGACGACCCGGTGCTGGGCAGGCGGGCTCTGGGGCGGTAACCGTTACGCAAAGCCCCGCGCGGGATTGTCCGCTGGGCGTTGCAGCCAGTTGCTGGCCGGATAGGCGCAGGCCCCGTCCACCACATGCACGGCATAGGCGTGGCGGGATTTGTCGGACCGGTTCGGGCCCGACAGATGCGGCAGCAACCCATGTAGCAGCACCAGCGTGCCGCGCTTGGCCTCCAGCGGCACATAGCCATTCTCGGGCGTGCAGTCGGGCCAGGATGTGTCGTCCAGCACATCCATGCGTACGCCACCCTCGTCGGTGCGGCTGAACATCTTTTTCAGCCCGTCCCGGTGCCCGCCGGGCAGGGCCCACAGGCAGCCATTTTCCAGGGTCGCATCCTCAATGGCGAACCACAGGCCCGTGACGCTCATGGGTTCGGTGTAAAGGAAGGTGCTGTCCTGATGGCACACCACCTCGCCCCCGATGCGCGGTTGTTTGAAGATATACATGGATTGCATCAGCAGCGGCTGCGCCATGCCGATCTCGGCGGTGATCGCGGCCAGCCGCGGATCGCGGGAGAAACGGTCAAACGCGGGGTCGCGGTCATGCAGGGCATGGCCGATCTTGTTGATCGACAGATGCTTGTCCTGGCGCAGCCGGCCTGCCTCATCAAACGCCTCCTCCTCGAAGAAGAAGCGGATCTGATCGCCCGACGACAGGAAATAATCGTCCGACGTCTTCTGCTGGTTCAAGGTGGAGAAGATGGAGGCATGGGCATCGGCGTCGAACCCGTCGATCAGGGTCGATATGCGCGCCATCAGGGCCTGACAATCGGAGACCGACGCAAAATCCGGGATCACTAGGAACCCGTCGCGGTGATAGGCATCGATCTGGTCTGGCGTCAGGAAGGACATGGCGGTCGCGTCGATAAAAGGGCGGGAGCTGCATCATAGGCAAAGGCACGGCCGGCAATCCAGGGGTCAGTAATGCCCGTCATTGCCTTCCGGCTTCACCACTCGCGGCTGGCCGTCGCTGCCCAGATAGATCGCCAGGATCTTTACGGGCTCTTTGCCCAGATTGCGGCCATTGTGCCAGACATTGGTCTCCACAAAGGCGTCGCCGGCCTTGAACACCCGGTCGGGCAGACCCTGCGCCGACACCGTCACCTCGCCGGACACGATATAGCCGACGACGGGCATGGGATGGCGGTGCAGCCCCGTCTCCCCGCCGGGCGCCAGTTCCACCAGCAGGGCGGATACCCGCGCCGGCCCGTCGGGATATTTTAACGGCTGTCCGTCACCCGTCACCATGCTGTCCAGCAGGGACTGGGCCGTCAGCCCCTTGGCGTCGGCCAGTGCCGGGGCGGGGGACAGCAGCAGGCTGGTCAGCAGCAAGGCGGCGGCGCGGTTCATGGTCCCCTCCGGTCGGTTCAGTACCGGGACAGGATACATGAACCGATCCGACAGGGGGCGTGCTTACTGCCCCAGGGCGCGGGCGCGCAGGAAATGGTCGGCCAGCACGGTCGCCATCATCGCCTCGCCCACCGGCACACCGCGGATGCCGACACAGGGATCGTGACGGCCCTTGGTCAGGATATCCGTTTCGTTACCGTAAATATCCACGGTCTGCCGCGGGGTCAGGATCGAGGAAGTCGGTTTGACAGCGAAACGAACAACGATTTCCTGGCCAGTGGAAATGCCGCCCAGGATGCCGCCGGCATGGTTGGACAGGAAGACGGGCTTGCCATCGGCGCCCAGGCGCATCTGGTCGGCATTCTCTTCGCCGGTCAGGCAGGCGCTGTCGAAGCCGGCGCCGATTTCCACGCCCTTGACGGCGTTGATGGTCATCATGGCGCGGGCCAGATCGCTGTCCAGCTTGTCATAGATCGGCTCGCCCCAGCCGGCGGGCACGCCGCTGGCCACCACCTCGATTACGGCGCCGACGGACGATCCGGCCTTGCGGATGCCGTCCAGGTAATCGGCCCACAGGTCGGCCGTCGTGGCATCGGGGCAGAAGAACGGGTTTTCGTCGACCTGCGCCCAGTCCCAGCGGGACCGGTCGACCTTGTGCGGGCCCATCTGCACCATGGCGGCGCGGATGGAAATGCCGCCGCCGGGCACGGTTTCCAGCACGCGCCGGGCCACGGCGCCCGCCGCCACCCGGCTGGCGGTTTCGCGGGCCGATGAACGGCCGCCGCCGCGATAATCGCGGATGCCGTACTTGGCCTGATAGGCATAGTCGGCATGGCCGGGACGGAACTTGTCCTTGATGTCACCGTAATCCTTGGACCGCTGGTCCTCGTTTTCGATGAACAGCATGATGGGCGTGCCCGTGGTCTGGCCCTCGAACACGCCGGACTTGATCTGCACCCGGTCGGGCTCGCGCCGCTGGGTGACATATTTGCTCTGGCCGGGTTTGCGCTTGTCCAGAAAGGTCTGGATGAAGCCCTCGTCCAGGGGCAGGCGCGACGGCACCCCGTCCACGATGCAGCCGATGGCGGGGCCATGGCTTTCGCCGAAGGTGGTGAACCGGAACAGGGTACCGAAGCTGTTGCCCGCCATGACCCGATCAGCCCTCGCCCATGCCGGCCAGCAGCTTGCCCGTCTCCACGGCGGCATCGACCTGCACCATGCCGACAGTGTGATAGCCGCTGTCGACATGCAGATTCTCACCCGTCACGCCGCTGCCCAGGTCGGACAGCAGGAACAGGCCGGCATTGCCCACCTCGGTAATGGTGACGTTGCGGCGCAGCGGCGCGTTCAGCTCGTTCCATTTCAGGATATAGCGGAAATCGCCGATGCCGCTGGCGGCCAGCGTCTTGATCGGACCGGCGGAGATGGAATTGACGCGGATGCCCTGCGGGCCCAGGTCGTTGGCCAGATACTTGACGCTGGCTTCCAAGGCTGCCTTGGCCACGCCCATGACATTGTAGTGCGGCATGACCTTTTCCGCGCCATAGTAGGACAGCGTCAGCAGGCTGCCGCCCTCATTCATCAGCGGCACGGCGCGCTGCGACACGGCCGTGAAGGAATAGCAGGAAATATCCAGGCTCTTCAGGAAGTTGGCGCGGGTGGTATTAAGATACATCCCGTCCAGTTCATTCTTGTCGGAAAACGCGATCGCATGCACCACGAAATCCAGGCCGCCCCACTTCTCCTTGATCGTCTCAAAGGCGGCGTCGATGCTGGCCTCGTCCGTGACGTCACAGGGCAGCAGGATGTCGGAACCCACCTGATCGGCCAGCGGCTTCACGCGCTTCAGCAGCGCATCGCCCTGATAGGTGAAGGCCAGCTGCGCGCCGTGCTGGGCCGCGACCTGGGCGATGCCCCAGGCGATGGAACGGTCATTGGCGACACCCATGATAAGGCCGCGCTTGCCGGCCATCAGGCCACCGGCGATCGGGCTGCTGGAAGGGGTGGGGGCGCTGTGCGTCATTTTCTTCTCTCCGTCATGGCCGCTCGGCCATAAATGGCGCGCATCCTACACGAACGGAATTGAGGGTCAAACGCATGCGGGGCGGGGCAGGGTCTTGGGGGGACGGAATGGGCAGATTGGTGCCCCTGTTGCGCGATGGCGGCGCCATCCTGGCGCATGCCGCCCGCCGCTTCAAACGGGACAAGGGCTTCGTGTCGGCCAGTGCCCTGACCTACACGACGCTGCTGGCGCTGGTGCCGCTGCTGACCGTGGTCTTCACCATCTTCACGGCCTTCCCGGCCTATCGCCGGCTGCGTCAGCAGGCGGAAAGCTTCCTGTTCCAAAGCCTGGTGCCGCAGGTCGGCGATCAGGTGCAGGCCTATGCCGCCACCTTTGTCAACAAGGCCGGCGCCCTGACGGGCCTGGGCGTCATCGGCCTGTCGATCACGGCCATCCTGCTGTTCTTCTCCATCGAAGGCGCCTTCAACGCCATCTGGCGGGCGGCGGAGCCGCGGCCCATCGTGACGCGGCTGCTGTCCTTCTGGGCCGTGCTGACCATGGCACCGCTGCTGCTGGGCGCCAGCCTGTCGCTGGGCACGGGCATGCTGGCCCAGATCAAGGCGGCGGGCGCACCGGGGCTGGCCACCCTGCTGGCCACCGTGCCCCTGCTGTTCGAGGTGGCGGCCTTCACCTTGATGTATCTGGCGATCCCCAACCGGGAGGTGGCGTGGAAGGACGCGCTGGCCGGCGGCATGGTGGCGGCCCTGGCGACAGAGGCAGCCAAGACCGGCTTCGGCTTCTACCTTTCCCTTTTCCCATCCTACGAAGCCATCTATGGCGCCCTGTCGGTGGTGCCCATCTTCCTGCTCTGGCTATACACGCTGTGGTCCGTTGTCCTGTTCGGGGCGGAGGTGACGGCGGCCCTGCCGGAATGGCGGGCCGGTCGGTTGCATGGGGAGGAAGGGCCCCTGCCGTCGGGGCAGCGCCTGCTGGTGGCGATGGGGGTCCTTGATACGCTGCACCAGGCCAGCCAGCACGGGTCGGGTCTGAAGCGGGAGGCCATCGCCCGGCTGGTGCCCGTCGGGGCGTCGGTCATTGACGGCATGCTGGAAACCCTGCGCGCCGCCCGTTGGGTGGAGCGTACGGCGCGCGGGGGCTGGATGCTGTCGCGTGACCTGCACCGGGCCACCCTGGCTGACCTGCGGGCGGCCCTGGACCTCGCGATTCGGGGCGATCTGTCGATGGTTGGCCGCTTCGCGCCGGCCTGGACGCCTGTTGCCGCTGATTTGATCACAAATGCCGAGCAGGCCGGCCAAAACGGGCTAAACGTTTCGTTGGTAACGATTCTTGCATCGCAAAATGACCCGGCATCCCAGCCGGAGAGCCGCTGAGGCGTTGTTACCGGTGCGTTACCGGGGTGCAGGGGCGCCACGGTGGCGGGGCGATTGCGGTCCGGCGGAATCCCTGCCTTTCGACCTAGGCAAGTGCAAAGATGCAACGGTGCCGAGCAATGTTGAGTCACCAATGTGAAACACCTATTGCAAGCGCGAGAGATTAGATTGTTATTTGCGGACAGCAGCTATGCGGCTCGCCCATCGCTCCGGATTCGACCGGGGCATGGGCGCCCCCGGTGCCGATAAACGGTGGCTGGGGACTGGGGCAACCCAATCGGTGTCCACCAACGGGCACCAGGAAAAGGGAAAGAGATAGATGAAGCAGTCCGTATATTCCGCGCGGTCGATCCGCAGCCTCCTGCTGGCCGGCGCCGCCGTGAGCGCTGTGGCCCTGTCCGCCGCTCCGGCAATGGCCCAGGAGATTGAAGAGATCGTTGTGACCGGTTCGCGCATCGCCTCGCCGAACCTGGTTGCCACCAGCCCGATCACCGTGGTCGGCCAGGACGAAATCAAGTACCAGGGCACGACCCGCGTCGAAGACCTGATCAACAGCCTGCCGCAGGCCTTCGCCTCGCAGACCAGCCAGGTGTCGAACGGTTCGACCGGTACTGCCACCATCGACCTGCGTAACCTGGGTGCCGTCCGCACGCTGGTTCTGGTCGACGGCCGCCGTCTGCCGCCGGGTTCGCCGGGTTCGGGCGGTTCCGCTCCCGACATCAACCAGATCCCCGGCGCCCTGATCGAACGTGTTGAAGTCGCCACCGGTGGCGCCTCCGCCGTGTACGGCGCCGACGCCGTCGCCGGCGTTGTGAACTTCATCATGAAGGACGATTTCGAAGGCGTGGCCTTCGACTACCAGTTCTCCTTCTACCAGCATAACAATGACAACGGCATGGCGCAGGACGCCGTGAACCGTGGCAAGTACCCGCTGCCCGACGACAGCGTGACGGACGGCTTCACCCGCGACGCCACCGTCGTGATGGGCGCCTCCACGGAAGACGGCAAGGGCAACGTGACGCTCTATGCCGGCTACCGCAAGATCGACGCCATCCTGCAGTCCGAGCGTGACTATTCCGCTTGTACGGTTGCTGCCGGCGCCGGCGTGTGGAACTGCTCCGGTTCGGGCACGTCCTTCCCGACGCATATCATCGCCACTGCCGTCGGCGGCGGCAAGGCCCCGGGCAATGCCCAGATCGATGCCAACGGCAATGTCGTTGCCTACTATCAGCCGTACAATTTCGGCCCGCTGAACTACTATCAGCGTCCGGACGAGCGCTACACCCTGGGCGCCTTCGGTAAGTACGAGATCAACGAGAACGTCACCGCCTATACCCAGTTGATGTTCATGGACGACCAGACGGTCGCCCAGATCGCTCCGTCGGGTATCTTCGGTCAGACCTTCAATATCCGCTGCGACAACCCGATGCTGACGGCCGCCCAGAAGACCGCTTACTGCGGTACGCTGGCCGGCACCAGCAACCCGGTCAGCATGACCCTGCTGCGTCGTAACGTGGAAGGTGGCGGTCGTCAGTCCGACCTGCAGCACACCTCCTGGCGCATGGTCGGCGGCTTCAAGGGTGATGTCGGCGGCTGGGACTATGACGTCTATGGCCAGTATGCCCGCGTCAACTTCGCCCAGACCTACTACAACGACTTCTCCATCTCCCGCATCGGCCAGGCCCTGGACGCGACGACCAACGCCGCTGGCCAGATCGTCTGCCGTGACGACAGCAATGGCTGCGCGCCGTACAACATCTTCACGCCGAACGGCGTGACCCAGGCTGCCCTGGACTTCCTGCAGACCCCGGGCTTCCAGCGCGGCTATACCGAGCAGAAGATCGCCTCGGGCAGCATCTCCAAGGACCTGGGTGACTATGGCCTGACGATCCCGACGGCCTCCACGGGCATCGCCATCGCCATCGGCGCCGAATACCGTGAAGAGCACCTGTCCCGTACCGTGGACAGCGCCTTCGCCTCCGGCGATCTGGCTGGTCAGGGTGGTCCGACGCTGGGTGTTGACGGCGGCTTCGACGTCAAGGAACTGTTCGGCGAATTGCGCGTCCCGCTGGTCGAAGACGCTCCGTTCGTGAAGCAGCTGACCCTGGACCTGGGCTACCGCTACTCCGACTATTCCAACTTCGGTGGCACCGACACCTACAAGATCGCCGGTGACTGGGCCCCGATCGACGACCTGCGTTTCCGCGGCAGCTACAACCGCGCCGTTCGCGCCCCGAACGTGCAGGAACTGTACACGCCGCAGGGCCTGGGTCTGTTCAACATGGACTATGATCCCTGCGCTGGCGCAACCCCGGTCTTCACGGCCGCCCAGTGCGCGAACACGGGCGTCTCGGCCGCCCAGTACGGCAAGATCATCGACAACCCGGCCGGCCAGTACAACTCGCTGGATGGCGGTAACCCGAACCTGCAGCCCGAAACCTCCGACACCTACTCGATCGGTTTCGTGGCCACCCCGGCGGCCATCCATGGCCTGTCGCTGACGGTTGACTACTTCAAGATCAAGATCAAGGACGTTATCGGCACCGTCCCGTCGGATCTGGCGGTCAACCTGTGCGGCACCACCGGCAACCAGTCCTTCTGCTCGCTGATCACCCGCGATCCGACGTCCGGTTCGCTGTGGCTGGGCACCATCGCCAATGTCAAGGCGACCAACGTCAACATCGCCTCGCTGTCCACCTCGGGCATCGACGTCGATCTGGCGTACAAGTTCGACCTGGAAGATGTCGGCGTGAACGACATGGGCTCGCTGGGCTTCAACTTCGCCGGTACCTGGATGGAATCGGCCGAGAGCGAGCCGCTGCCGGGCGAAGGCGTGTATGACTGCGTGGGCCTGCATGGTGCCACCTGCGGCGTGCCGACCCCCGAATGGCGTCACCGCTTCCGCACCACCTGGGCTTCCCCGTTCGACGTGAACCTGTCGGTTTCCTGGCGTTACATCGACGCCGTGAAGGCGCAGGGCACCTCGGATAGCCCGCTGCTGAAGGGCACGGTCAATCCGCTGAACGAAAAGCTGAAGGCGATGAACTACTTCGATCTGGCGGCCACCTACAGCCCGATCGAAAACCTGTCCTTCTCGGCCGGCGTGAACAACGTCTTCGACAAGGATCCGCCGCTGTCGTCCGTCCTGGCTTCGGTCTATGGTAACGGCAACACCTATCCGGGCACGTACGACACGATGGGTCGCTATGTGTTCATGGGCGCCCAGGTCAAGTTCTGATCTGGTCCTCACCGGACAAGCGTATGGGAATGGCGGGGCTTCGGCCCCGCCATTTTCATTTGGGGGCCGCCGACGCCTTCGTTTATTTGGTCCCATGAAATGTCACAGGGGCAGGCGCTTTCCCGCCGCCCCGCTGCCGCAATCCGGCCGTGATGGGGGATCAGCCTGATCCTCATGTCCATGGCAGTGGATTGGATCGGCACATGAAAAAGACAATCATTCTGGCCGCTGTCGCAGCGGCGTTCGCATCCCTGATGCCGCTGGGCGCGGCATGGGCGGGCGATCATCGGCATGGCCGCGGCCATGACCATCATCACCATTATTATCATGGCCATGGCTATGATCGGGGCCGGTACTACCCGCCGCCCTATTATTACCGGCCGCCGCCGCCGCCCCCGGCCTACTATTATTATTATGCGCCGCCACCGCGGCCGCCGGCGGCCATCATCTATCGTGACTATGGCTATGGCAGTTCGCTGAATTTCGAGCTGCAACTGCGCGACCGGCGATAACAGGGCGCGGTCGGGTCAGACCGGTATCAGGTCGAAGGCAATGGTGATGCGCGGCACCTCATCCTGGAACGGCACGGTGCCGTGCCAGTAATGGGACGGGAACAGCACCATCCGCCCCGGCTGCGGCTGTACCGCATGAACCGCGGGCAGGTCGATTTCCGGCCCCAGATTGGGCACGCCGAAGGTCAACCAGCCGGACTGGTCGCCAGCATGGGCGGCCGGGGGAACCTGCAGATAATAGACGCCGCTGATCCAGCCTTCCGGGTGGATATGGTGGGTGTGGAAACCGCCATCGCGCAGCCGCGACGACCAGGAGCCGGCAAAGCTGAGCCCCCGTCGGCGGCGGCCAAAATGCGGATGGGCCTTGTCGTCCGGCATGCTGTCGATATGCGCCTGGACGGCGGCCAGAATCTGGTCGCGCAGGGCCACCAGCGGGGCATCGTCGCGATGGGCGAACAGATTGGCGCTGGTCTGGGTACCCTTGCGCAGGGTCAGGTGGATCGGCTCGTTCACCGTGTCGTGCAGCCGGTCCAGCAGCGCCAGCGTCTCGCCCAGGAACCCGTCCAGGCTGTCCCAGCCTTCCGGCGGCGGCAGGTCCAGCACGGCCACACAGCGGTCCAGATCCATGCCGTGCCCGCCATCGCCGCCTTCCAACCGGCTGAGTGTGGCCAGCAGCGCCAGGGCATATTGGTCATGCGGGGCCTGCCGCAGCGTTTGCTGGGCGACCACCCGCGCGGCCGCCCGGTCCCCCGAACGGGTCAGGGCCAGGGCCAGATCATTTCGGACCGGGATATTGTCCGGATGCATGCGCGTCAGCCGGTCCAGCAGCGGCACCGCCTCCGCCGGTCGATCCGCCCGCAGCATCAACGCTGCCTGCCGGCGCAGCACGGCAGGGTCGTCCGGGGCCAGCGCCAGCGCCAGGGCACAGTTCTGCAGGGCGGCGTCGACGAAGCCGAATTCGGCCTGCAGCTCCGCCGCGATGTCCAGGGCCCGGGCCGACCGCGGCTGTGCTTCCATTACGGCATAGATGGCGGTGAACACCTCGTCCAGCCGGCCCAGTGTCCACATGCGCCGGGCCAGATTGCGGTGCGCGTCGCGGTCCAGCGGATCGCGGGCGATGGCGGCCCGGAACGCCTCGATGCTCTCTTCATACCGGCTGAGGTCGCCCAGGATATTGCCCAGCAGCAGCCAGCCATCCTTCGCTGTCGGCGCTGCCTGTACGGCCCGGCGGCACAGCGGCTCGGCTTCCGCGTAGCGGTGCTGCTGACGCAGATTGGACGCCAGGTTGATCAGGGCCAGCGGATGGTCGGGTGCCAGGGCCAGGGCCTGGCGAAGGGTCATCTCCGCCTCGGTTGCGCGGCCGCTGTCGCCCTGAACCAGGGCCAGCATCAACAGGCCGGGCACATAGGCGGGGGCCAGACGCAGGGCGGTCCGGCAGGCCGCCTCCGCGTCCTCCAGCCGGCGCAGGGCGTGCAGGGCCTTGCCCCGGTGATAGTGGAATTCGGCATTGCCGGGCGTCAGGGACAGGGCGCGGTCGTAACAGGGCAGGGCCTCTTCCGGCCGGTCGGCGGCCAGATGCAGATTGCCCAGATTGCTCCACACGCCCGGCTGGCGCGGGTTGCTGTCCAGCGACCGCTGCATGAAGGTCAGGGCCAGATCCGGTCGCCCCATATTCTTGGCCAGCAGGCCCAGAAGCTGCAAGGCGTCGGCATTGCGGGGGTCGATCGACAGGACCTGGCGATAGGCCTGCTCGGCTTGGGGAAAACGTCCCGCCTTCTGCGCGGCCAGGCCCGCCTGCAGAAGCTGTACAATGATCTGACCGGGTGCCGCCGCCATGCCCCCTCCGGTCAGATCGGAACGGCCAGATGGCCCAGTTCGGCCACTACCTGTTCATAGGTGGCGCGCTTGAAGGGCACGATCAGCCGGGTCAGCTTGTCCAGCGGCACCCACTGCCAGGCGTCGAATTCCGGATGTTCGGTCTCGATATTGATATCGGCATCGGTCCCGGTGAAGCGGCAGGCCACCCATTTCTGGGTCTGTCCGCGGTACCTGCCGCCCCAGACCTTGCCCAGCAGATGGGTCGGCAGGTCGTAGGACAGCCATTGCGTGCTCTCGGCCAGCAGTTCCGCCTTGGCGGTGCCGATCTCCTCTTCCAGCTCGCGCAGGGCGGCGATGGCGGGGGTTTCGCCCTTGTCGATGCCGCCTTGCGGCATCTGCCAGGCGTCCGGCGTGTCGGTGCGCTTGGCCACGAAAATGTGACCGTCGCGGTTGATCAACATGATGCCGACACAGGGGCGATAGGGCAGGGTCGCAGGGTCGGGCTTGTGCTTGGCCATTTGTATCTTCGGAATGCTGAACCGGTTTGTTGCAGCAACCCTATCCCACGCCTGGGGGCGCCGTCACCTGTCGTTTGGCCTCAGTCGAAACGGGCGCGGCGAAGCTCGGACTGGCGGTCGCTGCCGGGGTCCATGACGGCCCTGCGCAGGTCGGTGGCCGCGAAATTGGCACCGGTGAAATTGGCACCAACCAGCAGGGCATGACGCATGATGGCCCCGCGCGCGTCGGACCCTGCCAGATTGGTGTCGCGCAGGTCGGCGGGCCAGTCCTTGCCCAATGGCTTGCCGTCCGCGTCATGCAGCGGTACGGCGGCGAAATGGGCATCCAGCAGGCTGGTCTCCCGCAGGTCACAGCGGGCCAGATTGGCACCGTCGAATACGCTGTCCCGCAGGTCGGCGCCGCGGAAGCTGGACCCGGTCAGTTTCGCCATGCGCCAGACGGAGCTGCGCAGATTGGCCTTGTCGAAGTTGGCTTGCAGCAGCTCTGCCCCGGACAGGTCACAGCCGGTCAGGTCGGCCCCCGTCAGATCGACCCGGCGCATGACCAGTCGCTTGCCATCCTGCCCGTTGGAGATGATCCAGCGTTGATGCAGGGCGATCGCTTCGCGCAGCTCCGGCGCCAGTTTGCCATGGTCGGCGCTGAACATGGCGCCGTCAGTATAGGCGGCCTTGAAATTGGCATCGGTGGGGGAAACGTTGCGCAGCCTTGCATCGCGCAGATCGGCACGGGCGAAATCAGCCCCTGTCACCCTGGCATTGTCCAGGATGACGCCCTTCATCTTGGCCTGCTGGAAACTGGCGCCGCGCAGGTCGGCGCCCGACAGGTTGGCGGCGAACAGATGTGCCCCGTGCAGGTCGGCGCCGGCCAGATTGACATTGCGCAGATCGGCCCCGCTCAGGTCCGCCCCGGCCAGGGAGGCACTGGACAGGTCGGCGCCCGCCAGATCGGCCGTGCGCACGATCCTCTGCTGCACCTTGCCAACCCAGACCACCAGCTGGCCCTGGCGCAGGTCGGCCCGGTCCAGTTGCGCGCCCTGCAAATTGGCGCCGGCCAGATTGGCGCCCCGCAGGTCGGCAGAGATGAGGCTGGCACCCTTCAGATCGACCCGCGCCATGTTGGCGCCGAACAGGTCGGAACCGTCCAGCGTGGCGGCCCGCAGGCCGGCCCCTTCCAGGTTGACGCCACTCAGCAGGGCCGTGCGCATGTCGGCCCGTTCCAGCCGCGCATCCCGCAGATCCATGGATTTCCAATCCAGGCGCTGGCCGCCCTGCCGGCCTTCCAGGAAGCGCTGGTGCAAAACCAAGCTCTGCTTCAGGTCTTGTCCGGTTGCCACAGATGTCTCGGGTGCTGCGTCCAGGGTTAGTACATTGAAACCATACATAACCCGGACCAGCGAAGGGGTGGGAAAAAACATCAGCCCGGACGTATAGCACGGATGCGGGCCGTGACCTGTTGCCCCGCCGGCGACTCCCGCGACTCCATGTTTCACTGCTGCGCCGCACCACCGCACCGCAGCAGTAATAATGCCCCACAAGTTTCGGAATCTGTGCACGAATCCGCACCTGACAGCGCTCGAACGGGTTCGAAAATAAGTCAGTAGAATTGACCTATTTTGTGGGTTACGGTCCACCTCAGACAGGGTCAATATTCGGGTCCGATAGAGCGGCCCGATAGGGGAGGGGTCACAATGGCAAACGCCGCCCGCACGCTTGCGACCGTCACGCTGGACGACAAATATACCCTTCAGCAGGGCCGGGCCTTCATGACCGGTACGCAGGCCCTGGTGCGCCTGCCCATGCTGCAACGGCAGCGCGATCAGGCCATGGGCCTGAACACGGGCGGCTTCATCTCCGGCTACCGCGGCTCGCCGCTCGGCGCCTATGATCAGGCCCTGTGGCAGGCGCGCAAGTTTCTGGCGAAGGGCGGCATCCATTTCCAGCCCGGCGTGAACGAGGAACTGGGCGCCACTGCCGTCTGGGGCAGCCAGCAGGTCAACCTATGGCAGGGCGCCAAGGTCGATGGCGTGTTCGGCATCTGGTATGGCAAGGGGCCGGGCGTGGACCGGTCCATCGACGCCCTGAAACACGCCAATTTCGCGGGCACCAGCCGGCACGGCGGCGTGCTGGCCTTTGCCGGCGACGACCATAGCTGCAAATCCTCCACCCTGCCGCACCAGTCCGACCAGGCCTTCATCCATGCCTTCATGCCGACCATCAATCCGGCCGGCGTGCAGGAATTCCTGGATATGGGACTGGTCGGCTTTGCCCTGTCGCGCTATGCCGGCGCCTGGGTGGGCTTCACCTGCATCGCCGACACGATCGACACCACGGCCATTGTGGAACTGGACCCGCTGCGTGTGGAGATCAAGGAGCCGACCGATTTCGAACTGCCGCCCGGCGGGCTGAACATCCGGCTGCATGACACGCCGCTGATCCAGGAAGCCCGCATGATCGACTGGAAGCTGAACGCCGCCAAGGCGTTCGCGCGGGCCAACAAGCTGGACAAGGTGGTCTTCGGCCATCCCCAGCCGCGCCTGGGCCTGGTCACCATCGGCAAATCGTACCTGGATGTGCGTCAGGCCCTGGACGAGCTGGAAATCAGCGAGGAGATGGCCCGCGACTGGGGCCTGGGCATCTATAAGGTGGCGCTGGCCTGGCCGCTGGAGCCGGAAGGGATGCGCGCGTTTGCGTCCGTGACGGACGAACTGCTGGTGGTGGAAGAAAAGCGCTCCGTCCTGGAATTCCAGATCAAGGAGCAACTGTTCCACTGGGACCGCCGGCCGCGCGTGCTGGGTAAGACCGATCATACGGGCAGGCCCCTGTTCACGGAAAAGGCGGAACTGAACCCCGTCGATATCGCCCGCGTCCTGGCCGCGCGCATCCTGTCCTTTGGGCCCAACGACTATGTGTCGGAACGGCTGGCCCGGATGGAGCATCGGGTGAACCAGACGACGGCGTCGTCCACGACCGTGCGCACGCCCTTCTTCTGTTCCGGCTGCCCGCACAACACCTCCACCCGCCTGCCCGATGGCAGCCGCGGGCTGGCCGGCATCGGCTGCCATTACATGGTCACCTGGATGGGCCGCAACACGGAGGTGTTCAGCCAGATGGGCGGCGAGGGCGTGCAGTGGATCGGCCAGTCGCCCTTTGCCGGGGAAGGCCATGTCTTCGCCAATCTGGGCGACGGCACCTATTTCCATTCCGGCATCCTGGCCGTGCGCGCCGCCGTGTCGGCCAAGGTGAACATCACCTACAAGATCCTCTATAACGACGCCGTCGCCATGACGGGCGGCCAGCCCGTGGACGGCACCCTGTCCGTCTATGACATCGCCCAGCAGCTGGACGCGGAGGGTGTGTCGCGCATCGTCGTGGTCAGCGACGGGCCGGAGAAGTACGGGCTGGGTCGCGGCTTGCCGCATGGCACCAAGATTTTCCACCGTGACGAGCTGGATCAGGTGCAGCGCGATCTGCGGCAGGAAAAGGGTGTCACCATCCTGATCTATGAACAGACCTGTGCCGCCGAGAAGCGCCGCCGCCGCAAGCGCAACAAGTATCCCGATCCGGCGCGCCGCGTGGTCATCAATGAACTGGTCTGCGAAGGCTGCGGCGATTGTTCGGCCAAGTCCTCCTGCCTGTCCATCGTGCCGGTGGAAACCGAATTCGGCCGCAAGCGCCAGATCGACCAGTCGGCCTGCAACAAGGATTTTTCCTGCCTGAAGGGCTTCTGCCCCAGCTTCGTGACCGTGGAAGGCGGGTCCTTGAAGAAGCCGAAGCCGGCCGCCGCCAAGGGCGACGATTGGGGCCCGCTGCCGGAACCCGTGATCCCCGTGCTGGACAAGCCGTGGAACATCCTGGTCACCGGTATCGGCGGCACGGGTGTGGTCACCATCGGCGCCATCCTGGGCATGGCCACGCATCTGGAAGGCCGCGGCTTCACGGCCATGGACATGGCCGGTCTGGCGCAGAAGGGCGGGTCGGTGACCAGCCATCTGCGTATCGCCGAACGGCCCGATCTGATCCATGCCAACCGCATTGTGGCCGGTGGCGCCGATCTGGTGCTGGCCTGCGACATCGTCGTGGCCGCCAATGCCGACGCCCTGTCCAAGATGGCCCCGGGCCGTACGCAAGCCGTGGTGAATACCGCGGAAACGATGACGGCGGCCTTCATCGCCAACCCCGACGCCACCGTGCCGTCCACGGGCCTGACGCGCACCATCGCCTCGGCCGTGGGCGGGGCGGATGCCGTATCGGCCATCGATGCGCAGAAGATCGCCACGGCGCTTTGCGGTGATAGCATCGCCACCAACCTGTTCATGCTGGGCTATGCCTGGCAGAAGGGGCTGGTGCCCACCTCCGCCGCTGCCATCGAAAAGGCCATTGAGATGAATGGCGCGGCGGTGAAGATGAACATGGATGCCTTCCGCTGGGGCCGCCGCGCCGCATTGGATCTGGCCCGCGTGCTGGAGGCGGCGACGCCCAAGCCCGACAAGTCCGGTGCCTTCGGCCATCGCCGCACGTCGGAAACGCTGGCGGAGATGGTGGAACGCCGTGTCGCCTTCCTGACCGACTATCAGGATGCCGCCTATGCCGGCCGCTACAAGGCCGTGGTGGATCGCGTCATGGCGGTGGAGGCGGAGCGCACGCCCGGCCGCGACGCGCTGTCCCGTACCGTCGCCCGCTACCTGTTCAAGCTGATGTCCTACAAGGACGAGTATGAGGTGGCGCGGCTGTACAGCGACGGCCGTTTCCAGGCCCAGATCGCGAGCCAGTTCGAAGGCGATTACAAGCTGAAATTCCATCTGGCCCCGCCGGCCACGGCCCCGCGCGACCCCGTCACCGGCCACCTGAAGAAGCAGGAATTCGGGCCCGCCATGATGCTGGGCTTCAAGATGCTGGCCCGGATGAAGGGGCTGCGCGGCGGCAAGCTGGACATCTTCGCCCGCAATCCCGAACGCGTGATGGAACGGCAGCTGATTGCCGATTATATCGCGGTGGTGGAGGAGCTGCTGGCCGGCCTGTCGCCCGCCAACATGCATCTGGCCGTCGACATCGCCGCCATCCCGGAACAGATCCGCGGCTACGGCCATGTGAAGGAAGAACATCTGGCCAAGGCCAAGGCGGCGGAAGCCGACCTTCTGTCCCGCTGGCGCCAGCCCACCGCCCCGATCAGCCAAGCGGCGGAGTGAGGGCAAGAGGGGCGGCCGGGAGCGAGACACCTGGCCGCCGCACCATCAGGTGCCGCTCGGCCCGTCCCAGGGGTTCACAAGACCCACGCCGGTGGCGGAGAAATCCGCGATGTTGCGGGTGACGACCGACATGCCGTGAATCAGGGCCGTGGCGGCGATCAAGGCATCCCGTTCCGCCCGTGGATCGGGGACATGCAGTCGCGCGCAGCGCGTGGCGACGGCCTCATCCACGGGCAGCAGGCGTGCGGCAAATTCCGGACGCACCATGCTCTCCAGCCACTTGCGCAGGAGAGCGCCCTGTGTGGCGTCGCGCCGTTGTACGCGCAGAGTACCGATCTCCAGTTCCATCAAGGTGATAACCGACAGATAGAAATGGTCGGCATTCTGCTGTGACAGCCATGCCGTGACATTGGGATCGGCCTTGCCGTCGCCTGCTTTGCGCAGTTCGGAAACGACATTGGTGTCCAGGACGTACATCAGGGGAAATCTTCCGCCCGAAGCTGCAGCGCTGCCTTGGGTGGATCGAAGTCGATCTCGGACATGCCGGGCATGGACAGGGCGTCGACCAGATTCCGCTTCTGCCCACCGGTCAGGCGCTGGTATTCCGCGTAGGAGAGCAGCACGAAGGCGGGCTTGCCCCGATCTGTAATGACCACAGGGTTATGCTCGGCGGCCCGCTTGGCCTTGCCGACATCCTGATTCAGCTCTCGGCTGGATACGGTCGTAACGGGCATGGGCGCGCCTCCCTCAGAATGTAGTCACGTTACTACATCGGCGGTTTGGCGCCAAGGGCCGACCGCCAGCCCCTACAGCCAGCCGCGCCGCTTGAAATACAGAAACGGCACCACGACCGACACGATCATCAGGACGATGGCCATCGGGTAGCCGAATTCCCAGTCCAGTTCCGGCATGAAATGGAAATTCATGCCATAGATGCTGGCGACCAGCGTCGGCGGCAGGAAGACCACGGCCGCAATCGAGAAGATCTTCACAATATTATTCTGCTCGATCCCGACCACGCCCAGCAGCGCGTCAAGCTGGAAGGCGATGTTGGACGACAGGAAGGCCGTATAGTCGGTCAGCGACTGCGCATCCTGGCTGAGCGTCTTCAGCCGTGCCCGCAGACCCTTGTCGTTGGTCATTTCGCGCACCGTGGCGGTGAAGGCGATGATGCGGGTCAGGGTCACCAGGCTTTCGCGGGCCTTGGCCGTCAGGTCATGGGCACGCGCGATGCGCTTCAGCAGCAGATGCTGCTGGTCGGAATTCAGATGTCCCTGGTGCCCCTCGATCAGCAGTTCGCGGGCGACCGCGGTCACGTCGCGGCCCGCCCCTTCCAGCACGTCGGCAATGCGGTCCAGGATGGCATCCAGCAGCGAGATGAAGGCGGAAACGCCGTTCTCCAGCTTCACGCTTTGCTTCGTCACCTGATTATGGAAGCCGTAGAAGGGCTTGGGGTCATCAAAGCGCAGGGTGATCAGCGTCTCCCCCGTCAGCACGAAGGTGATGTCCATCGTCTCCGGCACGGGCGCATCGGCCCGGCACAGGACCGTGGCCGTCATGAAGGCGCCGCCCGCCTCGCGGTACAGCCGCGACGACAGCTCGATCTCGCGCATCTCTTCACGAGTCGGCAGCTCGATCCCGAAGGTCTGCTCCACCAGCTGCCGGTCGGCGGCGCTGGGGGCGTTCAGGTCGATCCAACAGGATTGTCGCAAAGCCTCCGTCGACGGCATGCCGTCCACGGGCTCGTTGCGACCTTCAACCATGCGGTAGGCGCGGATCATCGGCCTTCTCCCCCGCAAAAACACGACCTGGATGCCTCGCCTTTACTCCTTTCAATTCGCCGGGGGAAGCGAAGTTTCGCCGCATCGAAGGCAACTCTGCGCTGGTGCGGCGTCCCGGTTACGGGTACATGCTGGCTTCCATGAATCCGCTGCTGAAACTGGCTCTGGAGGCGGGGCCGCTGGCCCTGTTCTTCGTCATCAATTCCCGCTTCGGCCTGATGGCCGGCACGGGTGTGTTCATGCTCGCCACCACGCTGGCCCTGGCCGTCAACTGGCTGCTGGAACGGCGCCTGCCGGTCATGCCGCTGGTGGGCTGCTTCTTCGTGCTGGTCTTCGGGGGCCTGACCCTGTGGCTGAATGATGAACTGTTCATCAAGATCAAGCCGACGGTCGTCAACCTGCTGCTGTCGGCCACCCTGTTTGTGGGCCTTTACCTGAAGCGCAACCTGCTGAAGGTGGTGCTGGGGGCCGCACTCGACCTGGAAGACGCCGGATGGCGCATCCTGACGGTGCGCTGGGCCTGGTTCTTCCTGCTTCTGGCTGTGCTGAACGAGATCGTCTGGCGCCATTTCGGGACCGAGATGTGGGTGAATTTCAAGGTCTTCGGCATCATGCCGTTGTCCATCGCCTTCTCGCTCGCCCAGATCCCCGTGATCATGAAGCATCAGAAGCCGGAACCGGGCACCGACGGGGAAACGCCGGCACCATGACCGGGCGGACCTTCTTCGATGATCTGGCCGTGGGCGAGGTGCAGCGGTCGCGCACCCTGACGGTCGATCGTGCGGCGATGCTGGATTACGCCCGCCGCTACGACCCCTGGGATTTCCATGTGGATGAAGACGCGGCGGCACAGAGCCATTTCGGCGGCCTGATCGCCAGCGGCGGCTACACCATCTCGCTCTCCTACATTCTGGGGCACGAGACGATGGCCAAGGACGGCCGCCCCTGGGCCTTCCTTGGCGGCTTTGACTGGCAGTTGAAATTCCAGAAGCCGGTCAGGGCAGGGGATACGCTGTTCCTGACCGACACGATCCTGGACCTGACGCCCTCGCGCAAGGGCGGCCGTGGCATCGTCAAGTTCCGCCGCGAGCTGTGGAACCAGGCGGGGGATGTGGTGCTGTCGATTGATATTGTGGGGTTGGTGGCGTCGCGGGGTCAAATATAGGCCGAGTGAGAAGCAATATGGCCTGGTCCTGCTGATTCATAAATGTTCAACGCTTTCCTTTTCTGGGTAGGTCTTATTTCTTCTTCTCTGCTTCTTTCTTTGAGGGATCTACCGTTTCATTGATCTTGATGGGCAGAATTTGTATAGGTCATTGACGGATTGCATGTTGAGCATACCGCGCTCAATAGCCTGCTTTGCCCAGAACACGTCATGGGACGACGATGAAGTGCCCGTACTGGCGTCATAAAGGGCTTTTACTCTTCTGCAACTTCCAATTGTGGCGAAGCCCTGCTTTGACGAGAGGAATTCATAGGCTCTTTTGAAGTAATTTGCTTCAATGTCTTCCAGTCGTTGGAGTAACTCCCTTGTGTCCTTGACTCGACTGGAATCTTCACCGCCAATAATCTTGGCGCAGACTGTAGTGTATTTTTGAAGAATCTGTGTTGATTTCATAAGGTATGGCCATAAAATAGTATTTTTCTTAATAACCATTCCAACAAGGCGAAGCTCATTGAGCAGATTGTATCCCTCTGCAAATTTATACGCCACGCCGTAGGTGTCCCTGTCCCGGCAAGATGATGACTCCTCAATTTCAGCCATAGCTTCCGCCGCATCCAAAAGATCCGCTGCTCGCATCATTGCCTCAGATATGGCCTTCATCTGAAATGAGTCGTCAGTATTCCACAGTCTTGTATTGTAGACCTTAGGCGCGCCTGTCCGAAATTCCTCGCCCTGAAATCTGTTCCTAAAATTCAAGGTAGGCATATTCAATGCCTTGTCGAGAGATGAGATGCTAATGGTAAAATATGTAAATGGAGTGGATTCATATCCCCCATCAGGTGTCTTCCGATGGATGGAAAATTCTTCGTACAGTGCACCTTCGCTGAAAGGAATCTTGGTAAATACATCTCCATCTAGAACTTTCCCTTCATGTATCATTACAAACTTTGCAGTGATGGCCTCACTAAGATTAAGGGGGCGAATGTCAGCTCTCTGGGCAGCAGCGGGCAGTGCGCAGATATAAGCCAGGAAAAGGATAATCCCACCGAATCTCATGACCCACCCTTCACAGCTTTGTGTCCGAACAGAATACTGATGTAAATAGAAAGCATAGTGAACATTGTTTCGGATGATTTTGATAATATTGACACCTCCCGATCGTCGAGCATGTTTATGCCAAACTGATTAATCGTAAATATCCCAATTACACTTGATAGTGCGGCAATTAGACATATTATTATGGCGCATTTTCCAGATCCATTTAATTCTCTGGCCGGATGATTTTCGTTTCCAGCGCTAGTGTCAAGTTTCATGAACAATTTTCCCAGTGCTGCTGGGATGCATGCAATTCCTGCCTTAATTACAGATATTATCGAGGCAATCGCATTTGATTTTTCACCAACGACACTGTAGTCGAAAAAAATTGTATGAAAAGCTGCAACATATGCATCGGCGAAGGCTGCCGATCCTGATTGCCCGGAAGTTCCTGAGAGTAATACGCCGACAGGAGCGACGAGTGTTCGAATCAGCATGTAACTTAAGAACGCTAGGGTCAATGTCTTGGCCACCAAACGTTCCTGTGGTGTATGCAGCCCCAGCACTTTGCCCCTCTCCTTGCCCTATGCATCCCCTTTGATTGGTGACGGATAGGGTGGAGATTGTCAACTTGTTGGGTAGGCCAAAGTGCCGTGTGGCTATATGTGGTGCGGTATGAATGCCATGCACCCTTTTAGGGCTGGAATTTTCCGTGATAACATGCGTTTCGGCCCCAGAGGGTTGTTGCAATTTTTCAATTATCTTTATGGGGTGTGTTAATGGCAAAAGGCTGTCACAATAAAATAACATGATTAAAATTTATATAATAAGAATATGAATGGCATAGTTAAAATTGGACGTTCGGCTCTGGAAAATGTCAATTAATCGCGCGAATTATATGATTTACTTTGTTTAATTGCACTTTCCGCACCTGGATTTCACCCCAGCCGTCCCCGGTGCAACAGCCCCTCCATCTCCATCGCCGGCACGGGGCGGCTGAACAGATAGCCTTGCAGGGCGTCGCATTGATAGGCGCGCAGGTAGATCAGTTCTTCCTGCGTTTCCACCCCTTCGGCCACCACCTGTTTGCGCATGGCATGGGCCATGGCGACGATGGCCTGGACCAGGGCGGCGTGCGCTTCGTTGCGGGTCATCTGGCCGATGAAAAACTTGTCGACCTTGACCGTGTCGATGGGAAGCTGGGACAGGCGGCTGAACACCGAATGTTCCATGCCGAAATCATCCAGCGCGAAGGTGACGCCCCGGTCCGCCAGATCGGCGATATTGCGCAGCACTGTGTCATCGTCGCGGATGATGGTGCTTTCCGTCAGCTCCAGCTTCAGCGCCGCCATGGGCAGGTTCAGCAGGTCCAGCAGTTCCAGCACCTGGGCGCTGAAATCCGGCCGCATCAGCTGAATGCCGGAAACATTCACCGACAGGGGGAAATCGCACAGACCCTCGGCGCGCCAGCGGGCGGCCTGGGCCAGGGACAGGCACAGCATCTCCCGGCCCAGTTCGACGATCTGTCCGCCCTGTTCGGCCGCCGGAATGAAATCAGCGGGGGAGATCAGGCCGCGTGCCCCGTGCCGCCAGCGGACCAGCGCCTCGGCCCCGATGATGCGGTGGTTTACGGGATGCACCATGGGCTGAAAGAAGGGCTCGATCTCCCCGCGCCCCAGGGCGGCCCCCAGTTCGGATTGCAGCCATTGCCGCTCCACCACCCGCTGGGTCATGTCCGGCGCGTAAAGCCGGAAGGGCACGCCGCCCGGCTTTACTTGATGCAGGGCCGTGCTGGCATGCTGAAGCATCTCCGCGGCGTCGCGCGCGTCGACGGGATGGACACTGACCCCGACCAGGGCGCGGCGATACAATTGCACCCCCTCTACGCAGTAAGGCGCGTCAAAGGCCCCCTGCAATTCCCGCAGGCGGGTCGCCAGGTCATCGGGCGCGTCGGGCAGCAGCACGCAGAAATAGCCGCTTTCCAGCCGGGCCAGCACCTCGCCGGGGGCCAGCAGGTTCTGAAGCCTGGCCGCCACCTGTCGCACCAGCGCGTCGGTGGCGGCCAGACCCCAGCCATCCTGCAGGTCGGTGAAGGATTCCAGGCCGACGCAGAACAGGGCCTCGCGGCGATGGGCCGGCACGGCGGCCAGGGCGTCGGACAGCAGCCGGGTGAAGCGGGTGCGGTTGGGCAGACCCGTCACGGGATCGAAATAGGCCAACTCATCGCGCACACTCTCCGCCGCCTTCAGTTCCGTCACATCCAGGGCGATGCCATCCCATTGTGTCGATCCATCGGCCAGTCGCTCCGGCTGTGACTGGGATCGCAGCCAGCGGGTGGCGCCGGACGGCGTGACCAGCCGGAACTCCACCGCCATGGGCGCCAGATCGGACGCCGACCGCTGCATCTCCTCCCGATAACGGCGCCTGTCGTCGGGATGGATGGCGCGCAGCAGCGTAGCTCCCGCGGCCGTGACCAGCGGATGGTTGGCGGGGTCGGCCAGGTCCGACATGTCGATGAAATCGGCCAGCAACTCCTTCTGCATGAAGGTGTAGCGGACCATTCCGTCCGGCGTCATGAACCGCCGGAAGATGATGCCGGGGATGTTCGCGGCGATGGAGCGCAGCACCATGTCGGCCTGCTGCCGTGCCGCTTCGATGATATGGGCCTTGCGCCGCGTCGCCGCTGCTGCCAGTTCCCGTTCGATGGCGGGCCGCAGGCGTGCGATGCGGTCCTTCAGCACCAGATCGGCGGCCCCGGCATGCATCAGGGCCACGGCCGCTTCCTCCCCGATCGTGCCCGTCACCACGATCAGCGGCAGGTCAGGGTCGTGCTGCCGGACCAGGGCGATCACGTCATTGGGGGACAGGGATGGCATGGAATAATCGCACAGCACAATGTCCCAGGGCTGCCGGCCCAGGGCCGCCACCACGCCTTCACGGCTTTCAACATGTGTTGCCGCCAGGTCCAGGCCGCCGCGCCGCAGGCTTTCGATCAGCCAGGCCGCGTCCAGGTCGCTGTCCTCCACCAGCAGCATGCGCACGGGTCTGCGCTGTGTCATCGACCCGTCTCCCGCAGCGGCTGGTTGATCAAGGTCCAGTAGAGGCCCAGCTGGGTGACGGCGGCCGTGAACTGCTGAAAATCCACAGGCTTGCGGACATAGGAGTTCACGCCCAGCTGGTAGGAGCGCAGGATGTCCTCCTGCTCATCGGAAGAGGTCAGAATGACCACAGGCATGTGGGCGGTACGTTCCGCCGCTTTCAGCCGCCGCAGCACCTCCAGCCCGTCGATCTTGGGCAGTTTCAGGTCCAGCAGCACGACGACGGGCAGGGCGTGCGACGGTGGTGCCCCGTCCTCTCCCAGGCAGTAGGCCAGGGCTTCCACCCCGTCGCGGGCAATGTCGATGGGATTGGACAGATGCGCGGATTTCAAGGCGCGCAGGATCAAGGCCTCGTCGTCGGGATCGTCCTCGACGATCAGCACTCTGCCGTCAGCCATGGATCATCTCCCCAGGGGCCAAGGTGAAGGAGACAACGGTGCCCTTGCCGGCTTCGGACTGGATATGGATCTCGCCCCCGTGCCGGCGGATGACGCGGGCGACAGTGGCGAGGCCGATACCCGTGCCCTCGAACTCGCTGGTGGCATGCAGCCGCTGGAAGGGGGCGAACAGCTTGTGGGCATAGGCCATGTCGAACCCGACGCCATTGTCCGATACTTGGAAACCTGGCCGGCCGTCCACGGTGCCCGCATCAATGGCGATGGCGGCGTCGGCCCGGCGGCCGGTAAACTTCCAGGCATTGCCCAGCAGATTGTCCAGCACGACGCGGACCAGGCGGGGATCGACGACCGCGTGCAGACCAGGGGCGATGGTGACGGACACCGGTCGTGCGGGGTCGCGCTGCCGCAGATCATCCACCACCTCGCGCGCCATGGCGGACAGATCCGTCGGCATCGGGGTGATGGTGGATCGGGTCACCCGCGACAGCTTCAGCAGGTCATCGATCAACTGCCCCATGCGCACGGCGCCCCGACGGATGCGGGTCAGGTGATCTTTGGCCGTTTCGTCCAGCCGGTCGGCATAATCCTCCAGCAGGGCCAGGCTGAACCCGTCCATGCTGCGCAATGGCGCCCGCAGATCGTGGGAAACGGAATAGGCGAAGGCCTCCAGTTCCTGGTTTACGGCTTCCAGTTCCCGTGTGCGGTCCAGCAGCGCCTCGTTCAGCCGTTGCAGCTTCTGCGTCCGGTCGGAAATATCGACAATGGCCGACAGCACCATCAATCCGCTATCCGTCTGGATGGGGTTCAGGCCGATTTCCACCGGAAACTCGCTGCCATCCCGGTGGCGGGCGAACAGGTCGCGACCGGCGCCCATCGGCCGGGAACTGTGGGCATGCTGAAAGAAGCCGCGGCGCAGACCGGCATGGTCCCTTCGATGCCGGTCTGGTACCAGCATTTCCACCGGCTGGCCCAGCAGATCGGCCCTGTCATAGCCGAACAGCCGTTCCGTTGCGGCATTGACCATGACCACCAGCCCGTCCTTGTCGACCATCACCATGGCGTTGGGGGCGGCCTCCACAACCAGGCGAAAGCGTTCATCGGAAGAAATGCCCGTTTCCGCGGGCTGGATGGGCATCGACATGGACCGACTCCCCGCAACAGGCGATCGACCAAGAGCCCTGTGGAAGATCCTGCTGTTTATTTTAGTCGCAGAACCATTGGAAATACAATCATCCTCGGTGTGTTTCCGCTCTTCCGCCCCTATGTCATTCGCAAGGGGGACTATGGCTTGTGGCGTAATCTCTGTGCCTGGCTATGTCCGCGACTAGGGCAATATTCGGGCAGATTTTGCTGCTGGCCGACCAACCCTGGCGCCTGGGCGCGCGGGCGCTCAACGGGCGAACCAAGTTGCGATGAGTTTCACACGTCGCAACTTGGCATTACGGGTCGAAACCCGACAGCAACAAAGGTGGGCAAGGACCGGGTGCCTATTTCCTTTTGAATTCACTTGGTAACGCCAGGGTAACGGTGATTGCGCTGCCGCAGCCGCTCCCGGCATCCTTTGCCATCTTGCAATGATGGGGGCGCAGATGGCGCGTATTTCTCGGGTTTCCACTCTTGCCCTGCTGGCGACGGCTGCGGTTGGCCTGCTGGGTGGCTGTTCGGTCAATGTGAATGATGGTGAGTATGACCATGGCAATTACCGGGTGCCGCGCACCGCCACCGATATCTGCCGGCGGGAAGTGGAGCGGTCCTTCGGCGATCGCTACCGCATCGCGTTCGACCTGCCGGAACTGACCACCAATGGCGGCACGCAGTCCGTTTTCCAGCCCTTTACCATGGCCAGCCGCAAGGACAGCTTCGAGCCGCCGCAGCGCCGGGCGCTGCGCTGTACCATTGTCGACGGCGTGCTGACGCAGGCCGTGCCGGGCTGATCGACCCGCCATTCCTTCAGATCGCCGCGGGGGCGGTTTCAGGAAGGCGGACCCATCTGCTCAGCCAGAAATGCCTCCACAGCCTTCAGGACGGTGATGCGCTCCTGCGCCGTGGTCAGCCAATGGCTTCCCCCGTCGATCAGTTCCAGGCGATGGGGTTTGCCGTATCTCCCCAGGATGGTGGCCATGTCGCGGCTGTCATCCGCCGGGACGACCGTGTCGTCGGTGCCATGGACCAGAAGGACGGGGACGGTGAATTCCGCCGCCCGCGCCTTCGGGGACAATCGTTCCACCGCATCCCGGTCCCGGCCGAAGGAGGCGCGCGTGGCGTCACGCATCTGTGAATAGCGGGCGTCATCGAACAGCGCCGTCAGGTCAGCCACGCCATTGATGCTGACCACGCAGCGGAACAATCCCGGATCGCGGAAACCGGCCACCAGGGCGGCATAGCCACCGTAGGAGGCGCCGACCATGCACAGGCGGCCGGGGTCGGCCAGACCCTGCCCGGTCAGGAACCGCGCGGCATCGACCAGATCATCCTGCATCAGGCCGCCCCATTGGCCGCGTCCGGCCTGTTCGAAGGCCTTGCCATAGCCGGTGGAGCCGCGAAAATTCGGCTGGATCACGCCATAGCCGCGGCTGGCCAGGAACTGTGCCATCCAGTCGAAGCCCAGGCCATCGCGCGACGCTGGTCCACCATGGGGCAGGATGACAAAGGGCAGTTGCCGCGCCTCGCGGCCGGGCGGCAGGGTGATGTAGGCGGGAATGGCGGTACCGTCGCGCGCGGGATAGGCGGCATAGGACCGTCGGCCCAGGACCTGGCCCGACAGTTCAGGGTAGGCCTCACCCAATGCGCTCAGGCCGCCCGTCTGCCGGTCAAAAAGGTGATAGCGCGGCGGCATCGTGGGCCCGCGTGAGATGATGATCAGATAGCGCCCGTCACGCGACCGGCTGGCAATGGTTTCCCGGCTGTTGGGGACGGCCTTGTCGATGGCGGCAAGCGTCTGCTGATCCTGTGGATCAAACAGGATCTGCTCAGGCAGATCGCCCAGGAAGGTGGCACCCACCGGTACCCCATCCAGGGACGCCAGGCCGTCAATATCGTAACGCGGGTGCTCTGCCAGTTGGCCCACGAAACCCCGCTTCGCGATGGAATAGGTGTAAAGCGCCCAGCGGTCGCTTTCGTGCCGGCTGGCGACATACAGGATATCCGGGTCGCGCGGCCCGCCCAGCACGCGCATTTCCTGGCCCTTGGTCAGATCGGCGCTGCCGATATCCATCCATTCGCCATCAGGGCCGCGGACGATGATGGTGGCGACACTGTCGCGAATCTTCATGCCGGCGCGTACCGTCCCGTCCGCTGCAACAACCCAGCGTGTGACATAGGGGCGGGAATTCTGGATCGTGGTGCGGTCCCCGGTCCGGACATTGACCCGGGCCACGCTTGGCGGGCTGAACCGGTCCTCCTGCATCATCATCAGGATATTGTCGGGATCGTCGGGCAGGATGGACAGCACCATGTCGCCCAGCAGGGCATCTGACAGCTTATCAAACGGCTTGCGCCGTCCGATCTCCCTGGCGTTGCCCCCGTCCAGATCGACGGCCAGCAGGCGCCTTTCTTCCGTCAGCACCTTTTTCACCTGCACCCCGGGCAGGTTCAAGGAGGGGCTGTTCAGCGCGCCGCTGAAATCGCGGGTGAAGCGTACGCTGCGGATCCGTTCTCCGGTGCCGCCAACGCCGATCAGCAGCCGGTCATTCTTGGCCCAGGTGAACCAGCGTATATCCCCTTCTTCCGGGGCGATGACCCGGTCATCGGCTGGCTGCGGGCCGACCAGCAGCGTCTTGACCACCAGCATGCGCCGCCCCCCGACGGAGGCCAGAAAGGCCACATGCTGCCCGTCGGGTGACAATTTCGGGCTATCGGCGGCGGGCAGCCGGGCAAAAGCTTCCAGCGGTGGCGGCGTGAGCGGTTGCTGGGCCATCGCACTGCCGGTCAGCAGGGCCAGGGCGGTGACGATCCCCAAGGCGGCACGTCGCATAGCGAGCCTCGCGTGATTTCTGCATCCCCTTTATAGGGGTGGTGGAAACGGCGGGCAAGTATCGCCTCTGGTGTGGCTCCGGTCGGTCGGTCGCATAGAAAAGGCCGCCGGGAGCGATCCCGGCGGCCTTGCCTTTCCAACCTTCCGCTTCGCCTCAGGCGGCGCGGGCGGCCATCAGCTTCTTGATCTCGGCGATGGCCTTGGCGGGGTTCAGACCCTTGGGGCAGGTCTGGGTGCAGTTCATGATCGTGTGGCAGCGATAGAGGCGGAACGGATCCTCCAGCGCGTCCAGACGCTCTCCCGTCATTTCATCGCGGCTGTCGGCGATGAAGCGATAGGCCTGCAGCAGCACTGCCGGACCCAGGTAACGATCGCCATTCCACCAATAGCTGGGGCAGGACGTGGTGCAGCAGAAGCACAGGATGCACTCGTACAGCCCGTCCAGCTTGGCGCGCTCTTCCGGGCTCTGCAGGCGTTCGCGCGACGGGGCCGTGCTCTGAGTCTGCAGCCAGGGCTTGATGGAGGCCAGCTGGGCATAGTTCTGGTTCAGGTCGGGCACCAGATCCTTCACCACCGGCTGATGCGGCAGCGGGTAGATCTTGACGTCGCCCTTCACCTCGTCGATCGGCTTCAGGCAGGCCAGCGTGTTGCGCCCGTCGATATTCATCGCGCAGGAGCCGCAGATGCCCTCACGGCAGGAACGACGGAAGGTGAGCGTGCTGTCCACATCGTTCTTGATGTGGATCAGCGCGTCCAGAACCATCGGACCGCACTTGTCCAGGTCGATCTCGTACTTGTCCTCACGCGGGTTCTGGCCCGAGTCAGGGTCATAACGGTAGATGCGGAAGGTGCGGGTGCGCTTGGCATCCGCAGTCGCCGACTTGATGGTCTTGCCGGGCACGACCTTCGAATTGGCGGGCAGGGAGAATTCAGCCATGGGATGAAAGCCCTCTCAAACGATCGTGACGGTTAGTAGACGCGCTTCTTCGGCGGGAACACTTCCACCTCGTTCGTCAGGGTGTAGAGATGCACCGGGCGATAATCGATGTTGGGCTTGCCCGTTTCATCCACCCAGACGGTGGTGTGCTTCATCCAGTTTTCGTCGTCACGCTCGCTGTAATCCTCACGCGCGTGGGCGCCACGGGATTCCTGACGGTTGGCGGCGGAATTGATGGTCGCAACGGCCTGGTACATCAGATTGTCCAGTTCCAGCGCTTCCACCAGATCGCTGTTCCAGATCATGGAGCTGTCGCTGACAGACACGTCCGGGCGCTTTTCCCAGACCTTCTTCATCAGCTCCACGCCCTCGTCCAGCACCTCGCCGGTACGGAAGACCGCGCAGTTATTCTGCATGATCTTCTGCATTTCCAGGCGCAGATGGGCCACGCGGGTGCCGCCCTTGGCAAAGCGGGCCTTGTCCAGACGGGCCAGCGCCTTGTCGGTGCTGTCGTTGGAAATGGTCTTGTGCGGGGCGCCCTTGGTGACGATCTCCGCCGCGCGGATGGCGGCCGACCGGCCGAACACCACCAGATCCAGCAGGGAGTTGGAACCCAGACGGTTGGCGCCATGCACGGACACGCAGGCCGCCTCGCCAATGGCCATCAGGCCGGGGACGACCTGGTCGGGATTGTCGGCGGTGGGACGGATGACCTCGCCACGGTAATTCGTGGGGATGCCGCCCATGTTGTAATGGACGGTGGGCAGAACCGGGATCGGCTCCTTGGTCACGTCCACACCGGCAAACACGCGCGCGCTTTCGGCGATGCCGGGCAGGCGGGCATGGATGACGTCGGGTGCCAGATGTTCCAGGTGCAGGTGGATATGGTCCTTGTTGGGACCGACACCGCGCCCTTCACGGATCTCGATGGTCATGGAGCGGCTGACCACGTCGCGCGACGCCAGGTCCTTGGCGGACGGGGCATAGCGCTCCATGAAGCGCTCGCCGGCGCTGTTGGTCAGGTACCCGCCTTCGCCGCGCGCACCCTCGGTGATCAGACAGCCGGAGCCGTAGATGCCCGTGGGGTGGAACTGCACGAATTCCATGTCCTGCAGGGGCAGGCCGGCGCGCAGCACCATGCCGCCGCCATCACCCGTGCAGGTGTGGGCCGACGTGGCGGAGAAATAGGCGCGGCCATAGCCGCCGGTGGCCAGCACCGTCTGGTGACCGCGGAAGCGATGGATGGTGCCATCGTCCAGGTTCCAGGCCAGCACGCCGCGGCACACGCCTTCCTCGTCCATCAGCAGGTCGAGGGCGAAATATTCGATGAAGAATTCGGCATGGTGGCGCAGGCTCTGCTGATACAGCGTATGCAGCATGGCGTGGCCGGTACGGTCGGCGGCCGCACAGGTGCGGTAGGCCTGACCCTTGCCATATTCGGTGGTCATGCCGCCGAAGGCGCGCTGGTAGATCTTGCCCTCGGCCGTGCGCGAGAACGGCACGCCCTGGTGTTCCAGCTCGATGATGGCGGGGATGGCCTCGCGCACCATGTACTCGATGGCGTCCTGGTCGCCCAGCCAGTCCGACCCCTTGACGGTGTCGTACATGTGGAAGCGCCAGTCGTCATTGCCCATGTTGCCGAGCGCTGCCGAGATGCCGCCCTGCGCTGCCACGGTGTGGCTGCGGGTCGGGAACACCTTGGTGATGCAGGCCGTCTTCAGGCCCTTTTCGGCCATGCCGAAGGTGGCGCGCAGGCCGGCGCCACCGGCACCCACGACGACGACGTCATATTCGTGGTCGATGATCTTGTAAGCGGTCGCCATGTTCATCAGGCTCCGAAAGCGATCTTCAGGACGGCGAAAGCGCCGGCGAGGAACAGCACCAGGGCGACCAGCTTGGTCAGGCCGATCACGGCCACCTTGGCCACCTTGCCATGGATATAGTCCTCAAAGACTTCCTGCATACCGTATGCGGCATGATGGAACAGGAAGCCCAGGAACAGCACGGTCAGGATGGCCGGGCACGGGCGCTTGAAGGTGGCCACCACCTCCTCATAGGGCGCGCCGATCAGGCTGATCACCAGGATCATGAACAGCACGGTCAGGATCGCCAGACCGGCCGAGGCCACGCGGTAGGAAAGCCAGTGCAGGGCGCCGACCTTGGCAGAGCCCAGGCCGCGGGCGCGGCCCAGCGGCGTGCGGAAGCTGTTGGTATCGTTAGCCATCTGTTCCCCCGTCACGCCGCGAAAGCCACGACCCAGGTCGCCAGTGTGGCGACCACGGCAGCGCCGATGACCAGCTTGGCGCTGGAATAGGACTGTTCCAGGGTCAGCATCTTGGCGCTGTCCCAGATCAGGTGGCGGATGCCGTTGAACAGGTGGTACCAGAGCGCCGCGGTCCAGCCGAACATCAGCAGCAGCCCGATGGGCGAGCCGATGAAGTTGGTGGCGCAGGCATAGGCATCCGGACCGGCCGCGGCGGCGACCAGCCACCAGACCAGCAGCAGGGTGCCAACGGTCAGACCCACGCCGGTGATGCGGTGGGCAATGGACGTCAGGGCCGGCAGCGGCAGCCGGTAGACCTGCAGGTGGGGGGACAAGGGCCGTTGCCGTCGGGCCGCAGGCGTGTCGGTCATCTCTCTTTCGTCCTTGATGATTGCCAGGGTAAACCCCACGCCCCACCCCCGCCAGGGGAGGCGACGCCCGGCGGCAAGACCACCGGCAGCTTATGAGACAAAGAAATCGCTCGAGTGACTTACGCCGAACCCCCCGTCTCGTCAACGCTTCGGCAGTGCGGTAGGGGGCGTGACGGCCCCCCTACCTTGGCATGGCGCCCCTGTTTTTCGGCATGGCACGATAATTCTCCCCGCCTTTTACACCGAAGGAACGGCATAGCATGCTGTCGTGTGATTGCCTGGATGACATCGCCTTTCTGGAAGACCTGTCCATGACGGCCTGGCCGGCGCCGCGACGGCTGATCCATCGCGGCTGGGCGCTGTACTTTGCCGACGGGCATACGGGGCGCGCCAACTCCGCCAATGCCGTGGTCCCCATTGCCGCCATTGACGACGCTGTAATTGATATGGTGGAGGCGACCTATCGCAGACAGGGACTGCCCCCGATGTTCCGCCTGACGCCCCTGTGCCCGCCCGATCTGACGGACCGGCTGCGGGGCCGGGGTTATCGCACCGCCAGCGAAAGCCATGTGCTGTTGCGGAGCCTTGACCGGGCCGATGCGGGGCCGGATTCCGATGTGCGGATTGTGGACCGGTTCGATCCGGCCTGGCTGGCGATTTATCGCACCATGGTGCCGGTGGCCGATGCGGAACTGCCTGCCCTGACCGCCATCCTGTCGGGCATCGTTGCCCGGCCGCTTTATGCGCTGCTGCTGGAGGACGGGGAGCCGGTGGCGGCCTGTCTGGCCGTGCTGGACCGGGGCTGGGTCGGCTTCTTCAAGGTGGCCTGCCGGCCCGATCGCCGGGGCCGTGGCCTGACCCGGCGCCTGATGGTCGACATGATGGCGCGGGCGGCTGGTGAGGGGGTGGTGGGCGCCTATCTGCAGGTGGGCACTGTCAATGCACCGGCCTTGGCGCTTTATCGCCGGCTGGGGTTCCAGCCGCTCTATGATTATGCGTATGCGGTGTTGAGATAGGGGGCGCCACGGCGGGCGCCCCCCATCCCGATCAATCCAGGAAATACCGCTTCAGCGCCTTCAGATCGGCATCCAGTTCATAGACGATGGGCTTGCCCGTCGGGATCTCGAACTGCACGATCTCCTCGTCGCCCATGCCGGACAGGTACTTGACCAGACCGCGCAGGCTGTTGCCATGGGCGGCGACCAGCACGCGCTTACCTTCCTTGACCTGCGGGGCGATTACGTCGGTCCAGTAGGGGACGACGCGGGCCACGCAATCCTTCAGGCTTTCCGTGCGCGGCAGCTGATCCTTGGACAGATCGGCATAGCGCGGATCGGCGTCGGGCAGGCGCTCATCGTCTTCGGCCAGGACGGGCGGGGCGATGTCATAGGAACGGCGCCAGATCTTGACCTGATCGGCACCATGCTTGGCTGCCGTCTCCGTCTTGTTCAGGCCCTGCAGGCCGCCATAATGGCGTTCGTTCAGGCGCCAGTTCTTGTATTGCGGCACCCAGATGCGGTCCATGGCCTCCAGGGCCAGATTGCTGGTCTTGATGGCGCGCTTCAGCACGGAGGTGTGGCAGACGTCGAAATCGAAGCCGGCGGCCTTCAGCTTGACGCCGGCCTCCTTGGCCTCTTCCACGCCCTGCGGCGACAGGTCCACATCGGTCCAGCCGGTGAACAGGTCGAGCTGGTTCCACACGCTCTGCCCATGGCGGATCAGGACAAGCTTCGTCATCTCCCACTTTCCCCTATGAACGGCCCCGATGGCGGGGCGCTGTTTATGCTGCCGGCCTGCGTCCTAACACAGACGACAGGCCGGCACCAAGGTCTGTTCCAGGGGGAACGGGTTGCGTTCGCGGCGACCTCAGAACCCCGCTCGCAGGGTCAGACGGAAGTCGCGGCCGGGCTGGGGCAGCACGTCCTTCAGGAAGGAGGTGCTGTAGCGCACTTCCTCGTTCGTCAGGTTGCGGGCTTCCAGCAGCAGGGTGACATCCTGGCTTTCCAGCGGGTGCCAGTCGACCGAGGCGTTGAAGACGGTGGAACTGTCGGTCGGCAGCTCGAATTCCGTCGTGCGCTTCTGCTTGTCGGTCCATACCCCTTCCACGCGCGCGGAGACGGTGGCGAATTCCGCCGCCAGACCGGAGCGCAGCGACAGGGCCGGCATCCGGGGTAGCGGGCTGTGGTTGGACCGGTCGGTGGCGCGCACATAATCCAGCCCGCCATCCAGTGCGACCGTCACCATGTCATTGCGGAACAGCTTGGCCTCGCCCTCCACCTCGAAGCCCCAGAACCGGGCGTCGGTGGCCGTGAACTGGGCCACGGGCAGGCCATCCTGTTCCGCCCCTGTCAGCCGCTCATAGACGTAATTGTCATAATCGTTGAAGAACAGGTTGAAGGTGGCGGTGACGGGGCCGTCCGTCTTCTTCAGGGTCGCTTCCACGCCCAGCCCCGTTTCCTTGGACAGGGTTTTGTCGCCCAACTCATAGGTGCTGGTGGCCATGTGCGGCCCGTCGGACAGCAGCTCCTCCGCGTTGGGGGCGCGTTCGGTGCGCGACAGGCTGACGCCCGTCATCCAGCCGTCGCCCAGCTGGCGCGATGCGCCGAACGAAACGGACGCCGTGGTGAAATCGCGGTCATAGTCGACGCTGCTGGCCTTGATGTTCTGCTGTTCCAGGCGCACGCCGCCTTCCAGCGCGAAGGGCGCCAGATCCAGGCGCTGCAGGGTGAAGATGCCGGCCTGATTGGTGGTGCTGCGCGGAACGAAGCTTTCCTCGCCAATGGCCTGGAAGTCGCGCTTGGTGGCCTGCACACCCATGGCGCCCGACAGGTTGCCAAAGGGCTTCTGCACGAATTCCAGGCGGCCTTCCCAGCCCTTGTTCAGGAAGCGGGTGCCGGGCGTGCCATCCTCCAGCTCCGTATGCTTGTAGTCGGCCCAGCCGAAGCGCACGCGGGTGGTGTCGAAGATGGCAAACGGCTTGTTGATCTCCCCCATCAGGTCGACGCGGGTCTGGCCCAGGTCGATGCGGACAGGGCCTTCCTCCCCGCCACCATCTTCATGGCTGTGGCCGGCCGGGACGCCGTAATTGCTGTCCATGCGGCTGACGGACACGCCCAGGAAACCCCAGTCGGCAATGTGCGACAGGCCGGCCGTGGCCCCCTTCTGGGTCAGGTCGCTGTTGGCGACATCCTTACGGGCCTCCTCCGCCTCCGCGTGCTCATGCTCCTCCTGCGCGCGCAGGGCCGCGGATTCCAGATGGCCCGGCACCTTGTAATCATCGGTCTTGCGGTAATAGCCGTCCAGATGCAGGACGAACGGGCTGTTCAGCTGCGCATCGATGCTGGACGCCACGGAGCGTTCATTGGCATTGCTGCCCACGGTTACGCGGGCCATGCCGGCAAAGCCGTCCTTGGGTTCCGCGATGGGAATGCGCCCGTCCAGCACATTGATGACGCCACCGGCGGCATTGTTGCCATAGAGCAGGGTGGCGGGCCCGCGCACCACCTCCACCTTCCTGGCCGTGTCCAGGTCCACGGCCGGGGCGTGGTCGGGGCTGGTGGAACTGGCATCGATGCTGCCGATGCCGCCCGACAGGATGCGGATGCGGTCCCCGCCCTGGCCGCGGATGATGGGGCGCGATGCGCCCGCGCCGAAGGCCGTCTGCGACATGCCGGGCAGCTTGTCCAGCGCGTCACCCAGCGTCGTGGACAGGGACCGGTCCAGCGCTTCTCCCGACAGGGTGGAAGTGCCCTGCAGGATATCAAACCGTTTGGCCCCGATGGGGGAGGCGGTCACGACGATCTCGTCCACCCGGTCATGGTTGCCGCTATCTGCGATAGGGGCGTTCTGGGCCAGGGCCGGCATGGACAGAAGGGCCGTTCCGGCCGCCAGCGCGTGCATCCGCTTCACCCAGCGCTTGCCGTTCCGCATCTCACTTCACCATTGAAAATGTTATAACGTAACGATTGTTTGCGACGGAAAAGTCGGCAGGTCAAGTGTTCTGCCTGCGACAAGGTGCCAATTTGGACCAACCAATCTGACCGCTGCAGAAATCATGGCCGGCGACTGCCGGCCCGCCGGGCGTGCGGCGTGAGCCAAGC